>CAYGXL010000151.1:0-6591 GCA_964353935.1 uncultured Burkholderiaceae bacterium | reverse complement strand
AGGAAGCGGGGCGACTGCTGGCGCGACAGGCGCGCGAAGAACTCGGGATCGCTGCGGCGCATGCGCTGCGACCAAGCGCGGTTGTTGTCGAAGAGCGCCTGTAATGGATGCATGGTCCGCGCATTCTAGCCAGCGGACGCGCCCGCCGGTCCGGAGCGCCACTGCGCGTGATAGTCGGCGAGCAGGTCGGCGATGCCTCGACCGATGGGCTCGTACGCATCGTCGGGCAGGTTCGCGAGAGAGACGCGCACGGACATCCGCGGCGCATCGAAGCCACCGCCGTCCAGCAGCACGATGCCCCGCTCCTCCGCGAGCCGGACGATGAAGTCGATCGGTTCGAAGCTCGCCACGAGCCACTCCGCAAAGGCATCGCCGTATCGGGTTCGCGCCAGCGCGGGGATGTCCAGCGTGGCGTAGTAGCGAGTCAGGAGCGGGTCGGCGGGAGGCTCGAGCTCGGCGCCCCGGTAGAGCCGATCGAAGCGACCGTGGACGATGCCGCGCGCGACGCGCTTGCGGCCCTGGCCGGCGTCGAGCAGGCCGTCGAGCGCGAACAGCGTCATCTGCACCTGCTGCGACGAGGACAGCCCGGCCGTGTGGTTCAGGCCGATCGCGCGGCTGTCGGCCACCATCCGATCGATCAGTTTCATCGCCTCCGGCGTCGTCGACACGGCGCCGTAGCGGGCGCGCGCCGACGCCAGCGCGTCGCCCGACGCGGCCGCGAGGCGCTCGTCGAGCCGGTTCGCCTCGTGCAGGCCGACGATGCCGAGACGCAGCCCGGTGGCGCCCCAGAATTTCGAGAACGAGTACAGGACGATCGTGTTTCGCGGCGCCACCGCCGCGAGCGAGCGGTAGCCGTCGACGAACGATGCGTAGACGTCGTCGGTGATGACGATGAGGTCGGGCCGCTCGCGCGCGATCTGCCCGACGCGCGCGACGCTCTCGGGATCCATCGCGACGGCGGTGGGGTTCGACGGATTCACGGCGAGGAACGCCTTGACGCGCGGATCGCGCAGCTTCTCGATCTGCGACGGCGGGTAGCGCCATCCCGCGGCTTCGTCCTGCGCGATCTCGACGAGCTCGAAGCGGTATTCGGGCAGCCGCGGCACTTCGAGATACGGCGTGAAGATCGGCACGCCGACCGCGACGCGATCGCCCGGCGCCAGCAGCCGCGAGTTCACGAGCGACTGGAAAACGTAGGTGATGCCGGCGCTCGCACCCTCGACCGCGAACAGATCGAAGCGGCCCGCCGACGCATCGCCCGCGAAGAGCTCCGCGACGAGGTGGTCACGCACCAGCACTTCGGCGTGCTCCAGCATGCGCACCGGCAGCGGATAGTGGTCGCCGAGGATCCCGTCGACCCATTCGCCGAGCAGCAGGTCCGGATCGAACGCGTGCGTCCGCCGCGCGTGGTCGATGCCTCTTTCGAGCAGCGCGCGGCCCGGCGCCGCGGGGCGTTCGGCGAGGAACGCACGCAGCCGATCCGCGATGCCGCGCCGTTTCGGCAGGCCGCCGAAATCGGGACCGAGCGCAACCCGCCGCGCCTCGCCCACGGCAAACTCGCCCAGGCAGAAGAACGCCGCGCGCGGCTCGAGCGCGATCCAGTTCGGATTGCCGCGGCCGGCATTGAGCATCAGGCGCTCGCCGCGGTGCTTGGCGAGTTCGACCAGCTTGTTCTTGAGCTCGAACGGGCTGAGTCCCTGGTAACGCTGTTCCTCGATTCGCTCCATTGCGCCCTCGGCTGCAAGCCACCGACTGCCCGTACGGAAGGGTGAGCGCGCTCGCGGCTTCGGCGCCGGAACGCGTATTGACTCACTCAAGCTCAGCGGAGCCGCGTGTCGTTGCGCTGGATCAATTGCCGCCAGCGTGCGCCCTCGGACGATTGGATCGGGGTCCGCCCGGAGGGTGACGATGCGGTCTGGTCATCGGCACGGGCGGGCTGGCCAGCCGCGGGCTCGATCGCGCTCGCAACCATTTCCCGGGACGCGACCGAGTCGGGGAGCGTCACGTCGAGGAGTCGCCATGCATGTCCCTGCTTCAATGAAGCGTTGCGTCCGCGCGTTCGCCGCCTTCGCGGGCTTCTGCGCGGCTTTCATCGCCCATGCCCAGGCGCCCGAGGTCGTGACCACGTTCGCGAACGGAGCGCCGAACGGCCGCTACGCCTTTGCGAGCTGGACGCCCAAGGTGCTCGCCGAGCTGATGCAAGGCAACAAGACCGGCGAGACGGTGAACATCGTCGGCCATCTGTTCCTGCCGCCCGGCAGCGACAAGGTGCCGGCCGTCGTCCTGCTGCACGGGTCGGGAGGCATCTACAGCGCGCAGCTCGACTACTGGCCGAAGCAGTTCAACGCCGCCGGCATCGCCGTGTTCACCCTCGACATGTTCGGCCCCCGCGGCGTGCAGAGCACCGCCGAGGACCAGTCGCAGGTGCCGTTCACGGCGGACGTCGCCGACGCGTTCGCCGCGCTCCGCGTTCTCGCCACGCACCCCCGCATCGACGGGCAGCGAATTGCTCTCATGGGCTTCTCGCGCGGCGGCACAGCGACGCTGCGCGCGTCCGTCGAGAGGATCATCGGCTCCCAGAAGCTGCCGGATGGCCTGCGGTACGCCGCCGCCATTCAAACCTACTCCGGTGGCTGCGCCGGAGTCTTCCGACTGGTCGTGAAGCCCGGCGTGTTCTCGAAGGCGCCGATGCTGTTCATCCATGGCGACGCCGACGACTACACACCGATCGGGCCGTGCCAGGACTACGCCGACAAGATCGGCAAGGCGGGCACGCCGGTCGAGTTCGTCGTGCTCGAAGGGGCGCAGCACAAATTCGATTCGGACGATCCCAAGCGCTACTACATCCGCGGCGCGACGCGCACCAAGCCCGATTGCCCCGTTGAAATCGACATCGACACCCTTTACGCGTACGACCGGACGACCGGAGCGCGACTGCAGGGCGAGGCCTACACGACGGCACTCAAGAACTGCACTGCGGTCGGCGCCACGGTCGAGGGCAGCACGCGCGCGCGCGACAAGGCCGCGCAGGCGGCGGTCGTTTTCCTGAAGAAGACGTTCGCGAACTGAGGCGGCCGGCGCTCTTCGGCGTTGGTTCCAGGTGCAACGCGCCGCCGGGCGACGGATCGTGCACCGCTCAGCTCGGCCGTCGTCGCTCCGGCCGAGTCAGCGCGGGGACGTCGCCGCCTCGAGATCGAGTTCCCAGTACTGGCCGACCAGGTCCTTGCCGAACGAATGGTGCGGCTCCTCGGAGGTCAGCCGGAAGCCTCGGCTCTCGTAGATTCGCCGGGCAGCGACGAGCACGTCGTTGGTCCACAGGGTCAGCTTCGCGCAGCCCTTGTCTCGCGCGAAGGCGATGCACGCGTCGACCAGCGCGGCGCCGATGCCCAGGCCGCGGGCCTGCGGCTCCACGTGCAGCAGGCGGAGCTTGGCCACGTCGGCGCTGGCGCGCACGCAGAACACGGCACCGACCGGAGCGCCGTCCAGTTCGGCGATCCAGCCGCGCTCGCCGCCGGGATCGAAGTTGCGGATGAACGCGGCGCCGATCTCCGCCAGCAGCGCCTCGAAGGTGATGTCCCAGCCGTATTCGCGTTCGTACAGCACGGCCTGGCGATGGATGACCCAGCCGACATCGCCGAGGCGGGTCTCGCGCAGCACGAAAGGGGCGTTTCCTTGCGCTCGCATCGACTCACTCTATCGGGAACGGCCGTCACCGACGGGTCGACGGCGACGCGCGGGTCTGCGCTTCGTCAAGAAGTCGATCCCGCCATCCCATAAGTTGTCGCCATTCCATTTGCGATGCGCGCGAACCTTGGGGCGGCCTGACAGGTTGCCCGTGGAGACACTCTCATGACCTACGAAACCCCGGGTTGCGCCTACTGCCCGAGCACCGTGCGCGCGTGTCGACAGGGCGAGGGCGACGAGCGCGGGCCGGGGTTCTGCCCGTCCAAGGTCGACCCGGAAGGCATCGCCGAGGCCTGGGAGGCCTACGGCGACCCGTTCGACAAGCGCGTCGCCCAGGTGTCCGCGGTGGTCGAGAGCGAGGGCTACTGCAAGTGGACACGGGTCGAGGAGATCTGCCACTTCGCCACCCGGATGGGGTTCCGCAAGGTCGGCATCGCGATGTGCATCTCGTTCGTCGACCTCGCGCGCGTGTTCAGCGCGATCCTCGAGAGCCACGGGCTCGACGTGGTGTCGGTCGCGTGCAAGAACGGCGGCGTGCCGAAGGAGGAGATCGGGCTGAAGGACGAAGAGAAAATCCGTCCAGGCACGTTCGAGCCGATGTGCAACCCGATCTCGCAGGCCGAACTGCTCAACCGCGCGGGCTGCGAGCTCAACGTCATCATGGGCCTGTGCGTCGGGCACGACAGCCTGTTCATCAAGCACTCCTTGGGGTTGGTCACGACCCTGGTGACCAAGGACCGCGTGCTTGCGCACAACCCGGTCGGCGCGCTGCAGCTGGCCGACACCTACTACCGCCGCGTCTGGGGGCCGAACAAGCCGGAGAAGCTGCCGACGAAGCCGAAGGAAGGCAGGAAGCCGGTCGTCTGATGCGGGCCGGCGGCTGGGACGGGTGTTGCCGCCCCCGGTCTAGAAACCCATCCGCGACTCGGTGTCGTCCTCGTCCTCCACGTCGACCTTGGCCGACGGCGGCAGCTTCGCGATGATCTCCTCGACCATGCGGACGTGCTCGGCTTCTTCGTCCCGCAACTCCTCGAACAGCGCCTTGACGTCCGGATGTTTCACGGTGCGAAGGGCCCGGTCGTAGAACTCGAAGGCCTTCTTTTCGGAGTACAGAGCCACCTGGCACGCATTGAACCCCGACATGTTCCAGCGCGTCGAGCCGACGTCGGGGGCCTCCACATCGAAAATGTCGTCGAGCTTGACGCTCGCGGGAGCGTCCCCGAACAGTGCATGTCGGCGCTCGGCGAGTTCATCCGCGTGCTTCTTCTCGTTCCCGGCCATCGACTGGAAGAACGCCCCGGCATCGGTGGAGCTTCCGATCTGTTCGACGAACAGGTTGTACCGCTTGAACGCCTCGACCTCGATGAGAGTGGCCATGTCGAGCGTGTCCATCAAGGTGAGCTGGGAGAAGTCGATTCTCGCTGGCATGGATCCTCCGGTGATTGGGGCGTCGCGTTTCGTCGGCCACCCGCGGCAGCGTCCAGTAAATCGGAAGTCCGGCCGGCTTCTCTTGTCGAAGATCAGCGTTTCGACGCGCCTACTGCCCCGGCGGCGGCTCCCACAACTCGACCTTGTTGCCCTCCGGATCGATCACCCAGCCGAACTTGCCGAACTCGGACTCCTCGACCTTATCGAGCACGTTGCAGCCTTCGGAGCGCAACGCGCCGAGGAGCCCGTGCAGGTCGGCCACCCGGTAGTTCACCATGAACGACGCCTCGCTCGGCGCGAAGAAATCGCCACCGGCTTCGGCGATGGTCCAGATCGTGGTGCCGCCAGCCGGCTTGCCTTCGGCATCGGTCCATGAGAACGCCGCGCCGCCCCATTCCTGCACGTCGATGCCGAGGTGAAGCTGGTACCACACCCGCAGCGCCTCGGGATCCTTCGCCTTGAAGAAGATGCCGCCGATTCCCGTCACTCGCTTCATCGAAGTCTCCCGAAGTCGCCGCTCGCTACGCGGCGATCAACATCGCACTACCGATGGTCCTTCGTCAAGGACTCCGCGAGCGATCGGCAGCGTTCTTCGACGGCTGCCCACTCCTGGGTGTCGACGTGGACGCAATCGGCGTCCTCGTCGGGCGCCGGGCGCTGCTGCCACCCAAGCTGCCGCTCCAGCACATCGACATCCGCCTCGGAGGCGTCGCGGCCCGCGCGATGGCGCGCCGCCACCCGGGCGCGCAGGACGTCCACCGGCGCTTCGCACGAAACCAGCGTGAAGCGAGCACCCAGTTCCCGCGCCAGCGCGCGGAAGCGATCCCGCTCAACGCGCTTCAGGAAGGCACCGTCGACGACCGCCGGGACGCCGGCCAGGAGCGTCGCGCGCGCGACCTGCGCCATCCGGTCGTAGGTGCGAACGGTGGCCTCGGCGGTGTAAACGTCGCGCGCCGTGCGGTCCTGCGGCGCGAACCCGAACAGCCGCTTGCGCTCCACGTCGGAACGGACGCGCAGGCCCCCGAGCTGCTGGGCGAGTTCGAGCGCGACGGTCGACTTGCCCGAGCCCGACAGTCCGGTCATCACCACCAGCGCCCGCGCTCCCGGACGGCTCAGGCGTTCGGCCAGGGCCAGGTAGTGTTCGAAGGAAGTGTGCTCGCGCAGCCGCACCTGGCGCCTCAGCTGTGGCTGCCGATGCCGGATCAGGGCGACTTCGGCGCGAACGAGCGCGCGGTACACCGCGTAGTAGCGGAGCACGGACAGGCCTTCGTAGTCGCCGGTTCGCTCGAGGTAGCCGCCGACGAGCCGCCACGCGAAGTGCGGAACGCCGTGGTCCATCAGGTCCATGAACGTGAACGCGACGTCGCAGATCACGTCGATGAACCGCAGTTCGTCGTTGAACTCGATGCCGTCGAAAGGAACCGGCGCGCCGTCGAGCAGCACGATGTTGGCGAGGTGCAGGTCGCCGTGGCACTCCCG
>CAYGXL010000150.1:0-6598 GCA_964353935.1 uncultured Burkholderiaceae bacterium | reverse complement strand
ACGACCATCGGACTCGCCTGGGCGGCGCCGCTGCACGCCCAGGGCTCCAGCTGGAATTCGTTCGTCTCGGTCTCGCCGGTGTTCGAGGATGCCAGCCTCGACGCCGGTGGCGACATGAGCGTCGGCGGGGTCATCGCGCGGCTCGGCACGACCCGCGATCTCGGCGGCGGCACGCGCGCCGGGGTCACCCTCAACTTCGACTACTTCGACTATTCGTTCGACAAGCCGGTGGCGTTCGGCGGTGTGGCACCCTGGGACAAGGTGCAACGCTACGGCGTGGCGACGCCGTTTTCGTTCGCGACTAGCGACGGCTGGGTGCTCGGCGTGACGCCGTCGTTCGACTGGTTCAAGGAGAACGGCGCGGCGTCGAGCGATTCGCTGGTCTGGGGCGCCACGATGACGGCCGTCAAGGTCTACGCCGACGGCAACCAGCTCGGGCTCGGTGTCGGGGCCTTCGAACGCCTCGAGAAGACCAACGTCGTTCCGTTTCTCATCGTCAACTGGCGCTTCGACCGCAACTGGCGGCTGGTCAACCCGCTGGCCGCCGGACCCACGGGGCCGGCCGGCCTCGAGCTCGACTACGAGTTCGACAGCGGCTGGGCGCTCGGCCTCGGCGCCGCCGTTCGCAATACACGCTTCCGCCTGAGCGAGAGCGGTCCGGTGGCCAACGGGATCGGCGAGATCTCCGGCGTGCCGGTCTTCCTCCGCGCTCGGGTGAACGTGGGCACCTCGGGGACACTGAACCTGTACGGCGGCGTCGTTGCCAACGGGAAGGTAAAGGTCGAGGGGCCGTCCGGCACACTCGTGCGCGAGGAAAACTTCGACCTGGCGCCGCTGGTCGGCTTCAACTTCGTCAGCCGCTTCTGACGCGCTGGCTCCGGCGTTCGTCGCGCGGCGGGTGCGCGGCGAACGCGCGGGTCAAAGGCGCGAGTAGGCGCGGCTCACTTCTCCCGTTCGGGTGAAGCGGCGGCATCGGACGCCGACGCCGGCTCGACCGCGCTCCGGGTCCGGGACTGGATGGCCAGGATGACCGGCACCAGCACGGACGCGACGATGCCGGCCGCAAAGCCGTTGTTGTACAGGTTGAGCCCGGCGTGAATCGGACCCACCGTCAGCGCGGCGGATGAGTGCACGAATCCGGCGACGACACCCCAGTGCCACCCGAAGCGACCCGCGATCGGTGCCAGCGTCGTCCCGAAGAGCGCGGCGAGCAGGATCGATGGATCGTCCACGTTCCACGGTTTCGCGAGTGAACCCAGGAACACGCCGGCCATGATCGGAACGATGTTGCGCGGGTGCTTGCCGAACGCGGCGAAGCCGACGATCGTGAAGATGGCGCCGATCACCGGGCCATTGAACTCGCCGCCGACGGCCAGGATGTAGGCCATGCCAATCGCGCCGCACAGTCCCATGTTGGCGAACGTCGGTCCGATTCCGGCGATGGCGATGAAGTCGGTGGGCGACTGGCCCGTCGTCGCGATCACCTTCTTCAGCCCGGACGGCACGCGCCGGTCGAACGCGAATCCGATGGCGATCATGGAGCCGAACAGCAGCGCGAGGAACGACCCGAGCAGGAGGTTGTTTCCGGTCGTCCAGACGAAGACCGGGTCCGGCACGAAGCCATATGACTTGTAAAGCGCGACGACCAGCGTGCCCACCAGGCCCGCGGCGAAGCCCATGTTGTAGAGGCTGAATCCCATGTGGGCCTTGGCGACCTGCGCCGCGGCGGGCACCAGCACGAAGCCGATCACGAGTCCGGTGGCGAGGGCCAGCGGCACGCTGACGGCCGCGGTGAGGGTGCCGCTGAACAGGATCTCGGAGAAGATCGGCGCGAGCGCGACGCCGAAGAACGCGGTGTTGATGTTCGTCGCGAACGTCTCGCCCTTGAAGCGCGAGTAGAGCGCCACGCCGAAGACGATGGGCCAGACGTTCAGCAGGTTCTTCCCGAACAGCGCGAAGCCGAGCACCAGGAAGAGGCACGCGACCGACGCCCCGGTCATCTTCGCGTCGGTCCTGTCATAAATGAAGCATGCGCAGAGCGTCAGCAGGCCGGCGTTGACGCAGCCGGCGCCGATCCCGCCGATGCCGAAGTAGTCGGTGAGGAGGGTGTCGCGCGACGTGGTGATCGCAATCAGGCCGCGCGCGACGGCGGCCGGACCGTCGACGGCGAGTCCGAACACGATGAATGCCGCGGCATAGGCGGCGACGAGCAGCAGGATGGTCCGGTCGGACACCTGCGCCGGGGTCGCAGTGCGGTCCGCTGCCATTTCGGTCATCTGTTAGCTCGGTTTCGACGAAATGAGAGTTTGACGGAGTCGGGGTGTGTACGTAAATTGTCGAAACCAACTTGCCTTGCTTGATCGCTTGTCGCCTGGCTGCCCAGAAGGGGATCCCCATGCAACTCACGCCCAGGGAGTTCGACAAACTCCTCGTTTACATGCTGGCCGACGTCGCGCTGAAGCGCAAGGCGAAGGGCCTCAAGCTCAACTACCCGGAGGCCGTCGCGGTCATCTCGGCGGCTGCTCTCGACGGCGCGCGCGCCGGCAAGACGATCGCGGAGGTGACCAAGGAAGCGCGCACCGCGCTCACCAAGGCCGACGTCATGGACGGCGTCGCCGACCTGATTCCGATGGTGCAGATCGAGGCGGTGTTCACCGACGGCAGCCGCCTCGTGACGGTTCATACGCCGATTCAGTGAACGTGGTGAGAGGAGCGTAACCCATGGCAGTCCTCAAGAGTTTCCCCAGCCTCGCGCCCAATGTCGATCCGGCCACGACCAAAGTTCCGGTGGGCGGCTATGTCTGCCGCAAGGAAGCGGTCTCCTTTCACGAGCAGCTGCCGGTCACCACGCTCAAGGTGCGCAACACCGGCGACCGTCCCGTGCAGGTCGGATCGCACTTCCACTTCTTCGAGGTCAACCGCGCGCTCGAGTTCGACCGCGCGGCCGCATTCGGGCAGCACCTGAACATACCGGCGTCGACCGCGATCCGGTTCGAGCCCGGCGACGAGCGCGAGGTGAACCTGGTGCCTTACCTCGGCAAGCGCGCCGTGTACGGCTTCAACAACCTGGTCGATGGCGCCACCGCCGGCAAGACCGCCGAGGCGCGCAAGGCGAAGGCGGTCGCGCTGGCCGCGAAGCGCGGCTTCCGCTCGCCGGCCGCGAAGAAGCGCTGAGCCGCAGACCTCCCCACGCAAGGACTCCGATGGCAACCATTTCACGCAACGAGTACGTCGGCCTGTTCGGTCCAACCACCGGCGACCGCATTCGCCTCGGCGACACCGGTCTCTTCGTCGAGATCGAGCGCGACCTGCGCGGCGCGCCCGGCGACGAGATCGTCTTCGGTGGCGGCAAGAGCCTGCGCGAAGGCATGGGCATGGACAACCGGATCACCCGCTCGGGCGGCGCCCCCGACCTGGTGATCACCAACGTGACGATCATCGACGCGATCCAGGGTGTCGTGAAGGCGGACGTCGGCATCAAGGACGGACGCATCTGCGCCATCGGCAAGTCCGGCAACCCGCAGGTGATGGACGGCGTGACGCCGGGCCTGGAGTGCGGTCTCGCCACCGATGCGATCTCGGGCGCGCACCTGATCCTGACCGCCGCCGGCATCGACAGCCACATCCACTTCATTTCGCCGCAGCAGGCGCAGGCCGCGCTGTCGAACGGCACCACCACCCTGATCGGCGGCGGCACCGGGCCCTCGGACGGGTCGAACGCGACGACCGTCACCCCGGGACCGGGAAACATCCGGACGATGCTGCGCGCCTTCGAGGGCTGGCCTGTCAACGTCGGCATCCTCGGCAAGGGCCATGGGCACGGCAAGGCGGCCCTGGTCGAACAGGTCGAGGCCGGCGCCGTCGGCTTCAAGTGCCACGAGGACTGGGGCACCACCCCGGCCGTGCTTCGCTCGGCGCTCACCGTCGCCGACGACATGGACGTGCAGGTGTGCATCCACACCGACACGCTCAACGAATCCGGCTTCGTCGAGGACACGATCGCGGCGTTCGAGGGACGAACCGTTCACTCGTTCCACACCGAGGGGTCGGGCGGCGGCCACGCGCCGGACATCATCAAGATCTCGGGTTTGCCGAACATACTGCCTTCCTCGACCAATCCCACGCTCCCCTACGGGATCAATTCGCAGGCGGAGCTGTACGACATGATCATGGTGTGCCACCACCTCAGCCCCGACATCCCGTCGGACGTGGCGTTCACCGAGAGCCGCATCCGCGCCGAAACGATCGCCGCCGAGAACGTGCTGCACGACCTCGGCGTGATCTCGATGATGTCGAGCGATTCGCAGGCGATGGGACGGATCGGCGAGTGCTGGCTGCGCACGATCCAGACCGCCGACGCGATGAAGACCGGCCGAGGCAAGCTGCCGGAAGATGCCAAGGGCAACGACAACTTCCGCGTCCTGCGCTACGTCGCGAAGATCACGATCAACCCGGCGATCGCGCACGGCATCTCGCACGTGCTCGGCTCGGTCGAGGTCGGCAAGGTCGCCGACCTGGTGCTGTGGGACCCCGCGTTCTTCGGCGCGAAGCCGAAGCTCGTGCTCAAGAACGGCGTCATCAGCTGGTCGCTGATGGGCGACCCGAACGCGTCGCTGCCAACGCCACAGCCGGTCTACTACCGGCCGATGTTCGGGGCGTTCGGCAAGGCCCTGACCGACAGCTGCATCACGTTCGTCTCTGCCGCGGCCCATGAGGCGGGCATCAAGAAGAAGCTGGGGCTGGATCGGCAGGTCATGGCGATCCGCAACACCCGCAAGGTCGGCAAGAAAGACATGGTCCGCAACTCCGGCACGCCGACGATCGAGGTGAACCCCGAGACCTTCGCCGTCACCGTCGACGGTAAGCACGCCACGGTCAAGCCCCTGACGACCGTCTCGCTCAACCAGAAGTACTTCTTCAGCTGACAGGTGGCTTCCCCGTGATCCTCGTCGAAGCGGTACTCGGCAATGCGGACGATCCGGAATGGGCGGCGCGCCTCGCCGCCGCGACCGTGGACCCGCTCGGTCTCGATCACTGGGAGGCGCAGAAGAACCGCTTCCGCAAGAAGACGAAGAGCGGCGTGGAACTCGCGGTGTCGCTCGACCGCGGCACGTTCATGCGCGACGGCGACGTGCTCGTCTGGGACGCAGCCGCTGCCCGCGCCGTCGTGGCGCGCATCAGCCTGCGCGACGTGATGATCATTCACCTCGACGGGATGGCGAATGCCGCGCCCGAGCTGGCCATGCGCACCTGCGTCGAGCTCGGCCACGCGCTCGGCAACCAGCACTGGCCGGCGCTCGTCAAGGGCAGCCGCGTCTTCGTGCCGCTCACGGTCGACAGCAAGGTGATGTCTTCGGTCATGAAGACGCATCGCTTCGAGAGCATCCGCTACGAGTTCGTGCCGGGTGGCGAGATCGTCCCTTACCTGGCACCGCACGAGTCGCGCCGGCTCTTCGGCGGCGCCGAGGGCCCGGTGCATACGCACACGCAGGAGGAGTACGTCGCGGTCGACGGCGAGACCGGCGAGACCTACGGCCGCCCTCCGGTGAGCGCGACCCCGCGCCCGCACGCGGGTTCGCACGTCCATTCGCACGGGCACACGCACGCTCATTCGCCGGACGAGCCGCATACGCATGCGCACGCTCATTCGCCTGACCAGCCGCACACGCACTCGCACTCGCACGCTCACCCGCACACTCAACCGAGCACGGGCGCCGGTCCGGACAGTCCTCCGCGCAGCAAATGACGACGACACACCGCGCGGCGTCGCCGGGCATTGGCGCGCAGCTGGGCCGCGCCCTGCAGTTCGGAGACTCGATGTTTCCGGTCGGCGGGTTCGCGTTTTCGGGCGGCCTCGAATCGGCGATCCAGAAGCGGGTGGTGACCGACACGGAGACGCTGCACGCGTACACGCGCACCGCGGTCGAGCAGGCGGCGCAGGGCGACGGCATCGCGCTCGTCTGGGCGCATCGCGCCGCGATGGCCGGCGAAGTGGACGAGGTCGTCCGCATCGACGAGCGCGTCTACGCGCGCAAGCTCTCGGGCGAGACGCGGACGATGTCCGTGCGCATGGGCAAGAAGTTCGCCGAGATGGGCGCCGAGGTGATCGGCTCGCCGCTCCTGAAGGCCTGGCGGGAGAGAATTGAAGCCGGCGCCACGCCCGGCTGCTACCCGGTGTCGCTCGCGGTGAACTTCGCCGCGCAGGGGCTGCCGGAGCGCGACGCGTTCGTCGTGCACCAGTACGGCGTCGCGGCGATGATCCTGAGCGCGGCGCTGCGGCTGATGAAGATCAGCCACATCGACACGCAGCGGATCCTCTACCGGCTCGACGCCGGCGCGGACTCTGCGTACGAGGCCGCGGCGGCGTTGCGCCTCACCGACATGGCGGGTTTCGCACCGCTCGCCGAGATCCTGGCGGCGGTACACGTCAAGGCGCACGTGCGCCTGTTCATGAACTGAAGGGGCTGGACTTGGCGAAGAAGATCACGCGTATCGGCGTCGGCGGCCCGGTGGGTTCGGGCAAGACCGCAATCGTGGAGGCGATCACGCCGCGCCTCCTCGAAATGGGCATCAAGTTCCTGATCATCACCAACGACGT
>CAYGXL010000149.1:0-6655 GCA_964353935.1 uncultured Burkholderiaceae bacterium | reverse complement strand
CCTGCTCCAGGTGCTCGACGACGGCCGCATGACCGACGGGCACGGCCGCACGGTGGACTTCAAGAACACGGTGATCGTGATGACGTCGAACCTCGGCTCGCACGAGATCCAGCGGCTGGCGGGCGAGGAACCGGACGTGATCAAGGACACGGTGATGGGCGAGGTGCGCAAGCACTTCCGGCCGGAGTTCATCAACCGGATCGACGAGATCGTCGTGTTCCACGCGCTCGACAACTCGCAGATCCGGGCGATCGCGAAGATCCAGCTGAAGCGCCTCGAGCAGCGGCTGGCCGCGCAGGACATGAAGCTCGACGTCAGCGACGCGGCGCTCGCCGAGGTGGCGAAGGTCGGCTTCGATCCGCTCTACGGCGCGCGGCCGCTGAAGCGCGCGATCCAGCAGCAGATCGAGAACCCGGTCGCGCGGCTGGTGCTCGAAGGCCGGTTCGGCCCGAAGGACGTGATCCCGGTTGACTTCAGGAAAGGCGAGTTCACCTTCGAGCGGATCGTGCACTGACACGCTCCGGCGGCTGACCGGCGGACGTGGGCACGGCGGCGAGGACGTAGCATTCCGAGGGTCAGGCGCCGAGCGATCGTCGGGCTCCTGCGTGATCTGAGTGATCTGAGTGATCGGAGGCCGGCGTGTTCCTCGTTCGACAAGCCTTTCTCCCGGCATGGCTCGCCGTGCTCGCGGCCTTGCTGGGCGGCTGCGCGACGGCCCTGCCGTCGCTCGACGGTCGCGCGACCACGCAGGCGCTGGAAGACACGGCGGACACGCGGCTCGGACGGGCGGTGCAGGCCGACGTCGTGGCCCACCCCGGCCAGACCGGCGTCCACCCGCTGCTGAACCCGCGCGACGCGTTCGCCGCCCGTGTGCTCCTCGCGGCAGCGGCAGAAAAGTCGATCGACGCGCAGTACTACATCTGGCACGGCGATGCCGTCGGCGTCCTGATGTTCGAGGCGCTGTGGCAGGCCGCCGAGCGCGGGGTGCGCGTGCGCCTGCTGCTGGACGACAACAACACCGTCGGCCTCGATCCGACCATCGCGGCGCTCGACGCCCATCGGAACATCGAGGTGCGGCTGTACAACCCGTTCGTGCAGCGTGGTTCGCGGCTGGCGGGCTATCTCACCGACTTCGCGCGCCTCAACCGCCGCATGCACAACAAGTCCTTCACGGTCGACAACCAGGTCACCGTGGTCGGCGGCCGCAACATCGGCGATGAGTACTTCGGGGCGGGAAGTGGAGTGCTCTTCGCCGACCTCGACGTCGCCGCGGTGGGGCCGGCCGTGCCGGAAGTGTCGAAGCAGTTCGATCTCTACTGGAACAGCGCGTCCGCTTACCCTGCCGCGGCCTTCGTTGCGCCGGCCGGCGCGGACGCTGCAGCGCGACTGGCTGCCCTGTTCAGCGCGACGCGTGCGGACAAGGAGTCGGTCGAGTACATCGAGGCCGTTCGCGCAACGCCGTTCGTGCGCGACCTCCTCGCGCGGCGGCTGGCCTTCGAGTGGGCGGCGGCCCGGCTCGTGCACGACGATCCGGCCAAGACACTGGACACCGAAGGTCGCATCGATCTCCTGCTGTTTCCGGAGCTCGTGCGGATGCTCGGCGCGCCGGAGCGCTCGCTCGACCTCATCTCCCCGTACTTCGTGCCGGGCGATGGCGGAACCGCGGCCCTGGTCGCCCTGGCGGGCCGTGGCGTCAAGGTGCGCATCCTCACCAACTCGCTGGCGGCCTCCGACGTTGCGGCTGTCCACGCCGGCTACGCGAAGCGCCGCCGCGACCTGCTGAAGGCCGGCGTCCGGCTCTTCGAACTGAAGCCGAACGCGGCGCAGGAGTCGCGCGACGACAAGATGGGCTACGGGTCCAGTTCGTCGTCGGGGTTGCACGCGAAGACGTTCGCCGTCGACGGCGCGCGTGTGTTCGTCGGTTCGTTCAACTTCGACCCGCGATCCGCGCGCCTGAACACCGAGATGGGCCTGCTGATCGACAGTCCGTCGCTGGCCCGATCGCTTGCGTCAGCATTCGATTCCACGATTCCGCAGGTCGCCTGGGAAGTGCGGCTGGCATCGGATGGCACCAGCCTCGAGTGGATCGAGCGGAGCGCGGCGGGAGACAGGCGGCACACCACCGAACCCGGCACGACCGCATTGCGGCGGCTCGGCGTCGATGCGATGTCGATCCTGCCGATCGAGTGGCTGCTTTGACGCGCGGCCGCGCGGCGCCCGCGCGCGGCTGATCCGCCCTCAGTGCAGCGGAGTCGCCGGCCGGTCCTCGGCTTCTTCCGGCGGTTCCGCGTGCACGACGTGGCCCGCCGCGGTGGGAAAGAGCGGGGCCCCGCAGTCGTCGCAGAACTCCAGCGGGAAGCGGTGCGAATGCGCGACCGACTTGACCACGCCGACCGCCCGCAGAGCCTTCTCGACTTCTTCCATGGTCGGTTCCTCGTCGTCGCCGAGCAGGGGCCAGACCACGCCTTCGACGACTTCATCCTCGTCGGTCGACTTTGCGAGGCCGACGCGCACTTCCGCCCCGGACTGGCCGTTGGGGTCGCCGAAGATGCCGTAGGCCGCGGACAGGCTGCCGGGCGAGAAGTCGTAGGAGAGCTTGAGGTAGGCGACGGCCGCCTCGAGCGAGAACTCGCGCAGTTCGCGGTCGGCGAAGCGCAGCGCCGCGTGGAACGCATTGGGCGAAAGCACGCGGAAGCGGCAGCCGGTCATCACCGGCTGCAGGACGCTGGTGACCTGTTCGCGGAATGCGGCGAGCGCCTCGATCTTCGCGTCCGGATCGACGCCGAGTTGCTGCCAGTGGAAGAGGGGACCGCCGGCCGGTGTCGCCACGGCCGCCAGGACGTAGCGCGTGTCGGCCAGCATCGCGATCGGCTCGCGCAGCTTCTTCGGATCGACGTGCAGCGCGACGCGCTCGACGGCCGCGTCACCGAGTTGTTCGGTGAGCCGGCGCACGTCGGAGAACGCCTCCGGCAACTGGTCGATCGAATACAGATGGTCGGCGATGGCGACCCGGGTGTCCCGCGCGAGGAGGTGGCCGGACAGCTGCGCGGTGAGGTTCTCGACCACGCCCGCGGACAGCGTGGTCGCAGGCAGGCGATAGCGCGACCACGCGAGCAGCGGCAGGGTGAGCAGCAGGACATCGTGCGCGCGGGCGTCGATTTCGACGAGCGTCGATTCGGCGCAGCTCTCCGCCATGTCGGCCAGGTCGTCGTACGCGCGCTGGCTGGAACTCGCCAGTTCCTCCAGCGCCGATTCGATCGTGTCGTCGCTGCGGCGGGCGAGTCGTTCGTTGATCAGCTCGATCAGGCGACGCTGCCAGAGCTGGTCCTCGATGCGGCTGCCGGACTCGGAGAGCCGGCGGGCCATCTTGACGAGCGTGGAGGCGTCGGCTGACTGGCGGGCGCGGGTACCGGCACGAGTGCGGCGCATGCGAAGTTCCTGCGGGGAAGGGGGCGGGATTATCGCACTTCGCAGAGCCGAGAGCCGGCGTCAGCCGGTGCGGCGAATCCGCGCGGGCGACTTCGGCAAGAGCGGTCGAAGCGCCGACTCGGCCTTGAGGAATTCGGTGAACGCATCGATGTCGAGCGGCCCGCCGACACGGTCCCGGCCTTCGCGCAGCACGCGGAAACTGTCGCCGCCGGCGGCGAGGAAGCTGTTGATGGTCACGCGCACGTCTTCCGCGGGGTCGACCGCCCGGCCGTTGAGGCGCATGCCCTCGACACGGCTGCCGTGAGGGCGGCGGCTGTCCCACTGGTAGGCGAAGCCCACCGACGGCTGGAGGATCCGGACGCGCTCCGGCCGGGCCACGCTCCACTGCTGCTCGAGCAGCGTCTTCAGCTGCGCGCCGGTGAGCGTCAGCGTCACCAGGCTGTTGCCGAAGGGTTGCGTCGCGTAGGCATCGGCGTACGTCACCGTGCCGTCGCTTCCGCTCGCGTGCAGCGACGCGCGGACACCGCCCGGGTTCGTGAACGCGACTTCGGCGCCGCTGCCGCGCGTGGCGGCCAGCTGCGCGTCGGCGATCAGCCGTCCGAGCGCATGGTCGCCGCCTGCGCCCGGGCGACGCTCGAATGGCGCGGAGATCCGGCCGACCGGCCGATTCGCCAGCGGCGCCGCGGCATCGCGGTAGGCCGCGACGATGGCGGCGACCGTCGGGTCCGCGGGCAGGGGCGGGAAGTCCGCGGCGATCCTCGGATCGACTTCGGCCCCGTTCACCACCGGAACGTTGCGCGCACGGGTCTGCGACCGCACCACATCGCCCGTCGTGCGGTCGACGGCGATGTCGACCACCGAGACCAGCCGGCCGAACGACGCGCCCTGGATGACGGGCCGGCCGCCGATGTTGCAGCTGTAGCCCTGGTGCGTGTGCGCGGACAGCACGGCATCGATCGCGGCGTCGAGCTCGCGCTCGATCTCGAAGATGGCGCCGCGCGGGTTGGCGCAGTCGTTGATGCCGCCATCGGCTTCGCCGCCTTCGTGGACGACGGCCACGATCGCCTGCACGCCTTCGGCCTGCAGCGCCTTCGCCTGCTCGTTGAGGACACGGGCCTCGGCGACGAAGCGGACGCCGGCGACGCCGCTGGGCACCACGATGCCCGGCGTGGAACGCGTGACGACGCCGATGAAGCCGACGCGGACGCCGTCGATCGACTTGACGAAGGTCGGCGCGAAGATCGGCTGGCCGGTCGAGCGGTCGAGCACATTGGCGGCGAGGAACGGGAAACGCGCCCCGGCGTACGCGAGAAGGGGGCAACTCTGCCGGTGCGTGCTGCTCGCCGCGCTGCAGCCGCCCTGCGCGAGGCGCTTCAGTTCGTCGACGCCGTGGTCGAACTCGTGGTTGCCGACCGCGTTGAAGTCGATGCCGATCGCATTCATCACCTCGATCGTCGGTTCGTCGTGGAAGAGGCCGGAGATCAGCGGCGAGGCGCCGACGAGGTCGCCACTCGACACGACGACGTGCTGCGGGTGTTCCGCGCGCAGCCGCGCGACGAGCGTCGCCAGGTGAGCCGCGCCGCCGGCGCGAACCCGCCGCTTCCTGGCCGGATCGGATGGATCCGGCACTTCCACGGCGTTCTCGCCCGGTTCGAGGTGGCCGTGGAAGTCGTTGAACGCGATGATCCGCACGGGCACCAGGGCGCCCTGCGATCGGCTCGCGGGCGCGGCCACGACGGCCAGTGTGGCGATCGAGGCGACGGTGACGGCCCTGGTCCAGCGGTTCATGCACTCTCCCGGTTCGGGCGCGCATTATGGCTGGGGCTGCCACCTGCTCTGCTACATTTCCCGGCTCTCCCTGCATTGCCTCGCATGAGCACAACGGCCGCTCCGGTTCCGGTGCGCAACGACGTCGAAGTGATCGGCCTCGTCGGGCTTGCGCACGGCACGTCGCACTTCTTTCACCTGATGCTGCCACCGCTGTTCCCGTGGCTGATGAAGGACTTTTCACTCAGCTACACGGAAGCCGGCATGCTGATGACCGTCTTCTTCGTCGTGAGCGGAGTGGGGCAGGCCGTGGCCGGATTCGTCGTCGACCGCATCGGCGCGCGGCCGGTGCTGTTCGCCGGCATCGGCATGCTCGCGCTCTCCGGCATCGTGCTCGGCGTGGCCACGACGTATCCGATGCTGATGCTCGCGGCGGCGGTGGCGGGGTGCGGGAACAGCATCTTTCATCCGGCGGACTTCACTCTGCTGAACCGCCGCGTCGCCCAGCCTCGCCTCGGCCACGCCTTTTCGGTGCACGGACTTTCCGGAAACCTCGGCTGGGCGATCGCGCCGGTGTTCATGGCGGGCATCGCGGCGACCGCGGGCTGGCACGCCGCGGGGTTTGCCGCCGCCGGTGTCGGCGCGGTCGTGCTCGCCATCCTGTGGTGGCGCCGCGGCGCGCTCGACGATGCGGCGGCGGAGGTGGTTGCCCCGGCGCACGAGGCGAGCAAGCTGGTTCCCGCGCACCAGCTCGCGTTTCTCGCGTCTCCCGCCGTGTGGCTGTGTTTCGCGTTCTTCTTCCTGACGACCTCTGCGTTCGGGATCCTGCAGAACTTCGCGCCTGCAATCCTCGGCAATGTCTACGGCGTGTCGCTGGTGCTCGCCACGGCGGGCCTGACCGCCTATCTCGCCGGCAGCGCGGTCGGGACGATCGCCGGCGGCTTTCTCGCTACGCGGAGTGAGCACAACGAGCGCGTCATCGCGGTGGCGCTGGGACTCGCGGCTGCGATGGCGTTGTTGCTGGCGAGCGGGTGGGTGTCGTCATCCCTGCTGCTGCCGATGATGGCGATCATGGGATTCGGCGTGGGAACCGCCGGACCGAACCGCGACCTGCTGGTGCGGCGCGCGGCGACGAGCCAGTTCGGCAAGGCGTCGTTCGGCCGCGTCTACGGCTTCGTTTACTCGGGGCTGGACACGGGCCTCGCGCTGTCGCCCCTGTTCTTTGGTCCGCTGCTCGACGCCGGCCGGTTCAATGCTGCATTGACGGCCGTGGCGGTCCTGCAGGCCGCGTCGCTGCTCACGGCGATGCGCGTCGGCGTCACCGCGCGCGCGAAGACCGCTCCACGAGAGGTGAGCGCATGAGCGCGCACGGCCGCTCCGAAGCGCTCATCCCCGAGCGCACAGCGAGGGTCGTCCCATGAGCGCGCACGGCCGCTCCGAAGCGCTCATCCCCGAGCGC
>CAYGXL010000148.1:2543-6679 GCA_964353935.1 uncultured Burkholderiaceae bacterium | reverse complement strand
ACGGGCGGCAAGTCAGGGACCTGCCGCCCGTCGAACTTTACTCGCGGGCGGGCGCGCGCGCCCGCCGTCAGCCGCCTACTTGATCCAGCCCTTCTCCTTGTAGAACTTGACGGCGCCTTCGTGCAGCGGCGCCGACAGGCCGTTCTTGATCATGTCTTCCGGCTTCAGGTTCGCAAGGGCCGGATGCAGCTTCTTGAACTCGTCGAGGTTGTCGAACACCGTCTTCACGATCGTGTAGACGACGTCGGCCGGCACCTTGGCCGAGCTGACGATGGTCGCCTGCACGCCGAAGGTGGTCGTCGGCTGCGGGTTGTTCGGGTACATGCCGCCGGGGATCGTCGCGACCGCGTAGTACGGCCGCTCCTTGACCAGCTTGTCGACGGCCGGGCCGGTCAGCGACACCAGCTTGGCGCCGCAGATGGTGGTCGGGTCCTGGATGTTGGCGGACGGGTGGCCGACGGCGTAGAAGAAGCCGTCGATCTTGCCGTCGCACAGCGCCGGGCCGTGCTCATCCGGGCGCAGCTCGGACGCCAGGCCGAAGTCGCTCATCTTCCAGCCCATCGCGCCGAGCAGCTCGTTCATCGACGCCAGCGTGCCCGAGCCCGGGTTGCCGACGTTGAAGCGCTTGCCCTTGAAGTCCTCGAACCTGGCGATGTTCGCTTCCTTGCGGGCGACCACCGTGAAGGGCTCCGGATGCAGCGCGAACACCGCGCGCAGGTCGCCGATCGCGCCGTCCTTCTGGAACTGGCCCTGGCCCTTGGACGCGTTGAACTGGACGTCCGACTGCGCGACGCCGAACTCGATCTCGCCCGACTTCAGCAGGTTCACGTTGGCCACGGAGCCGCCGGTCGACTCGACCGAGCAGCGCAAGCCGTGCTTGGCGCGATCACGATTCACGAGGCGGCAGATCGCGCCGCCCGCGGGGTAGTACACCCCCGTGACGCCACCGGTGCCGATGGTGATGAACTTCTGCTGCTGCGCGCTCGCCACCTGCGGCAGCGTGGCCGTCACCGCGAACGCCGCGGCGAACGCGGCGGTGCACATCGAAACCCGGAAAAACTTCATCGGACCTTCTCCTCTTTTTCGGACGACTGCTGGGAACCGGTGACGTTACGCCCGGCCGGCACCGCACGCAAGGCGAGCCCGCTCCGGGCTTATACCCGGTCGGCCCGGATGGCGGCCATCGAGGCGTCGACTGCCTCGACCAGCCGCTCGATGACGAGGTCCAGCTCGTCGTCGCCGATGATGAACGGCGGCGCCAGCAGCACGTGGTCGCCCCGCGCGCCGTCGATGGTTCCGCCCATCGGATAGGTCATCAGGCCGAGTTCCATCGCGGCCTTCTTGATCCGGGCATTGACCTTCAGCTTCGGGTCGAACGGCGCCTTGGTGCCACGGTCGGCCACGAGCTCGATCGCCTGGAAGAGGCCACGCCCCCGCAGGTCTCCGACGTAAGGGTGCTCGCGGAATGCCTCGTCGAGCGCTTCGCGCAGGCGCCGGCCCTGGGCGGCGCAGCGCTCCACCAGCCCGTCCCGCGCCAGCACCCGCTGCACGGCAAGCGCCGCGGCGCAGGCCACCGGGTGGCCGATGTACGTGTGCCCGTGCTGGAAGAACCCGGTGCCCGCCCCGATGGCGTCGATGATCGTCTGCCCGATCAGCACCGCGCCCACCGGCTGGTAGCCGCCGCCGAGCCCCTTGGCGATCGCCATCAGGTCGGGCGCGACGCCTTCCTGCTCGCAGGCGTGCAGCGTCCCCGTGCGGCCCATGCCGCACATCACCTCGTCGAGGATCAGCAGGATCCCGTGGCGATCGCAGATCTCGCGGATGCGCTTGAAGTAGCCGGTCGGCGGCGTCAGCGCACCGCTGGTGGCCCCGCCGACCGTCTCGGCCACGAACGCGATGACGTTTTCGCCGCCGATGCGCTCGACCGTGTCCTCGAACTCCTGCGCCAGGCGCGCGCCATATTGCTCGCCGGTTTCGTCCGCGCGCTGGTCCCGGTAGGCGTAGGTCGGCGCCACGTGTTCGACGTCGATCAGCAGCGGCGCGAACTGCCGGCGCCGCCAGGCGTTGCCGCCGACGGCGAGCGCGCCGAGGGTGTTGCCGTGATAGCTGTTGCGGCGCGCGATGAATCGCGAGCGCTGCGGCTCGCCCTTCTCGACGAAGTACTGGCGCGCGAGCTTCAGCGCCGCCTCGACCGCTTCGGAGCCGCCGGACACGAGGTAGACGTGCGAGATTCCCGCCGGCGCCGTGGCGATCAGCGCGTCGGCCAGCTGTTCCGCCACTTCGGTCGAGAAGAAGCTCGTGTGCGCGTAGGCGATCCGGTCAATCTGCGCGTGCATCGCGGCGAGCACGTCCGGGTGGCCGTGCCCCAGGCACGAGACGGCAGCCCCGCCGGAGGCGTCGAGGTACTTCCTGCCGGCCGCGTCGGTGATCCAGCAGCCGGAGGCGCTCGCGGCGAGCGGGTAGTTACCGCGCAGCTGGCGGTGCAGTAGGTGGGAGTCGTTGTGCATGGGGAAGCTCCTGGACGCCCAGCTGGTACGGCGCCAGCGCGATTGTAGGAGCGCGCTTGGCGACGGCGTCGCACACGAGGCGCGCGCTGCCCGCTGCCAGGGTCCAGCCCAGCGCGCCGTGCCCCACGTTGAGGAACAGGTTCTGCAGCGCAAAGCGCCCGATGATCGGCCGGCCGCTGGGGGTCGCTGGCCGCAGTCCCGCCCAGGGCTGGATGTCGCCGTCGATCACCGAATACCCGAGGATCTCGCGCGTCGCTTCCATCAGCGCGCTGATCCGCGCCGGCGGAATCGAGCGGTCGTCGTTCCCGATCTCGACGAAACCCGCCACGCGAACGCGATCCCCGAGCGGCGCGAACACGATCTTGCGGCGGATGTCGGTGATCGAAGCGCGCGGCAGGACCGCGCCGCGCTCGGGCTTCACCGTGATCGAGTAGCCCTTGAGCGGCAGGATCGGCAACTCGAGGCCGACGCTCTTGCCGAGTTCCGCAGCGCCGTCGCCGGCCGCCAGCACGTAGGCGTCTGCCCGCAGCGGCTCCGCGTCGGTCACCAGCGCACGCACGCGGCCGTCTTCACGGTCGATGCGCGTCACCGTCCGTCCGTAGACGAACCGGGCGCCACGACGCGCCAGCAGTTCCGCGACCTGCGTGCAGAAGGCGCCGCAGTCGGCAGCGGCCTCGTTGCGCGTCCACACCCCGCCGCCGATCCTGTCGGCGTAGCCCGCGATCGCCGGCTCGCGCTCGACACACTGCGCGGCCGTCAGCACCTGCTGCCCGCGCGCGCCGAGCGCCGCCTGGTAGGTCACCTGCGAGCGCGCCGCGTCGAGCGACGCGGCGTCCGGATACACCACCAGCTTGCCGCCGCGCGAGAAGTCGCACTCGATGCGCTCGCCCTCGATCAGCGGTTCGATGAACTCGCGCGACAGCGCCGACAGCTTCAGCAGCGCCTCGGTCGTCTCGCGGGCGGCTTTCGTGTTGGCGCACTTCAGGAACTGCAGCGCCCACCGCAGTTGCGACCGGTCCGCGCGCGGGTGGATCTTCAACGGCGCGTGGCGTGACAGCAGCAGGCCGGGGAGCTTCGCCGGGATCGAGGCGTCGGCCAGCGGCGCGACGAATGCATACGAGAGCTGCGCGCCATTGCCGCCGCTGGCGCCGAGGCCGGGGCCTGGCTCTCGGTCGACGACGGTGACGCCGTGTCCCTCGCTCTGCAGGAAGTACGCGGTCGTCAGTCCGACGACGCCGGCGCCGATGACGCAGATGTGCATCGGGCTAGTCTAGCGAGGACGCCCCGGCGCCCAGGTCACTCGCTTCGGCGGACGCTGCCGGGCGCATTGCGGGCTTCGACGCGAATCCGCCCGGTCATGCCCGCCGCGTAGTGGCCGGCGATCAGGCACGCGAAGTGGAACTCGCCCGCGCGGTTGAACGTCCAGACGATCTCGCCCGTCTTGCCTGGAGCGACATGCACCATGTACGGCTCGTCGTGCTCCATGTTCGGGAACTTCTTCATCAGCGCAGCGTGCTCTTCGAGCACGGGCTTCGTTCCGATCACCAGTTCGTGCTTCAGCTTTCCATCGTTGGTCACCAGCAGGCGCACGGTCTCGCCCTGCTTGACCACGAGGCTGTCCGGCTCGAA
>CAYGXL010000148.1:0-2443 GCA_964353935.1 uncultured Burkholderiaceae bacterium | reverse complement strand
GCGGGCAGGGCGCCTGGAAAGGCGCGATGCGGGCAGCGTTCTCAGTGGGTGCCGGCTCTGCGGGAACGGGCGTTACCCGCGCGGCAGGCGCACGGCGCGCGCCACGGGCGCGGCTACCTCCGCGTCAACGGCTGGAAGAAGCTTGCGATCGAGGCGAGCGAGAGCACCGTGAACCAGAGCAGCGACCAGTCGGCGATGCCGAGGCCCAGCAGCGTCCAGCCCGCCTGAGCGCAGTCGCCGCTGCCCTTGAACACGCGCGGCAGGACCTGCGTCAGCGGGAAGTTCTCCAGCATGATCTCGAGCCCCGGTCCGCACGACAGGCTTTCCGGATTCATCTGAAGCCAGACGTGCCAGCCGGCGATCCCCGTGCCCGTCAGCGCGGCGAGCAGCATCAACACCCCGGCGCCACGCGCCGCGCGGCGCGGCGCCAGCGCCGCGGCGAGCAGGCCGAACGCGCCGACGAAGAAGTAGGCGATGCGCTGGAAGATGCACAGCGGACACGGATCGAGGCCGATCACGTGCTGCAGGAACATCCCGACGCCGATCAGTCCGAACGGGACCAGGCCGATGACCAGGTACGCCCGACGCGCGTCGCCCCGGAAGATCGAGGGATCGAGGAACCGGCTCACGGGGCCGATGCTACAGGCTCGTTCGGCGCGGTCGCCGTCCCCACCTGCCGCGCCTTCACGAGCATGTAGATGGCCGGGATCACGATCAGCGTGAGCAGCGTCGACGAGATCATGCCGCCGACCATCGGCGCCGCGATCCGTCGCATCACCTCGCTGCCGGTGCCGGTGCTCCACATGATCGGAACCAGCGCGGCAATGGTCGTCACCACGGTCATGACCTTCGGTCGCACGCGCTCCACGGCACCGGCGGCGGTCGCGTCCGCGAGGTCGCGCATCGTCGGCCTGCGCCCTTCGGCCGCGCAGCGCGCCTTGGTCTCCTGCCAGGCGTTGTTCAGGTAGACGAGCATCACGACCCCGGTTTCGGCCGCCACGCCAGCGAGCGCGATGAAGCCGACCGCGACCGCGACGCTCATGTTGTAGCCGAGCGCCCAGAGGTACCAGACACCGCCGACCAGCGAGAACGGCACGGACAGCATCACGATCAGCGCGTCCGTCGTGCTCTTCAGCGACAGGTAGAGCAGCACGAAGATGATCACCAGCGTCAGGGGGACCACGAGCTTCAGCTTGTCGACCGCGCGTTCCAGATACTCGAACTGGCCGCTCCACGTGACGTACATGCCCGGCAGGAAGTTGACGTTCTCGCGCACGGCCTGCTGCGCCTCACGGACGTAGCCGCCGATGTCGCGGTCGCGGATGTCGACGTAGATGTAGGCGGAGAGCAGCGCGTTCTCGGTGCGGATCACCGGCGCGCCCTGCTTCACCGACACGCGCGCCACCTGCCCGAGCGGAACCATGCGCGCGGGCTTGCCCATCTCGCCCTCGATGCGCACCAGCACTTCGCGCTCGATCGCCTCCGGGCTGCTGCGCGCGTCGCGCGGGTAGCGGACGATGACGCCGAAGCGCGCCCGGCCCTCGATGGTCGTCGTGATCACCTCGCCGCCGAGCGCGGTGGCGATCACGTCCTGCAACTGCCCGACCGAAACGCCGTAGCGCGCGAGCGCCGCGCGGTCGGGCTCGATGTCGAGGTAGAAGCCGCCCGTCAGGCGTTCAGCGTACGCGCTGGTGGTCCCGGGCACGTTCTTGACCACGGCCTCGATCTCGCGCGACACGCGCTCCATGTCGTCCAGGTTGGAGCCGAACACCTTGATGCCGATCGGCGTCCGGATGCCGGTCGACAGCATGTCGATGCGGGCACGGATCGGCATCGTCCAGCTGTTCGACACGCCGGGGAACTGCAGCGCCTTGTCCAGCTCGGCGATCAGCTTGTCGGTCGTCATGCCGGGTCGCCACTCGGCCTCGGGCTTCAGGTTGATCACCGTCTCGAACATCTCGAGCGGCGCCGGATCGGTCGCGCTGCCGGCGCGCCCGGCCTTGCCGATGACCGACTCGACCTCCGGAAAGCTCTTGATGATGCGGTTTTGCAGCTGCACGAGTTCGGCCGCCTTCGTCACCGACATGCCGGGCAGCGAGGTGGGCATGTAGAACAGCGTGCCTTCGTTCAGGGTCGGCATGAACTCGCTGCCCAGCTTCGAAGCGGGCCACAGCGACACGGCCGCGATGACGGCGGCGGCGATCACGGTCAGCCAGCGGAAGCGCAGCACGCCCGCGATGACGGGCCGGTACGACGCGATCAGGAACCGGTTCAGCGGGTTCTTCGCCTCCGGCAGGATGCGGCCGCGGATCAGGTACACCATCAGCATCGGCAGCAGCGTCACCGACACGATCGCGCCGCCGAGCATCGCGAAGGTCTTCGTGTAGGCGAGCGGCGCGAACAGCCGCCCTTCCTGCGCCTCGAGCGTGAACACCGGCAGGAA
>CAYGXL010000147.1:0-6732 GCA_964353935.1 uncultured Burkholderiaceae bacterium | reverse complement strand
ACATGCAGACCGAGATCACGCTGGCGCTGCAGGGCTGCCTGCGGCTCGGCCGCATGAAGGACGAAGGCACGGCTTCGGTCGAGATCACCAGCATCATGAAGCGCAACTCGTGCGGCAAGGCGCTCGACGTGGCGCGGCTCGCGCGCGACATGCTCGGCGGCAACGGCATCAGCGACGAGTACGGCGTCGCGCGCCACATGCTGAACCTCGAGGTGGTCAACACCTACGAAGGCACGCACGACATCCACGCGCTGATCCTCGGCCGCGCGCAGACCGGCATCCAGGCGTTCTTCTGACCGTGCGGATCGCTCCGCTCCTCGCGCTGGTTCTCGCCTCCGCGACGGCGCACGGAGCGCCGGACGCCGGGGTCGACCGCGTCCTCGCGGCGCGCATCGACGGTGACCGCAGCGGCGTGTGCGTGGTCGCCATGCGCATCGCCGGCCAGCCGAATGGCGGGTTCACCGAGCAGCGCGCCGACCGCTGCGCCTCGACCGCGCGCTCGTTTCCGGCGTCGCCCGGCTACCGCTTCGAGATCGGCTCGATCTCGAAGGCGTTCACCGGCGTGCTGCTGTCGGAAATGGCCGAGCGCAAGGAGATATCTCTCGACGACACCGTGCAGCAGCACCTGCCGGCGGGCGTGACGATGCCGCGCTTCGAGGGCCTCGAGGTGACGCTGCGCGACCTCGTGACGCACACGTCCGGCCTCCCGGCGCTGCCGCCCGGCATGCGCCCGGCCTCACCGCTGAATCCCTATGCCAACGTCGACGAGAAGCTGGTCGTCGAAGGCCTCTCGCAGCTGACGCTGAGCCATCCGCCCGGCGAGCAGCACGCGTATTCGAACTGGGCGTTCATGCTGCTGTCCGACATCCTCGGTCGGCGCACCGGCCAGCCGTACGACGCGTTGCTGACCGAGCGCGTGCTCGCGCCGCTCGGCATGAAGGACACCGTCGTGTCCGAGAACCGCCGGCTGATCACCGGGCACACCTCGTTCGGGCGCGACACCGCCGCGTGGGACTTTCCGGCGCGCTTCGGCGGTGTCGGCGCGATCCGGTCGACGCCCGAGGACATGGCCCGGTTCGCGCGCGCGATGCTGGGCGACGTGCCGAAGGACGCACCCGACACGCTGAAGCGCGCGCTCGTGGCCTCGACGCAGCCGCAACGCGTCGTCAGCGATCGCCTGACGATGGCGACCGCGTGGTTCGTGCTCAAGCGGCCCGAGAGCGTTGCGCCGTGGGTGTTCCACAACGGCATGACCGGCGGATTCTCTTCTTCGCTCGTGATCGACCCGCAGCAGCGCCGCGCCGCGCTCGTCCTCGCGGATGCCTTCGGCGGCTTCGACGACATCGCGTTCCACCTGCTCGCACCGGGAGCGGCGCTGCGTGAAACGGCGCGACCGGTCGCGCTCGACCTCGAACGCGCGCAGTCCGCCGTCGGGCGCTACCGGTTGCGCGAGAACTTCGAGATCGCCCTGCTGCTCGACGGCGAGGCGCTGTACGGCCAGGCCACCGGCCAGGGCCGGTTTCCGCTGAAGCAGGATTCGCGCGGCGACTACTACACCGAGGTGACCGAGTTGCTGCTAAGGGTGGTCCGCGACGACGCCGGCAAGGGCACCGAACTGATCCTGCTGCAAGGCGGCGGCATGTTCCGCGGCAAGCGCGTCGAGTCCTAGCGAGACCGGCTCCCCGCCTGCGCACGACGCAAGCGGTCGTGGACCGCCGTCCACTCGCCGCCATCAGGCGGCGCTGAGACCACGATCCGCTCGACCCCGGCCTGGTCGAGCTCGTGCAGGTTCGCGTAGAGCTCCCTTGCATACACCTCAGCATCCTCCGAGGCCGCGACTTGCACGGCCGGCTGCGCGCGCAGCGTGTGCAGCACCGCGGCCGGCGCGAGCACCGCCACGCGCAGGTGGAACAGCGCCGCCAGCCGGCTGCCGAGCCGATCGACCGGCACGACCTCGAGCGGCGTGCGCGGCGCGTAGTGCCGTTCGAGCCGGCCCGGCGCGCGCGGCGCGTCGCCGGCCGGCTCGGCTACGGGCGTGCCCAGCACCTGTTCGAGCGCGAGGCGCGTGATCGAGCCCGGCCGCAGCAGGGCGGGCTGCGCGCCGGACAGATCGACGATGGTGGACTCGATGCCGACCGGGCAGGCGCCGCCGTCGAGGATCAGGTCCAACGCGCCCGCCGGCTTCTCGCCGAGAGCGGCGCGGACGTGCCCCGCCGTCGTCGGGCTCAACTGCCCGAAGCGGTTCGCGCTCGGCGCCGCCAGCGCGCCGCCGAAGGCCTGCAGCAGCGCGCGCGCCCACGGATGCGCCGGGCAGCGCAGGCCCACCGTGTCCTGGCCACCGGTGACGACGTCGAGAGCCCGCGGGCTGCGCTTCAGGACCAGCGTCAGCGGTCCGGGCCAGAAGGCGGCGGCGAGCGCGCGCGCCGAATCGGGGACATCGCGCGCCCAGTCGTCGATCGCGCTCGCGTCGGCGACGTGCACGATCACCGGATGATCCGCCGGGCGGCCTTTGGCGGCAAAGATCGCGCGCACCGCGGCCTCGTTGCACGCGTCCGCGGCCAGTCCGTACACGGTCTCGGTCGGCACCGCGACGAGGCCGCCCCGCTTCAGCGCCTCGACGGCCTGCGCGATGCGCGCGGAGTCGACGGTCGGCGCGTCCATGTCAGCGCGCGCCTTCGATGCCGAGGACGGCCGCGACGCGATTGGCCCGCGCGAGCGCTTCGTCGAGCGTCGGTGCCACGCAGGTCACGTGGCCCATCTTGCGGCCGCGCCGCGCCTCGCGCTTGCCGTACAGGTGCAGCTTCGCGCCCGGCACGGCCAAGACCGACGACCAGTCGGGCTCGCGCTGCGACTCGCCGTCGTACCAGGCGTCGCCGAGGACGTTCAGCATCACCGACGGCATCGCCTGCGTGGTGTCGCCCAGCGGCAGGCCCGCCATCACGCGCGCCTGCTGCTCGAACTGGCTGGTGACGCAGGCGTCGATCGTGTAGTGGCCGGAGTTGTGCGGGCGCGGCGCGATCTCGTTCACCAGCAGCCGCCCGTCGGCGAGCACGAAGAACTCGACGCACAGCACGCCGACGTAGTTCATCCGCCCGGCGATCGTCACGGCGGCGGAACACGCACGTTGCGCGAGGGCGTCCTCCACCCGCGCCGGAGCGATGGACACGGCGAGGATGCCGCCGCGGTGCTCGTTCTCGGCGACCGGAAACGTGGCGGTGGCGCCGTCGCGGCCGCGGCACACGACGACAGACACTTCCAGATGCAACGCCAGGCGCTGCTCGAGCACGCAGGCCACGCGGCCCATGCGCTCCCAGGCGGCGCGCGCGTCGTCGACGGTGGCCACGCGTTCCTGCCCCTTGCCGTCGTAGCCGAGGCGCGCGGATTTCAGGATGCCGGGCAGCAGCGCCGGGTCGAGCGCATCGAAGTCCTCCACGCGTTCGATCACCGCGTGAGGCGCGACATCGATGCCGCACGACGCGACGAAGCGCTTCTCGGCGATCCGGTCCTGCGCGATCGCGACGCTGGAGGCTTCAGGGCTGACGTTGCAGTGCTCGGCAAGGAACGAAAGCGCCGCGGCAGGGACGTTCTCGAACTCGGTCGTCGCGGCGCGACAACGCGCGGCGAGTTCCGCCAGTCCGGTGCGGTCGAGGTAGTCCCGCGCGATGTGATCGTCGGCCACCGCGCCCGCCGGGCTGTCCGCTCCGGGATCGAGCACGCAGACCTTGTAGCCGAGCGACTGCGCGGCCATGCAGAACATGCGGCCCAGCTGCCCGCCGCCGAGCAGTCCGAGCCAGGAACCGGGAGGAATCGCCGCGCCGCGCATGCCGCGCCCCTGTGCGCTCAGAGCGGCAATGTCATGTTGCGCGCCTTCTCCGTCTGCGTGGCGCGGAACTGGGCGAGCTTCATCGCGAGGTCACCGTCGCCGGTCGCGAGCATCGCGATCGCGAACAGCGCCGCGTTCGAGGCGCCGGCCTCGCCGATGGCGAAGGTCGCCACCGGGACGCCGCGCGGCATCTGCACGATCGACAGCAGCGAGTCCTCGCCGCGCAGGTACTTGGACGGGATCGGCACGCCGAGCACCGGAATGACGGTCTTGGACGCCAGCATGCCCGGCAGGTGCGCCGCGCCGCCGGCGCCGGCGATGATGGCTTCGAGGCCGCGCTCGCGCGCGCTCTCGGCGTACGCGAACATTTCGTCCGGCATGCGGTGCGCCGACAGCACCTTCGCCTCGAACGAAACGCCGAACTCCTTCAGGATCGTGCAGGCGTGCTGCATCACGTCCCAGTCGGAGTTGGAGCCCATGACGACGCCGATCGACGCCGAACCGCTGCGAGATGTCATTGTGGGTGGCCGTTCGGCGGCCGCATCACGATGCGCGGTCCGCCGGAAAAGGCGCGATTGTAGCGAGCGGAGGCGCGGCGCGCGGCTCCGCCAGTTGCTGCGCTAATCGAGTTCCTTGCCGGTGATCCGGCGCAGCGCCTCGCGGTACTTGTCCGCGGTCTTTGCGATCACGTCGGCGGGCAGCGCCGGCGGCGGCGGCGCCTTGTCCCACGGCTGCCGCTCGAGCCAGTCGCGGACGAACTGCTTGTCGAACGACGGCGGCGACTGCCCCACCGAGTACTCGTCGGCCGGCCAGAAGCGCGACGAGTCGGCCGTGAGGACCTCGTCCATCAGGCGCAGGTTGCCGTCCTTGTCGAGCCCGAACTCGAACTTGGTGTCGGCGATGATGATGCCGCGCGTAGCCGCGTATTCGGCCGCGGCCCGGTAGAGCGCGAGGCTCACGCTGCTGATCCGGAAGGCCATCTCGGCGCCGACGATTTCCTTCATCCGGTCGAAGCTGATGTTCTCGTCGTGCGTGCCGAGCTCGGCCTTGTTCGCCGGAGTGAAGATGGGTTCCGGCAGCTTGCTCGCCATCTGCAGCCCGCGCGGCAGCTCGATGCCGCACACTTCGCCGGTGCGCTGGTAGTCCTTCCACCCGGAGCCGATCAGGTAGCCGCGCACGACGGCCTCGACGGGAATCGGCTTCAGCCGCATCGCGACCACCGCGCGGCCCCGCACCTGGTCGACCTCGTCCGGCGCCACCACGCTCTCGGGAGCGATGCCGGTCAGGTGATTGCCGATCACGTCCGAGAGCTTCTCGAACCAGAAGTTCGACATCGCGTTGAGCACGCGTCCCTTGTCCGGGATCGGCTGGCTCATCACGACGTCGAACGCCGACAGCCGGTCGGTCGTGACGATCAGCAGCTTGTCGTCGCCGACCGCGTAGCTGTCGCGCACCTTGCCGCGGTACACGAACGGCAGCGATCGGATCGTCGTCTTGTAGATGCCCGCTGCCATCGCGCCCTCGTCCTTCGTGCCGGCTGCCCGTTAAGCCGCGAATTTTACGGCAGCGCGGCGAACCGCTCAGAGATAGTGCGAACCGAGGATCGTGACCCAGGTCATGCCGGCGATCAGCAGCACGATCGTCACCGCGGCGCTGCCGTAGTCCTTGGCGCGCTTGCCGAGCGGGTCGATCCGGACGCTGTCGCGGTCGACCGCCACCTCGATCGCCGTGTTCAGCAGTTCGACGAGCAGCACCAGCAGCAGCGAGCCGATCAGCAGGACCTTCTCGACAGCGGCGAGCGGCAGCAGGATCGCCACCGGCACCAGCACGGCGCACACCAGGAGTTCCTGGCGGAAGGCTTCCTCGTGCCGCCACGCCGCGGCGAGGCCGTCGATCGAGTAGCGCGTGGCGTTCATCAGCCGGCGCAGCCCGCGCTTGCCCTTCAGCGCGGTGCTGTCGCCCGGTCCCCGTTCGTGAGCGTCTGGCATGCGCCGCATGATACGAGGCGAGGGAGAGTGCTCGCGCAGTGGCGTGGCCGCCAGGCAGCGGCTGTCGCACGCTGCCATGAATCTATGATGGCGCCCTCTCATCGAGCCCCGCGACGCCATGCCCGCCATCGACTACTCACGCTTCTATCGTTACGACGACCTGATGGCGCTGCTGCGCGGCTTCGCCGCCGAGCATCCCGGCCACGTCGCGGTCGAGTCGATCGGGCGCAGCCACGAAGGCCGCGACATTCCGCTCGTGACGCTGACGAACGGCGCGACCGGCCCGGCGCAGGACAAGCCCGCGTACTGGATCGACGGCAACATCCACTCGGTCGAGCTGACCGCGTCGACCGCGTGCCTGTACTTCATCGACTGGATGCTGAAGGGAAAGGACGGCGACGCCGACATCCGCCGCGCGCTCGACTCGCGCGCGTTCTACATCTGCCCGCGCATCAATCCGGACGGCGCCGAGTGGGCGATGGCGGACAGGCCGAAGCACGTGCGCTCGTCGACGCGCCGCTATCCGTTCGACGAGGAGCCAGTCGAGGGGCTCGTGTCGGAAGACATCGACGGCGACGGCCGGATCCTCCAGATGCGGATCGCCGATCCCAACGGGCCGTGGAAGAAGCACCCGCTGCAACCGCAGCTGCTCGTGCGCCGCGATCCGCTCGATCCGCCGGGCGGCGACTACTACCGCGTGCTGCCCGAGGGCCGGGTCGAGAACTACGACGGCGTGTCGATCCGAGTGACCGGATCTGCACAGGGCCTGGACCTGAACCGCAACTTCCCGTCGAACTGGCGGCAGGAGCACGAGCAGTTCGGCGCGGGTCCGTATCCGACGTCGGAGCCGGAGGTGCGCGCGGTCGTCGACTTCATCGCGAAGCACCCGAACATCGGCGGCGGCACCAGCCTGCACACCTT
>CAYGXL010000146.1:0-6741 GCA_964353935.1 uncultured Burkholderiaceae bacterium | reverse complement strand
GGTCTCGGACGTCGTTCCCGCGCCGGCAGACTGCGTGACCATCCGCCATTCCGGATCACGTGTCTTCGCCCTTCTTGACAAGCGGTGAAGCGCGGTCTCGAACGTGTTCGTCCGAGGTGGAGTGCGTAGTTGTCTAGAATTGCTAATCGTTGACGGCCCGCAACGTGGAACGGCGATTTCCTTCGAGCCTCTATAGAAGCAGAACTGCAAAGGGACGTACGGTGGACATGCCTAGTACGGACGCTTGGGTCCCCGCGCCCGAGGTCGGCCGGCCCTGGGCCCAGCGGGTCGGGGGATTCGTCGCGCTTCCACAGTTGATCGTGCAGCTCGGTGGGGAACCCGAGGCGGTGCTGCTCGATGCAGGACTCGATCGCTCGGCGCTGGACCATCCCGACAACCGGATCCCGTATGCGGCGCTCGCGCGCATGCTGGACCGCTCCGCCCGAACCACGGGATGCGAGCACATCGGTCTGCTAGCCGGCCGGCTGCTTCACCTGGCCGACCTGGGACTCGTGGGCGAACTCGTGCGCAACTCAGCCACGGTCGGACTTGCGCTCGAAGCCTTGACTGTCTATCAGCACCTGAACAGCGAAGGCGGGCTCGCGTTCCTGCTGAAGCGCGGCGACTACGTCGATCTGGGGTACGCCCCGTATCACGCGGCGGGAGCGGGCGTCGCGCAGGTTTGCGATGCCGCGCTGGCGACCGGGATGAACATCATGCTCGAACTGTGCGGGCCGACCTGGAAGCCGTACGAGGTGTTCCTGCCTCACGCGAAACCTCACGACGTCGCCCAGCACCGGGCTTTCTTCAAGGTCGTGCCGCGGTTCGACGCCGAGAGCAGTGTCCTGCGATTTCCGGCGAGGGACCTCGAGCGTAGGGTGCCGGACTCCGATCCGCAGGCCTATCGCCGCTGCGAGCAGGCCGCACGCGGCGCGGGCGCGCCGGATTTCATGCAGCAGATCTACCGTGGGCTGAGGCGGCTGATGCTGGAGAACCGGCACTCGGGAGACGACCTGGCCCAGATGCTGTCGATGCATCGCAGGACCCTCAACCGCCGCCTGAAGGCCGAAGGCACGACTTTCCAGCGCGTGCTCGACGAGGTTCGCTTCGACATCGCCCGGGACCTGCTGTCCAACTCCAACGCCCACCTCGACGACATCGCGGCGACGCTCGGTTACGCTGCGGTCACGCCGTTCATGCGCACGTTCCGGCGCTGGTCCGGAACAACGCCCGGCCAGTGGCGACGCAGCGTTCGCAATGGAGAGAACGCGACGGCAGCCTGAGTACGCGACTCGAGGTACGCCAAGGCACCCCTGCGCTCGCTCAAGGCACTGCCTCGGCGAAGCGCGGGCTGTCCAGATTTGCTAAGACGCGGCGGGGGGGCGCGGTCACCATCGGCCGAGACGGGGAAAGAGCGCCCAAGCGCGCTGTCGATCATGAATCGAATGACGAGTACGAGGCGCGGCGACTGCCGCACGCCAGCACCGGGCGCGATGGCGCTGCGCGCCATGGCGGTGGCGGGACTGGCGGCGGGGTTTCTCGCGCCGGGCCCGGCCGCCGCATCGTTCCTCAGCGGCGAAACATTGGATACGGCGGCCAACGTGCTGGCGTGGATCGTGATCTTCCTCGTGCCGGCCGTCGGGATCACGCTGTTCTGGATCGTGCACGTGATGCCCGAGAAGATCGCGCACAAGAACCACCACCCGCAGCGCAAGGCCATCCAGACACTGTGCCTGCTCTCGCTCGTGTTCGGCGGACTGCTGTGGCCGCTCGCCTGGCTGTGGGCATACACGAAGCCGGTCGGCTACAAACTCGCGTACGGCACGGAGATGCACGACGACTACTTCGTCGAGCTCGCGGAAAGATGGCGGAAGGGCGAACTGCCCGAGGCCGAGCTTAGGCAGCTGCGCGCCGAACTTGACGCCATCTCGGCGCGAGGTGCGCTGACACCGTCGCTGCGTTCGCTGCGCGACGAACTCGCGACCGGCGGGGCGCGACCGATCGAAGCGGCGCCGGCCGCCGTCGTCCAGACGCGGAGTGCCTGATGGAAGTCCTGCTGCTCGGCATCTACGCCGCGATCGTCTGGTTCATCTTCATCAAGATGAAGTGGCTGCCGTGGAACACGGCCACCCAGGTCATCGTGGTGATCATTCCCGTCGTCGCGCTGACGGCGCTGGTGCTCGCGCTCAACGTCGTCGCGCCGTCGAGCGCCGACGTGCGCGTGATCAAGTACGTCATCAACATCGTGCCGCAGGTGCGCGGCCGCGTGATCGACGTGCCGATCGAGCCGAACCGGCTGGTGAAGAAGGGCGACGTGCTGTTCCGTATCGACCCGACGCCGTATCAACTGACGGTCAAGTCGCTGGAGGCGCAACTGGCGAGCGCCGTCGCCGGTTCGAGGGAACTCGGTGAGCAACTGATCGGTGCCCAGGGCAAGGTCGTCGAGGCGCGCGGGGCGATCCAGCAGAGCGAAGCGAAGATCCGGGAAGTGCAGTCCCGGCTCGACCTGGCGCGGACACGCGTCGTGCAGAACAGGGAACTGGTGGCCACCGGGGCCGGCGACCGGTTCGCTCTCGAGAGGGCCCAGACCGATCTCGCCGAACTCGAAGCCCAGATGGAAACGGCGCGCGCGTCCGCCGCGCAGGCCCGCGCCGCCGAGACGCAGGCACTGGCGGGCGAGCGCCAGCTCAAGGAGCGCAGCAAGGGCACGTTCAACGACGAGTACGCGCCGGTCGCGAACATCCGCGCGCAGCTGGCCAACGCCAAGTGGGAACTCGAGCAGACGACGGTGGTGGCCCCGGCGGACGGCTACCCGACCAATGTCCAGCTGCGTCCGGGATCGTTCACGACTGCGTTCCCGATCACGCCCGCGATGACGTTCGTCGAGGTGAAGTACCAGGTCATCGCTTTGTTCCACCAGAACGAGTTGCAGCTGGTCGAGGAAGGCAACGATGCCGAGTTCACGCTGAAGGCGCATCCCGGCCGCATCATCAAGGCGAACGTTGAGTCGATCGTGTGGGCGCAGGGCCAGGGCCAGGTGCCCAACACGACGCAACTGCCGATGACCGGAGTGGGCCCGATGCCGCCGGGGCGCTTCCCGGTTCGCCTCACGATCGCTGAACGGGACGCCAACCTCTTCCTGCCGGCAGGCGCGATCGGCCAGGGCGCGATCTACACAGAGCATGGAGGGGCCATCCATATCCTGCGCAAGGTCATCCTGCGGGTCGGCGCCAAGCTCGACTTCCTCATCCTGAAGCTGCACTGATCCGATGCGCCTCTCGCTTGCGGCCCTGTTGACGCCGATCGCGCTCGCGGTGGCGGGCTGCGCATTGCAGTCGCCGCCCGCGCCGAAGGAGATCCAGTCGCAGTCGATGCAGAACGTGAAGACGCCGGAGAAGTGGGTGTCGCCGGGCGGCATCGACGGTGTGGTTGCCGATGCGTGGCTCGCTTCGTACAACGACCCGCAGCTCGACGCGCTCGTGCGCGAGGCCCTCGCCTACAACGCGGACCTGCGGGTTGCCGCCGGCCGAATCGAACAGGCAGCGGGGTACGCCAAGCTTGCCGGCGCCACCCTTTATCCGGCTGTCGACCTGCTGGCGCACGGCGGCGGCAAGCTCGGCGGCGACAACTCCGGAGTCAGCGGCGTCCGCCTCTTCGCGAACTGGGAAATCGACATCTGGGGCCGCGCGCGCGCGCAGGCAGCGGCCGGAAGCGCCCAGTTCGAGTCGGTGCAAGCGGATGCCGAATATGCGCGCCAGTCGATCGCCGCGATGGTGGCGAAGAGCTGGTTCCTCGCGACCGAGGCGCGCATGCAGCGCGCCACGGCCGACGAGATCGTGCGCGCGACGGAGCAGTTCCTCGGCCTCGCACGCGACCGCCTGCGCATCGGCAGCGGCGACGAGTACGACGTGGTGACGGCGCAGGCCGGTCTCGACACGTATCGCGATGCCGCGCGGCAACTTGCGCTGGCGCAGCAGCAGGCGGTGCGCGCGATCGAGACGCTGGTCGGGCGGTATCCGGCCGCCGCGCTCGAGGTGCCCGCGGCCCTCTCGGCGAAACCGCCGGCGGTGCCGGTGGGCCTGCCGTCGGAATTGCTCGAGCGTCGGCCGGACGTGATCGCCGCGGAGCGTCGCGTCGCCGCAGCCTTCAACAATGTGGCCGAGGCGAACGCCGCGCGACTGCCGAAGATCGCGCTGACGGCGGGTGTCTCCAGCCTGTCGAGCGACATATTCGTGCTGCAGGACCAGAACTACCCCCTGTTCAGCCTCGGCGCGAACCTGGCCGCGCCGATCTTCCGGGGTTGGGCCCTCGAGGCGAACGTCGAGATCCGCACCGCCGAGCAGAAGATCGCCATCGCCGACTATGGACGCGTCGCATCGCGCGCGTTCTCGGAAGTCGAGTCCGCGCTGTCCGCGGCCTTCGCCGCCGACGAGCGCGAGCGTATCCTCGGCAGTGCGGTGGCAAGCAATGCGCGCGCCGTGGAACTCGCGCAGACGCGCCTGCGCGTCGGTTCGGGCGACCAGCGCGCCGTGCTGCAGCAGAGCGTCGCGTTGTACGCGGCGCGAACCTCCCTCGTGAAGGTCCAGGCGGAACGGCTGGTCCAGCGCGTGAACCTCAACCTTGCGCTCGGCGGCAGTTTCGATCCCCGTCCGCCGCCGCCGGTGGCCGGCGATGCCAGCCCGCAGACCAGCGCGACCGCGCAATAGCGATGCGTCGCAGCACCGAAGTACGAATTCACCCCGCGAGGAAAACAATGAAGTCGTTTGCAGGCAAGGCTGCTGTCATCACGGCGTGTGCGGCGCTGCTCGCCGGTAACGCCTTCGCGCAGCAGTTCGTCTATCCCGCCAAGGGCCAGTCGCCCGACAAGCAGAAGAAGGACGAATACGAGTGTCACCAGTGGGCGGTGCAGCAGACGGGCTACGATCCGACCAAGGCGGCCCCGGCGCCGGCTGCGGCTCCGAAGCCCGCCACCACCGCGACCGGCACGACGCCGGGTGCGGGAGTCCGCGGCGCCGCGCGCGGCGCGGTCGTCGGTGAAGTGGTCGGGGGCGATGCAGGTGCCGGCGCAGCGGCCGGCGCCGCCGTCGCACGAAGCTCGAGCCGCAAGCAGAACGCGGCGCAGGCCCAGCAGTCTCAGCAGGGCGCACAGCAAGCGCAGTCGTCGCAGCAGGCAACCTACGGCAAGGCGCGCGCGGCGTGCCTCGAGGGTCGCGGTTACACGGTCAAGTGATGCACCCCAGCGGATGGAGAGCGGCATGAACACGAGTCGATTCAAGGCGACGTGCAGTCGCATGCGGACCGTTTGGTCCGCCCTGGTTGCCATCGGCATGGCAGTCCTGTTTTCCGCGACGGCGCTGGCGCAGGCGCCTGCGGCGGCAGGCGGCGCGGCGCCGCCTGGCGGCGACCTCACGCAACTGGTCGGGCGGATTGCCCTGTACCCCGACGACCTGGTCGCGATCATCCTGCCCGCGGCGACGAGCCCGCTGCAGATCGTCCAGGCCGATCGCTACCTCGACAAGCGCAAGTCCGATCCGAAGCTGCCCATCGACGACAAGTGGGACGACCCGGTGAAGTCGCTGCTCAACTATCCGGACATCGTCAAGATGATGAGCAACGACCTCGACTGGACCAGCGCGCTCGGCGAGGCGGTCGTCGCCGACCAGGGCGCGGTGCTGGAGTCCGTGCAGGTGTTCCGGCGCCAGGCGAAGTCGGCCGGCAACCTGAAGACGGACACCAAGCAGGTGGTGAAGACGGAGAAGGAAGTCATCATCATCGAGCCGGCGGACCCGCAGGTGATCTACGTCCCGCAATACAACCCGTCGACCGTCGTCGTGTACGGCGCCCCCGCGTGGGGCTATTACCCGACACCGTACCCGTCGTACTACTACCCGTATGCGCCCGGCGCTGCGATGGCCGCCGGCGTGATCTGGGGCGCCGCGATCGGCGCCGCGTGGAGCGGCAATCACTACGGCTGGGGTGGCGGCAACGACATCAACATCAATCGCAACACCAACATCAGCACCGGCGGCAACACGATCAACCGCGGGCAGGGCGGTCAGGCCTCGCAGTGGAAGTCGAACAAGCAGCCGGGACAGGTGAGCAGCTCGGTCGGCAAGACGGCGCCGGCGAATCGCGCGGGTGACGCACGCGGCGGAGCCGGCGCATCGGCGGGCGGTGGAGCGCGCGCATCGACGCAACCCGCCGGCGGCAGTGACCGGGGCGGCGGAGCAGGCGCTGGAGACCGCGGCGGCACGGGCGCCGGTGGTGACCGTGCCGGCGCTGGAGCGGGCGGCGGAGCGCGTCCCTCGACGCAGCCTGCGGGCGGTGGCAGCCGGGGCGGCGGCGGCGACAGCGCGTTCGGCGGCTACGACTCCGGTCGGCAGACGTCCATGGACAGCTCGCGCGGCGCCTCGAGCCGCGGTTCGTCGTACGGTGGCGGCAGCGGCGGTTCGCGTCCGACGGCGAGCAGCAGTGCTTCGCGCGGTGGTGGCGGTGGCGGTGGCGCATCGCGCGGCGGCGGCGGTGGTGGCCGCGGCGGCGGCGGCGGACGTCGATAAGGAAGGAGCGAAATCATGCGCACACTTCCGTCAATCCATCGTAAGGCGTCATCCATGAAAAACCATTCCTTCTTTTCATTGCTGTACGGCATCGTTCTCGCCCTGGCGGTGGCGACTCCGGTTGCCGCTGTGGCGGCAACACCCCAGGAAACATTCGCCACGCCGGAGGCGGCGGCCGATGCCC
>CAYGXL010000145.1:0-6833 GCA_964353935.1 uncultured Burkholderiaceae bacterium | reverse complement strand
CGCGGCTTGCGACAATCCGCCCATGACGCTCGCCACCCTGCTCGACGCCGAACTCGCCTTCGGCCTGCATCCGCTGCTCGACCGCGCCGGCCTGACGCTGCTCGAGGGCGACCGCATCGGGCTGATCGGGCGCAACGGCACCGGCAAGAGTTCGCTGCTGAACGTGATCGCGGGGCGGATCGCGCTCGACGACGGCGAGCTGAAGAAGCGCGACGGCCTGTCGGTGGCGCTGGTCGAACAGGAGCCCGACATCCCGCCGGCTTCGACGCTGCGCGAGAGCCTCGCGCTGCGCGGCCGCCTGGAACGCCTCGCCGACGAACGCGACCGCTGGCGCATCGAAGCGCGGCTCGTTGAATACCTGCACCGCCTCGGGCTCGACGAGGCGAAGGATCCGACGCAGCTGTCCGGAGGCGAGACCAAGCGCGCCGCGCTCGCGCTCGCGTTCGCGCTGGCGCCCGACCTGCTGCTGCTCGACGAGCCGACCAACCACCTCGACATCGACGCCATCGCGCTGCTCGAGGACCTGCTGCTGAAGGGCCCGGCGCTGATCGTCATCACGCACGACCGCGCCTTCCTCGACCGCGTGACGACCCGCATCGTCGAGCTCGACCGCGGCCTGCTGCGTTCGTACCCGGGCAACTACAGCGCGTGGGAGGCGCGCCGCGCCACCGAACTCGCGGCCGAGGAGACGGCGAGCCGCAAGTTCGACAAGTTCTGGGCGCAGGAAGAAGCGTGGATCCGCAGGGGCATCGAAGCGCGGCGCACGCGCAACGCGGGTCGCGTCTCGCGCCTCGATCAGCTGCGGCGCGAGCGCACCGCGCGGCGCGAACGGCTCGGCCACGTGAAGCTGACGCTCGACGCCGGCGAGCGTTCCGGCAAGCTCGTCGCGGAACTGAAGGACGTGACGAAGCGCTTCGGCGACAAGCGCATCGTCGAGAGCCTCGACATGCGGCTGATGCGCGGCGATCGCCTCGGCCTGATCGGGCCGAACGGCGCCGGCAAGAGCACGCTGATCAAGCTGATCCTCGGCACCCTCGCGCCCGATTCCGGATCGGTGCGGCTCGGCACCAACCTGCAGGTCGCGTACTTCGACCAGATGCGCGAGGCGCTCGATCCCGAGAAGACCGTCGCCGAGACGATCAGCCCGGGTTCGGACTGGATCGAGGTCGGCGGCACGCGCAAGCACGTGATGACCTACCTCGCGGAGTTCCTGTTTCCGCCGCAGCGTGCCAACGCGCCGATCAAGACGCTTTCGGGGGGCGAGCGCAACCGGCTGCTGCTCGCGCGCCTGTTCGCGCGGCCCACCAACCTGCTCGTGCTCGACGAGCCGACCAACGACCTCGACATCGAATCGCTCGAGATGCTCGAGACGACGCTGCAGGACTACGGCGGCACGCTGCTGCTGGTCAGCCACGACCGCACGTTCCTCGACAACGTGGTGACGCAGACGCTCGTCGCCGAAGGCGACGGGCGGTGGACCGAGTATCCGGGCGGCTACAGCGACTGGGTGGCGCTGCGACCGAAGGCCTCGACGGCGAGCGCGCCCGCGGCCATCCCCGCCAGGCCCGAGCGCACTCCCGCCCGCGCGCAGCGCGTCAAGCTGTCGTTCCAGGAGAAGCGCGACCTCGAGAGCCTGCCGGGCGAAATCGAGGCGCTGGAGCGCGAACAGCACGCGCTGAGCGGGCGCATGAGTTCGGCGGACTATCACCGCCAGGGACCCGACGCCATCAAGGCCGATCGCGTGCGCGCCGAGCAGATCGAGCACGGGCTCGCGGCAAAGTTCGAACGCTGGAGCGCGCTGGAGGACAAGGCGCGGCAGGCCGCGCTGCCGTAGCCGCGCGGACGCTGCGCGACCGCGGCCGGCGCTGGGCCGGCGCCGACGGCACTCGGGTAGATTGCGGCTCTCTCCACCGCCACAGGCAAACCCGATGACGCTGCTGATGCTCGGACTGGTGCTCTTCCTCGGCGTGCACTCGACACGCATCGTGGCCGAAGGCTGGCGCACCGCCACCATCGCGCGCGTCGGCGAGAAGCCGTGGAAGGGGATCTACTCCCTGCTGTCGATCGCCGGCTTCGTGCTGCTCGTGATCGGCTACGGCGCGGCGCGGCAGTCGCCGGTCGTGCTGTTTGCGCCGCCGGTGTGGACGCGCCACCTCGCCGCGCTCCTGACCATTCCCGCGTTCGTGCTGCTGGCGGCGGCCTACGTTCCCGGAAACGCGATCAAGCGCGCGATCGGCCACCCGATGATCGCGGGCGTGAAGGTCTGGGCGCTGGCGCACCTGCTCTCAAACGGCACACTCGCCGACGTTCTGCTGTTCGGCACCTTCCTCGCGTGGGCCGTGCTGGGCTTCATCGCCGCGCGGCGACGCGACCGTGCAGCCGGAACGACCTATCCCGCGGGCCCGGGCTCGCGCACAGCGATCGCCGTCGTCGTCGGCCTCGTCGCATGGGCAGTGTTCGCCTTTGCGTTGCATCGTCCCCTGATCGGCGTGGCTCCTTTCGGCTGACCGCGCCCTCAAGGCTTCGGCGCGCTGGCGGTGATCTCGGTGCGCAACGCGCGCAGCTTCGCCTTCACGCGCTGCGCGTTGTCCGGGCCCAGCCGCAGCATCGCCTTCTGGCCCGCGGACAGCGCTTCGAGCTGGGGATCCTCGAACTCATAGAGCACCTTCGGCTGCGTCAGCCGCAGCAGCGCCGGCGGCTCGGGCGCGGCAAGCAGGTGATCGATCGACCCCACCAGCCGGTCGTTGAAATACGCGTTCGGATAGCCGAGCTCCTCGTACGCCCTCTGGAACAGCGGATAGAACCGCAGGTACACGCCCGCGAGTTGCTTCGCGTCGACGCGTTCCAGCGCCTGCACGTACGGCGCATAGCGCGCCGCGTTGCCGGCCGACACGGTGATGGTCTCGCCGTCGCGCACCACCTCGAAACCGCCCGGCACGGGCTGCAGTGAACGCACCTTCATCGCCACCGTCGGGCGCGACAGGTTGTCGACGGTCGCGACGAACCGCCGCACCATCGCATCACCGTGGAACCACTTGCGCAGGCGCTCGTCGCCGAGCAGGTGGCCGAGCGCCGTGGCGATCGCTCCGTCGCTGTCGTCGAGCGCGACCGGCGGCGGAGCCTCCGGCGGCTTCACCGCCTCGATCGGATGCTCGATCGCTGGCTCGGCAGGCGTCTGCGCAGGCGTCGTCTCGGACGGGCCCACCGCGGCGGTCGGCGCCGGCGCCGGCGGCTCCGGCTGCGGCCAGAAGAAGTAGCTCGCGGCGATCAGCGCCGCTGCGCCCGCGAGGATCGCGATCCGCCACATGCCGTCGCTTCGTTCGATCGTCTGCATGCTCATTCTCTTCTCCTCGCATCGGTGACGTGTACCTTACGACCGTTCAACGAGCGCGGTGCCGGTCGGTAGTCAGTACTACGCACCCCATCCGCGCGACGCTGATTCAGATAGGACCGTAATGACGACCAAGGGTTTCACCGTCAGCCACGCCGGCGACGCGCAGTTCGTAGCGGGGCTGCGCTCGTTCTTCGAGTATCGCGACCTCGGCATCAAGGAAGCCACCGAGGGGCGTGTGGCCGCGCACGTCATCCGCGCGCTGCCGGGCGCGCCGTTCAACGGCGTGCCACACCGCCACGGCGTGACGTTCCAGCTTGTCTACGTGCTGAAGGGCTGGATCGAGTTCGAGTACGAGGGGCAGGGCGTGGTGCGCCTGGAGCCGGGCTCGTGCGTGCACCAGCCGCCCGGAATCCGGCACCGCGAGGTCGGGCACAGCGACGACGTCGAGATGCTCGAGATCGTCATGCCTGCCGACTACGCGACCGTCGAGGTGCCGTCGGTCTGACGCGCGGCTTCTGCGCTACTTCCTCAACGACGCCAGGTAGGCAACGACGTCCTCGACCTCCTGCGGCGAAAGCCGACCGCCCGACGCCGCGATTTCGCTCTTGTGGAAGCCGGGCATGCCGGCCTTCGGGTTCACCCGTCCGATGTCAACGACGCTCAGCCGCAACTGCGCCGGAGTCAGCACGGCGCCAACGCCGTCGAGCGCCGGGCCCTTGCTGCCTCCGCCCGCAAGTTCCTTGTCCTTGACGCTGTGGCACTCGAGGCAGTTGGCGGCCTCCCGCTTCGCCAGCAGCGCCTTGCCGCGCGCCGCCACGCCCGGCTTGCCGGTGAGCGACTTCGGAATCCCGTCGCCTTCGACCTTGTAGTCCGCCACCTGCGCCGCGGACAACGCGGGCAGGACCGAAAGCAGCGCACACCAGAACACGCGTTTCATTGGGCTCCTCGCAGGCGACGCACCGACGAACGATTCGAGACTAGCGCCGGTCGCCCGCCGCGTCTTGAGGCGCGGCAACTGTCGCCGTGTGGGCGTGCTCGTCCGCGGCCGGCAGCGCTTCGCCGCACTCGTGGCAGAAGCGCGCCCGCGGCAGATGGTGACTGGCACCGCACGAAGGACAACTGCGTGTCGGCAGCGGAGCGTTGCGCCGCGTCATCTCCGCCGTCACGATGCCCGTCGGCACCGCCAGGATGCTCCAGCCGAGCAGCATCAACCCGCTGGCGATCGCGCGGCCGAGGTCCGTCTTCGGCACGATGTCGCCGAAGCCCACGGTCGTCATCGCGGTGATGCCCCAGTAGACCGACGTCGGGATGCTCGTGAAGCCGTTCTCCGGGCCCTCGACCACGTACATCAGCGTGCTGACCGTGATGGCGATCATCAGGACGCCCGAGAGGAACACGAAGATCTTGCGACGGCTGTCGCGCAGCGCGGCGGCCAGGTACTTGTATTCGCTGACGTACGCGACGAGCTTCAGGACCCGGAAGGTCCGCAGCAACCGCAGCACGCGGACGTCGATCAGTGCGTGCAGTTCCGGGAAGAAGAACGCCAGGTAGGTCGGCAGGACGGACAGCAGGTCGATGATGCCGAAGAAGCTGCGCGCGTAGCGCAGCGGCCGCTCGACCGTTGCCAGCCGCGCGACGTACTCGACGGTGAACGCCAGCGTGAAGCCCCACTCGAGGACATCGAACAGCGTGCCGTGGCGCGAAGCGATCGCCTGCACGCTGTCGAGCATCACCACGAGCACGCTTACCAGAATGACGACCAGCAGCCAGACGTCGAACCGGCGTCCGGCCCGCGTGTCGTTCTCGAAGATGACGATGAACCAGCGGCGCCGCCAGCCGGCGGCGGGCATCCCGAAGTGGCGCGCCTCCCAGGTGTGGCCTGCGCGCTCGCCGGGGTGCGTCGTGTCTGGTTGGGTCGACGTGGAAGCGGGGGCCACTCGGGGAATGGAAGGGGCTGGTTGTGAAGCTAGCTTACTCCGGAGGTACCTCCCGGCCATCGGGCCGCGGCAGCCAGATGACACCGGTCCTCCGCGTGGAGCCGCGGGCTCGATGAGCACGCGCCGTACACTCGATCGGCCATGCCGTCGCCTGCTCCGATCCCGCGCGTGATCGCGCATCTCGACATGGACGCCTTCTATGCGTCGGTCGAGCTGCTGCGCTATCCGGAACTGCGCGGCCAGCCGGTCGTGATCGGCGGTGGCGCCCGGCACCAGCCCGTGTGGGAGACCGATCCTGCGACGGGCGAGAGGCGCCGCCGGTTCGCGCGACTGGGCGACTACGCGGGCCGCGGCGTCATCACCACCGCGACTTACGAAGCGCGCGCCTTCGGCGTCAACTCCGCCATGGGATTGATGAAGGCCGCGGCGAAAGTGCCCGACGCCGTCCTGCTGCCGGTCGACTTCGACGAGTACCGCAAGTACTCGCGGCTCTTCAAGGCCGCGATGCGCGCGCTCGCGCCGCAGGTGGAGGACCGCGGCATCGACGAGATCTTCATCGACCTGACCGACGTGATCGCGGCACGACTCGGGCCGGACGTGGATCCGGTCGATGCGAACGCCGAGGCGTGGTGGTGCGCGCGCGACGTCGGCCGAGAACTCAAGCAGGCGGTGCGCGACGCGACCGGCCTCAGCTGCTCGGTCGGCCTCGCGCCCAACAAGCTCGTCGCGAAGATTGCCTCCGAGCTCGACAAGCCGGACGGCCTGACCGTGGTCACGGAGCACGACGTGGCGATCCGCCTGTCGCCGCTGTCGGTGCGCCGGCTGAACGGCGTCGGCCCGAAGTCGGCCGCAAAGCTCGCCCGGCTGGGCATCGCCACCATCGGCGAACTCGCCGACAGCGACCCGGCGTGGCTGCGGCAGCACTTCGGCGCGAGCTACGGCGCGTGGCTGGTCGCCGCGGCGCGCGGGCAGGACGATCGTCCGGTTGTGACCGAAAGCGAACCGAAGTCGATCAGCCGCGAGACCACCTTCGAACGCGACCTGCACGCCGTGCGCGACAAGCGGCAGCTCTCGGCGATCTTCAGCGAACTGTGCGTCGACGTGTCGAACGACCTCCAGCGCAAGCGCTACGTCGGCCGCACGATCGGCATCAAGCTGCGCTTCGACGACTTCCGCACGGTGACGCGCGACCAGACGATCGCGGCGCCGACCGACGATCCCGCCGCGATCCGCCGCGCCGCCGGCGAGTGCCTGAAGCGCGTCGACCTGGCGCGCCGCATCCGCCTCCTCGGCGTGCGCGTGGGCAGCCTGTCGCCGAAGTCCGAGGACGATGAGGGGTTCGCACTGGCCTGACTGCTCGACAGTGGCGCAAAACGCCCAAGTCATGTCGCCAGGCTGACCGGGTGTTGCGGAGCGCAGCCTGTGTTGTGCGGCACTCGGCGCGTGGTGGGTTGGGTCTGCGCGGCGGCGGCCTACGGAGGCGGTCGGCGCTGCGCGCCGACTCCCCTGCGCTGCTCGACGAGGCCGGCGGCCGGCGCGGGCCAACACACGGCACTCGCCGG
>CAYGXL010000144.1:0-6843 GCA_964353935.1 uncultured Burkholderiaceae bacterium | reverse complement strand
CTGGTGCGCGCCGTGCTCGGGGCGCTCGGCGTGAGCGGACCCGTGAAAAGCCCTACCTACGCGCTGCTTGAACCTTATTCGGTTTCGAGCTTAGACTTCTACCACTTTGATTTTTATCGATTTGCAGATCCGGGCGAATTCGGATCATCCGGCTTCCGCGATCTCTTCGGACCCGGCCGGATCTGTGCGATCGAGTGGCCCGAGCGCGCCGGACCCCGGCTGCCAGCCGCGGACCTCTCGATCGCGTTGAGCGTGGACGGCGACGGGCGACGGGCGTCCATCACCGCGGCGAGCCAACTGGGCGAGGCATGTCTGACGAGCGCACTCGGGGAGTTCCAAGCACGCACCGCCGGCAGCTGATCCGCGCCGCCGGGGGCTCGCTCGTCCTCGCGCTCACACCCTTCGACATCGCCCGCGGCGCCACGCTGCTCGCGGTGCGCATCTGGCCCGCCGACGACTACTCGCGCCTGACGCTCGAACACGACGCGCCGCTGAAGTTCTCGCACTTCATGGTGCGCGACACGAGCCCGCTGCGGCTGGTGGTCGACATCGAGGACATGGACCTCACGCCGAAGCTGCGCGAAATCGTCGGCAAGGTCCAGCCCGACGATCCGTACATCGCGCTGGTGCGCGTCGGCCAGAACCGTCCCGGCGTCGTGCGGCTCGTGATCGAACTGAAGGAAGACGTCAAGCCGCAGCTGTTCTCACTCACGCCGGCCGGGCCGTACCAGCACCGGCTCGTGCTCGACCTCTATCCGGTCAATCCGCCCGATCCGCTGCTGGCGCTGCTGCGCGAACAGAGCGCGCCGCCAAAGAGGGGCCGGTCCGATCCGGCGACCGGCGAGCCGCCGCGCGCGCCGCAGGAGCAGGTCGCGCGGCCCGATCGCTCCAGGCCCGACCCGGACCTGCAACGGATGCTCACGGTCGTCATCGATCCGGGTCACGGCGGCGAGGATCCCGGCGCGGTGGGACGCGCGGGCACCTACGAGAAGAACGTGACGCTCGCGATCGGCCGCCGGCTGCGCGACATGATCGTCGCCGACAGCAAGCTGCGCGTCGCGATGACGCGCGACGGCGACTTCTTCGTTCCGCTGCGCACGCGCGTGGCGAAAGCGCGCGCGGTGCAGGCGGACCTGTTCGTGTCGATCCACGCCGACGCCTGGATCAGGCCCGATGTGCGCGGCTCGTCGGTGTTCGCGCTGTCGGAGAACGGCGCGTCGAGCTCGGCGGCCGCGTGGATGGCCCGGCGCGAGAACGACGCCGACCTGATCGGAGGCATCAACCTGGCCTCGGCCGACCGCAACCTCGCGCGTGTGCTGCTCGACCTGTCGACCACCGCGCAGATCAACGACAGCCTGAAGCTCGGCAATTCGGTGCTGCGCGAACTCGAGCGCATCAATCAGCTCCACAAGCCGCGGGTCGAGCAGGCCGGGTTTGCGGTGCTGAAGGCGCCGGACATCCCGTCGATCCTGGTCGAGACCGCGTTCATCAGCAATCCCGAAGAGGAAGCGCGGCTGCGCGACGTCGACTACCAGGAGCGGATGGCGCGGGCGCTGCTGATCGGCATCAAGCGCTACTTCGCGAAGAATCCGCCGCTCAGGCGCAATCCTCTGACCTGAGCGCCGACCCGAGCGCCGAGCTGAACTTCAGCCGGCGCGCGGTGCCCGTCGCATGCGCAGGAACCGCACCGCGCCCGCGAGCAGCACCGGGCCGGCCGCTGCCGCCAGCCCGATGAACAGCACGAGCCCGAGGTTTTCGCGAATGATCGGGAGGTTGCCGAACAGGTAGCCGCCATACACCAGCGACGTGACCCAGATCACCGCGCCGAGCACGTTGAAGAACTGGAACCGGTAGACGTCCATGCCGGCCGATCCGGCCACCAGCGGCGCGAAGGTGCGCACGATCGGAACGAAGCGCGCGATCGTGACGGTCTTGCCGCCGTGGCGCTCGTAGAAGTCGTGCGTCTTGCGCAGCGCGTCCTGGTTGATCCAGCTGATCGTGCCGTCGTAGACCTTCATGCCGAGCCACCGCCCGATGTAGTAGTTGAGCGTGTTGCCAAGGATCGCACCGACGATGATCAGTCCCGCGAGCAGGTGGACGTTCAGTCCCCTGGCCTGCGCCGCCGGCAAGGCCGACACGGCGCCCGCGACGAACAGCAGCGAATCGCCGGGCAGGAACGCCATCACGACCAGCCCGGTCTCCGAGAAGAAGATCGCGAACAGCGTGACGTAGACGAGGACGACGTTCTGCTCGACCATCGCCACGAGGAAGCGATCGGCCGCGCGGAACAGGTCGAGCCAGTTGACGTCCATCGGGGGGTGGCGCGGGCGCGAAACGCGCGAACGACGCGTCGGACAACGCGGGGCAGCGGAACGGGAGCGAGAATGATACGCGAGGCAACGCTCGCGGAAGCCGTGCGAGGCCTTCCTATAATCCCCGCATGTCGACCCCTGCTCGCCGCGTCATCCGTCCCCTGCCCGACATCCTGGTGAGCCAGATCGCGGCCGGCGAGGTGATCGAGCGACCCGCCTCGGTCGTCAAGGAACTGGTCGAGAACAGCCTGGATGCCGGCGCCAGCACCATCGAGGTGCGGCTCGACGGCGGCGGCATCCGGCGGATCGCGGTGGCCGACAACGGCGGCGGCGTCCCGCCCGACGAACTCGCGCTCGCGCTGACCCGGCACGCCACCAGCAAGATCGCGAGCCTCGAAGAGCTCGAAGCCGTCGAGTCGCTCGGGTTCCGCGGCGAAGCGCTGGCGTCGATCGCGGCCGTCGCCGACGTGACCATCACGTCCCGCGTGGCAGGCGCGGACAGCGCCTTCGCGGTCCGCGCCGACGCTCCGGACATCACGCCGGCGGCGGGCCTGGTCGGCACCCGGATCGAGGTCGTCGACCTCTTCCACAAGACGCCGGCGCGGCGCAAGTTCCTGCGCGCCGAAGCCACCGAGCTCGGCCACTGCGTCGCGCAGGTGATGCGGCTGGCGGCTGCGCATCCCGCCGTCGCGTTCACGGTGATGCACAACGGCAAGACGGTCCTCTCGCTGCCCGCGGAAACCTCGCGCCAGCGCGCGTGCCGCCTGCTGCCGGACGAGTTCACGCAGGCGCAGCGCGAGGTGGAGGCCGCGGCCGCCGGACTGCGCATCAGCGGCTGGGTCGGACTGCCGACCGCGAGCCGCGCGCGGGCCGATGCGCAGTACTTCTACGTCAACGGCCGGTACGTGCGCGACAAGGTGCTGACGCACGCGGTGCGCGCCGCCTACGCCGACGTGCTGCACGGCGCGAGCCAGCCGATGTACTGCCTGAGCCTGGAGATCGATCCGCGGCGCGTGGATGTCAACGTGCACCCGACCAAGATCGAGGTGCGCTTCCGCGAGTCGTCGTCCGTTCACCAGCTCGTGCTGCACGCGGTGCAACGCGCGCTGGCCGCGTCGGCGCAGGTGGCGCCCGGCCTGGCGGATGCAATGGTGGAGCGCATCGAGGGGATCCTGTCGGCGCCGCCATCGACGCCCCGGCAGTCGACCCTCGGCGTGGCCCAGAACGTGGCGGACTACCTGTCGATGATGGCGCAGCGGCCCGCACCAGTTGTTTCCGCGCCCGCGCCGGCAGGCGGCGAGGCCCCGGCCGACATGCCGCTGGGCCACGCGCTGGCGCAGCTCGCGGGCATCTACATCCTGGCGCAGAACGGCAACGGGCTCGTCATCGTCGACATGCACGCGGCGCACGAGCGCATCGTGTACGAGAAGCTGAAACACCAGCTCGACCAGCACGCGATTCCGCAGCAGCGGCTGCTGATTCCGCAGGTGTTCAGCGCCGCCCCGGCCGACATGGCGACGGCCGGCGAGGAAGCGACGCTGCTCGCAGAACTCGGACTCGACCTCTCGGCGGCGTCGCCGACGCAGCTCGCCCTGCGATCGATCCCGGCCCTGCTCGCCAACGCCGACGGAGCCCAACTGGCGCGCGACGTGCTGCGCGACCTGCGCGAGTTCGGCGGCTCGCGCGTGCTGACCGAACACCGCAACGAGCTGCTCGCCACGCTCGCCTGCCACGGCGCGGTGCGCGCGAACCGCCGCCTCACGATCGACGAAATGAACGCGCTGCTGCGCGAGATGGAAGCGACCGAGCGCGCCGACCAGTGCAACCACGGCCGGCCGACCTGGGTCCAGCTCACGGTCAACGACCTCGACAGGCTCTTCCTGCGCGGAAGATGAGCGCCTCCGCCCGGCCGCCCGAAGGAGGCGCTCCCCTCCCTCGGGGAGGTGGTCGCGCCAGCGACCGGAGGGTCGTCCGTTGAGCGCCCCCGCCCGGCCGCCCGAAGGGGGCGCTCTCCTCCCTCGGGGAGGTGGTCGCGCCAGCGACCGGAGGGTGGTCCAGTGACCAGTTCGGCCCGCCTGGCCGCGGCCGGCATGACGACCTCGACCGTCGTCGCCCTGATGGCGGGCCTGTCGATGCTGCAACCGCTGTCGACCGACCTCTACCTGCCGACGCTGCCCGCGCTTGCGTCGCACTTCGACGCGAGCGCCGCCACCGTGCAGTGGACGCTGTCGGCGTTCATCGCCGTGTTCGGCCTGTGGCAGCTGGTGGCCGGCCCGCTCACCGACCGCTACGGCCGCTACCCGCTGGTCATGCTCGGCGTGACGATCTACGCGCTGGCCAGCGCACTCTGCATGCTGGCGCCGTCGATGACGGTGCTCCTGATCGGCCGCTCGCTGCAGGGGCTCGGCGCCTGCACCTGCGTCGTCGGTGCGCGCGGCGTCGTGCGCGACCTCTACACGCCGAGCGAAGGCGCGCGCATGATCGCCAGCGCAGGAACGATCATGGGCTTCGCGCCGCTGCTGGGACCGATCATCGGCGCTCAGCTCGCGGACACTTTCGGCTGGCGCGCGGCCTTTGCGGCCCTCCTCGTCTTCTCCGTCGGCCTCGCCCTGTTCGCCGGGTTCCGGCTGAAGGAGACGAACACGCGCCTGAACCCGAACGCCCTCGCTCCGGGACCGATGCTGCGCGCGTATGGCCAGGTGCTGCGCTCGCCGGCGTTCCGCGCCTACGCGCTCGTGGCGGCCGCCACCTACGGCGGCCTGTTCGCGTTCATCTCGGGTTCGTCGTTCGTGCTGATGCGCGCGCTCGGGCAGGCCGCGACCGGCTACGCGTTCTCGTTCAGCACGATGGTGGCGGGCTACCTCGTCGGCACGCTCGCCTGCCGCCGACTGCTGCCCCGGCAGGGGATGCAGCGAACGATCGCCGCGGGCGCACTGCTGCAGGCCGCGGCGGGCATCGCGATGGCTGCGCTCGCGCTCGCCGGCGTGCACGCGCCGCTCGCCATCACGGTCCCGATGTTCTTCTACGGCCTGTCGCACGGCATCGTGCAGCCGCCGTCGCAATCGGGCGCGGTCGCGCCGTTCCGGCACAACGCGGGGGCTGCGGCGGCGCTGCTCGGCGTCGTGATGATGCTGAGCGCCGCCTCCGTGGGCGCCTGGATCGGCGCCAGCTACGACGGCACCGTCTATCCGCTGACCTTCACGATCGCCGCCTGCTCCCTGACGACGGCGCTGATCGCATTCACCCTCGTTCGCCGCCACGGCGACGTCGCGCACCATGGTTGACGCGATCCTGCTGCTCGGCCCGACCGCGTGCGGCAAGAGCGACTTCGCGATGCGGCTGGCGCGAGAGCGCGCCGTCGAGATCGTGTCGATCGATTCGGCGCAGGTCTATCGCGGCATGGACATCGGCACGGCGAAATCGTCGCCCGAGGAGCGGGCGGCGGTCCCGCACCACCTGATCGACATCCGCGATCCTTCGCAGCCGTACTCGGCCGCCGACTTCGTCGCGGACGCACCCGGCGTGATCGCCGGCATCCGCGCGCGCGGCGCCCTGCCGCTCGTCGTCGGCGGCACGATGCTGTACGCGAAGGCGTTGCGCGAAGGTCTGTCGGACCTGCCCTCGGCGGACGCCGCGGTGCGGTCCCGGCTCGAGGTGGACGCCGACCGGCTCGGCTGGCCGGCGATGCACGCGCGGCTCGCGACCGTCGACCCCGTGACCGCCCAGCGGCTGAAGCCGAACGACAGCCAGCGCATCCAGCGCGCGCTCGAGGTGTTCGAGGTGAGCGGGATCCCGCTGTCGGCGCTGCACGCCGCCCCGCAGCGGCCCGCGCTGGCGCTCGCGACGATCGCGCTGCTGCCGGAAGATCGCGCCGAGCTGCACCGGCGCATCGGGCAGCGGTTCGACGCGATGCTGGAGCAGGGTCTGCTCGACGAGGTGCGCGCGCTGCGCGCCCGCGGCGACCTCAGCCCGGAGTTGCCATCGATGCGCAGCGTCGGCTATCGGCAGGCGTTGCGCCACCTGGAGGGGCAGAGCGACTTCGCGGCGTTCCGTGCCGCCGGCATCGCGGCGACCCGCCAGCTGGCGAAGCGCCAGATCACGTGGTTACGATCGATGCACGATGCGATTCGCATCGATCCGTTCGCGCCGGATGCGTACGAACGCTTGCGTGCTGCGGTCGATGCGATCGAGGGCATGCGCTCAGCATGAACGACGAAGCGAGCCCTTCGTAGGCCGGCACGCCGGGTCATCGCGTTTCCTCGCGCTGCACGAACGAACTTCGGGCGATCGCGTCTCCTGCGCCTGAGCGGTCGCCGGGGCACCTCGCTATGCGCCCGTCGCGGCGGGCGTCATTCGGCGCGTGGCGCTCCCTGCGGGCCTGCAGATTTCTGAGTGTTGTCGTGACGACTTGAACTTGGTTGCCTTGCGGCTGCACCCACTTGGCCCGCCGCCCTCGCGCACCTGGTACGCCCGCCGCCTGACGCGCGCTACGCGAGGCACCCCACCGCCCGCCCAGGCGCCGCGCGTGTGG
>CAYGXL010000143.1:0-6874 GCA_964353935.1 uncultured Burkholderiaceae bacterium | reverse complement strand
GGTCGCGCACGCGCCGAAGGCCATCACCCACTTCGGCTCGCACATCTGCTCGTACACCTTGAGGAGGATGGGCGCCTGCTTGTGGTTGACCGTGCCGACGACCATCAGCAGGTCCGATTGGCGCGGCGAGAAGCGCGGCAGCGCGGCACCGAAGCGGTCGGTGTCGTACGGCGTGGAGCTGACGGCCATGAACTCCATGGCGCAGCAAGCCGTGACGAACGGATAGGGGAAAAGCGAGAACTTCCTCGCCCAGCCGACCAGCTCGTCCTTCTTGGTCGAGATGTACTCGAACGCGCCGGACGGCTGCCCGCCAGCGACCTGGATGGGAATGACCTTGTCGTTCATCGCGGCTACTCCGTCACGCCTTCGAGCAGCCTGGCCTTGTATACATAGAGCAGGATGAGGATCAGCAGGAACGTGAACAGGAAGAACGTGAACAGCATGAAACCCGTGACCGGCTGGGCGCCGAGCGCCCAGATGAAGAGGAACACGGTCTCGAGGTCGAACAGGATGAAGACGATCGCCACGGCGTAGTACTTGGCCGGCACCGCCTTCACGTTCAGGCGGTCGATCGGCGTGGCGCCGCACTCGAAGGGCTCGAGCTTGATCGCGCTCGGCGTGGTCTTCGGGCCGAGCATCGCGTTCAGCAGCAGCGTGAACCCGACGAACCCCAGGATCGCGAGCATGTACAGCAGGAATACGGCATACGGACTCATGGCGCTGGCGCTCCTGAACGTGTCCCGGCCGGCGTCGCCCGACGGAATGCGGGCGAGCGGAGGAGGCGACCGACCTGCGGGTCGGCACCTGTGGAGTGGATGCTGGTGGCCATTGGCCTTTTTTTCATTATGTGCAGCTTCGTTTCACTGCACATATCCCTGCGCGGAGGGTACGGGGACGCCTTCCCCGTCCATTTGATGTTGATCATGGGGACGGCAAGGGCGTAGCGGCCTGCCTCACAAGCGTGAGCGCGCGCGCTTTGGCTGGCATTCGGGGTTGATGGCGCGCAAGAACGCGGGTAGCGGATGCCGTCCGGGATGGGTCGCAAGTCGACGCCCGGCGCCTCCGCAGCAAGCAGGGGGCGGCGCCCGCGATAATGCGGCCGTGAACGAACACGCCGCCCGCGACGTCATTCTCGTCCGCGCCGTCGAAAGCGCGGACCGCGACCGCTCGCTGATCACCGAGGCCGACCGGCAGCACGCCGCCCGCGCGGCCTCGGAACTCGCGCGCTGGAGCGCCAGCGAGCGCGGCGAGGAGGCGTCGGCCGAGCGGTTCATCGAGAAGCGCGCCGAGTTGCTCGTCGGCAAACTGAGGGAGCGCGACCGCGCGCTCGCACAGGCCACCCGCGCGACGGTGTGGCGCCCCTGGGTCGGCGTGCTGCTGCCGCTGGCCGCCCTCGCGTTCGGCGCCTTCTTCCAGCAGGTCGGCGACCACCAGCACATCAACGTCCTCGCGTTCCCGCTGCTGACGATCGTGCTCTGGAACCTGGTCGTCTACGGCGCGCTCGCCGTCCGCTGGGTCATCGGGCTCGCGCGCGGACGCCGGCCTCCGACCGGGCTCCGACGCGCCATCGCCGGCGCGGCCCGGCGTGGCGCGAAACGCCTGCAGGGAACCGCGGGCGCGGCCTTCACGGCATTCATGGACGAGTGGTCGCGCGCGGCCGCGCCGCTGCTGACGGCCCGTGCCGGCCGCGTGCTGCACCTGTCGGCCGCCCTGCTCGCCGCGGGCGCCATCGCCGGCCTGTACGTGCGCGGGCTCGTGTTCGAGTACCGCGCCGGCTGGGAGAGCACGTTTCTCGAGCCCTCCCGGGTTCATGCGCTGCTGTCCTTCCTGCTCGGCCCGGCGGCGTCCGCGCTCGGCACGCCGTTTCCGTCCATCGCCGAGGTCGAGGCGATCCGCTGGCCCGCGTCGACCGGCGAGAACGCGGCCCGCTGGATTCACTGGTACGCGCTGACCGTCGCCGCGCTGGTGGTCGTGCCGCGCCTCGCGCTCGCCGCCGTCGCGCGCTGGCAGGAGCAGCGGCTGGGCCGGCGCTTTCCCCTGGCGCTGGACGAGCCCTACTTCCGGCGACTGCTCGGCGGCTTTGCGCCGCATCGCGCCCAGCTGCGCGTGGTGCCTTACAGCTACACGATCGACGAGGCGAGCCTGCGCGGGCTGCGCGAAGCGACGAAGGCGCTGCTGGGCGACAGCACCGACCTCGCCCTGCGCCCGTCGATCGGATTCGGCGACGAAGCCTCCGCCACGACCGGCCTCGACCTGGCGGACCGGAGCGTGGGCCTGAGCGTCGCGCTGTTCAGCCTCGCTTCCACACCGGAGCACGAGAATCACGGCGCGTTCCTCGACCGGCTGCGCGACGCGATCGGCGCGCGCCTGATCGCGCTCGTCGACGAAGCCCCGTACAAGCGCCGCCTCGGCGGGCAGGCCGCGACACACGACCGGCTGGCCGAGCGGCGCGCGGCGTGGTCGGCGTTCTGCACCGCCCACAGGGTGAGCGTCGCCTTCGTCGACCTCGCGGCTCCAGATCTCGCGCAACTCGAGCGCGACGCCGAGCCCGTCCTGGCGGGGTCGACGTGACGATCGAGCCGGCGACCGTCGAGATCGCGCTGATCTCCCACACCAACGCCGGCAAGACGACGCTGGCGCGCACGCTGCTCGGCCGCGATGTCGGTGAAGTGCGCGACGCGCCGCACGTCACGGACATCGCCGAGTCGCACACGCTGCTGACGAGTGCCGAAGGCGACGTGCTGCGCCTGACCGACACGCCGGGCTTCGGCGACTCGGCGAAGCTCGTGCAGCGGCTGCGCGTGGCCGACAACCCGCTCGGCTGGCTGCTGCGAGAAGTGTGGGACCGCTACAGCGACCGCCCCTTCTGGTGCAGCCAGCAGGCGGTGCGCGCGGCGCGCGACAGCGCGGAGGCCGTGCTGTACCTCGTCAACGCCGCCGAGGACCCGCACGACGCCGGCTACGTCGCGTTCGAAATGCAGGTGCTGCGCTGGATCGGCAAGCCGGTCATCGTGCTGCTGAACCAGGTCGGCCCTCCGGGCGGCGGCGAGGACGAGCAGCGCGACGTCGAGCGCTGGCGGGCGCACCTTGCGCCGCACGGCATCGTCAACGACGTGCTGGCCTTCGATGCGTTCGCGCGCTGCTGGGTGCAGGAGCGCGTGCTGTTCGATGCGATCGCCGCGGCGCTGCCTTCGCGTCACGACGCGCTGGTGCGGCTGCAGGCCGCCCGGGAGCAAACGAACCTCGAGCGCTTCGATGCGTCGATGCGCGTGCTCGCCGAGGAACTGGCGACCGCCGCGCGCGATGCGGAGCCGGTGGATCCGGAGTCCGTGAGCGCGCCGCAGAAGCTGCTGCGCGCGATGGGCGTCGGCCGGCACGAGCTGGACCCGGCGCGCGAGCGCGCCATGGCGACGCTGGCCGAGCGGCTCGACGACTCGATCCGCGCAGCCACCGACCGGCTGATCGCGCTGCACGGACTCGAGGGCAGCGCGACCCAGGCCGTGCTGGAGCGGATGCAGGAGAATTTTTCCATGCCGGCCCAACTCGACGAAGGCCGCGCCGCTCTGCTCGGCAGCATCGTCACCGGAGCGCTGACCGGCCTGAAGGCGGACCTCGCCGCGGGCGGACTGACGTTCGGCGCCGGAATGCTGGTCGGCGGCGTGGTCGGCGGTCTCGCAGGGGCCGGGCTCGCGCGCGGCGTCAACGTCCTGCGCGGCGCCGAGCGTCCGGCCGTGAAGTGGTCCGACGAGTTCCTCGACGGCCTGGTGCGATCCGGCGTGCTGCGCTACCTGGCGGTGGCGCACTTCGGCCGTGGTCGCGGCCGTTACGTCGAAGGCGAGGCGCCGTCCTTCTGGCAGGGCGAAGTCGAGCAGGCGATGGCCGGGCGGCGCGAGGCGCTCCACGCGTCGTGGCAGGCCGCGCGTTCCGGTGAAGAGGTCGAGGACCGGCTGACCGACGCCCTTCGCAACGTCACCGCGCAGTCGCTCGAGCGGCTGTATCCGGGGCGGGTGCCGGCGCCGCTGCTGGCGCGCTGATCGCGGCGGCGCGCTGGGGCGCGCCAGGGCGTGACAGCGCCTGGCTCGCGCACGCAATCCAGGCGTTGGCAGGCCTTACAGCGTCGCCATGTCGATCACGAAGCGGTACTTCACGTCGCTCTTCAGCATCCGCTCGTAGGCATCGTTGATCGACGCGATCGGGATCATCTCGACGTCGGAGACGATGTTGTGCTCGGCGCAGAAGTCGAGCATTTCCTGCGTCTCCGCGATGCCGCCGATCAGCGAGCCCGCGAGGCTGCGCCGCTTGAAGATCAGGTTGAACACCCCGGGCGACGGGTGCGGCGACGACGGCGCGCCGACCAGCACCATCGAGCCGTCCCGCTTCAGCATGCCGAGGAAGGGATCGAGGTCGTGCGGCGCGGCCACGGTGTTCAGCATGAACTCGAAGCGGTTCCGCTGCTCCGCCATCGCCTTGCGATCGGTCGAGATCACGACTTCGTGCGCGCCGAGCTTGATCGCGTCGGCGGCCTTGTTGGGCGACGTCGTGAACAGCACGACGTTGGCGCCGAGCGCGCGCGCGAGCTTGACGCCCATGTGCCCGAGGCCGCCGAGGCCGACGACACCCACGGTCTGGCCGGGACCGACTTCCCACTTGCGCAAGGGCGACCACGTGGTGATCCCGGCGCACAGCAGAGGCGCCACCGCGGCGAGCTGCTTCTCGGGGTGACGGATCTTCAGCACGAACTTCTCGTCGACGACGATCCGGTTCGAGTACCCGCCGTACGTGTTGTTGCCCGTGCCCTGCTCCGGGCCGTTGTACGTGCCGGTGAAGCCGTTCTCGCAGTACTGCTCGAGCCCTTCGGCGCACGAGGCGCACTTGCGGCAACTGTCGACAAGGCAGCCGACGCCGACGAGGTCGCCCATCCTGAACTTCGACACCTGGCCACCGACGCGCGCGACGCGGCCGACGATCTCGTGGCCCGGGACGCATGGATAGCGCGTGCCCGGCCACTCGCTGCGCGCGGTGTGCAGGTCCGAATGGCAGACGCCGCAGAAGAGGATGTCGATCTGGACGTCGGCGGGGCCCGGATCGCGCCGCTCGAACGCGAACGGCGACAGGGGGGTAGTGGCCGATTGAGCGGCGTAGCCTTTGCTGGACAACACGTGCGCCTCGCTGAGTGACGGTCGGATGCGATCCAATGTACAGCAGGCGAGCGAACGTCCGGCTGCTAGGATCGCCGGACTTTCCCGAAGGCTCGGAGCACGGCATGGATTGGCTCGACGGTCTGCTGGGCGCCAGCCCGCTCGTCACCGGCGGCGCGGCGCTGGCGCTGTTCGGCCTGCTGGCCGTGTGGCTGCGCGACGTGCCGGGAAAGGTCATCGGCTGGGCCAAGCACTTCCTCATCAGCACGCTCACGGTCGATTCGCGCGACGAGCTGCTGTTTCCCGCGTTCGTCGAATACATGGACAGCCGCGAGGCATTGCGGCGGCTGAACAACTTCACCGCACGCGCCGTCCGCCAGGGCACCAGCTACCAGAGCCTGCACGATGAACTGCAGCAGGGCGGGCGGCCGCTCACCGTGCTGTCGCCCGGAGAAGGCTTCCACATCTTCCACCTCGATGGGCGCGTGATGTGGATGAAGCGCGAGATCCAGTCCGGCCCGACGATCTTCGAGAAGATCAGCCTTTCCACGGTCGGGCGGGACAAGCGCCCGCTGGAGGCGGTCGTCCACGCGGCGATGGAGCATCGGATCGCCCGCGAGCTGAACCGCATCGCGGTCTACATGCCGAGCCCGTACAACAACGAGTGGATGCGCGCGCGGCTGGGCAACAACCGCAAGCTCGAATCGGTGGTGCTGAAGGCCGGGCAGAAGGAGGACATCATCGCCGACCTCGACCGCTTCTTCGCCTCGCACGACCGCTACGAGGCGCTCGGCATTCCGTGGCGGCGCGGCTACCTGCTCTACGGCCCGCCGGGCACGGGCAAGACCTCGCTCGTGACGGCGCTCGCCTCCGAGCTGAAGCTCAACGTCTGCGTGCTGTCGCTGGCGTCGCCCACGGTCAACGACGAGAAGATCGCCAACCTGCTGTCGTCGGTGCCGCAGCGCTCGGTGATCCTGATCGAGGACGTCGATGCGTTCTTTCGCCAGCGGGACAAGGCCGACACCAGCGTCAAGGTCTCGTACTCGGGCTTCATCAACGCGCTGGACGGCGTGGCGGCGCACGAGGGCTCGGTCGTGTTCCTGACCACCAACCATCCGGACCTGATCGACGAAGCCGCGATCCGCTCGGGCCGGGTCGACTTCCGCCTGGAGCTCGGCCTGTGCGACGCCAGCCAGCTCGAGCGCATGTTCCTGAAGTTCTTCGACGACGCCTCGGCGGCGGCGCGCTTCGCCAGCGAGGTGGCGCCCGATCGCTGGTCGCCGGCGCAGGTGCAGGAGCAACTGCTGAAGGCCGAGTCCGTCGAGGAAGCGCTGCGGTCGTTCCGCGAGCCGGTCAGGCCTGGTGCCGTTCGCGTTGCCTGAAGACCGCCCGCACCTGGAATCCGCGACGCCAACCACCCTGGGAAGGAATGACGATGAAGGCCTGGCGCATTGCGCTGATTCCCGGCGACGGCATCGGCAAGGAGGTGGTGCCGGCCGGCCGCACCGTGCTGGAGGCCCTCGCCGCGGCGGACCCCTCGCTGCGCTTCGAGTTCACGGAGTTCGACTGGGGCGGCGACTACTACCGGCAGCACGGCGTGATGATGCCGGCCGACGGCCTCGACGCGCTGCGCGGCCAGGACGCGATCCTGTTCGGCTCCGCCGGCGACCCGCATATCCCGGACCACATCACGCTGTGGGGCCTGCGGCTGAAGATCTGCCAGGGCTTCGACCAGT
>CAYGXL010000142.1:0-6945 GCA_964353935.1 uncultured Burkholderiaceae bacterium | reverse complement strand
TGTGTCGAAGTCCAGACCAGCCCGTCGCCGGGCGCGACCGTGATCCTGCTGCACGGCCTCGGCGCCGACGGCTACGACTTCGTGCCGGTCGTGCGTGAACTCGAATCACATGGCGCCCCGGCCGCGCGCTACGTCTTTCCGCACGCGCCGACGATGCCGGTGACGATCAACGGCGGCTACGTGATGCGCGCCTGGTACGACATCCTCGGCACCGACCTCGTGCGGCGCGAGGACGAGAAAGGCATCAGGGCGTCGCAGGGCATGGTCGAGGCGCTGATCGAGCGCGAGGTGGCGCGCGGCGTCGCGCGTTCGCGCATCGTGCTCGCCGGCTTCTCGCAAGGGGGCGCGATCACGCTGCACACCGGACTGCGCCAACCGCAGCCGCTCGCGGGCCTGATCGGGCTGTCGTGCTACCTGCCGCTCGCCGAGTCGTTTTCGAAAGAAGCGTCGGCGGCGAGCAAGGGGGTGCCCGTGTTCCTCGCCCACGGCACGCAGGATCCCGTGGTGCCACACGCCCGCGGTGCCGCGTCGCGCGACACGCTGAAGTCGGCCGGGTATGCCGTCGAATGGCACGACTACCCGATGCCGCACTCCGTGAGCGCCGAGGAAATCCGCGACATCGCCGCGTTCATGCAGCGCGTCCTCGCCTGACCCCGCGGCTCAGCGCCGGTCGAGGCTCCAGCGTCCGGCGCCGAACGCCACGATCATCAGCAGGCCTCCCGTGATTGCCATGTTCTTCAGGAAGAACAGCTGCTGCGTGCGGAACTGGTCCGCCGGATAGCCCCAGAAGTTGTGGAACAGCAGGCTCGCCGCGACGGTGAACAGCGCCAGCGCAAGCGCGGCCCAGCGCGCCTTCCAGCCGGCGACCAGCATCACGCCGGCGACGATCTCGAGCGCGATGGTGCCCGCCGCCAGAAGCTGCGACAGCGGCAGTCCCTTCGACGCGATGTAGCCGGCCGTGCCCTCGAATCCGCCGATCTTCCCGTAGCCGGCGTACACGAACATCACCGCGATCAGCACGCGGCCGATGAATGCGAAGGCATCGGTCATCGTTGTCCTCATTGCCCGTTTCTCCTGTCGTTGCTGTCGTGAAGCGCCGTCATGGAAGGTCGAATGCCAGCACCTCGGCACTGCTGCCGCCGGCGAGTTCGATGCGGCCGGCGTCCGTGACCATCGCCGCATCGCCCGCGACCAGTCGCTGCCCATCGACGTCGATCTCGCCGCGCGCCACGTGCACGTAGGCGCGCCGGCCGGGAGCGACGACGAGCGTCGCACGCTCGTCGCCGTCGAACAGCCCCGCGTATACCCGGGCGTCCTGGTGGATCGTCACCGAGCCTTCGGCGGCGTCGGGCGAAGCCACGAGACGCAGCCGGCCGCGCTTGTCGGCGGCCTCGAACCGCTTCTCCTCGTAGCCCGGCGCGATGCCCTGCACGCTGGGCTCGATCCAGATCTGCAGGAAGTGCGTGACCTGCGTCGCCGAGTGGTTGAACTCCGAATGCCGCACGCCGGTGCCCGCGCTCATGCGCTGCACGTCGCCGGGACGGATCACCGAGCCGTTGCCCATGCTGTCCTTGTGCGCCAGTTCGCCGTCGAGCACGTAGCTGATGATCTCCATGTCGCGGTGACCGTGCGTGCCGAACCCCATGCCCGGCGCGACGCGGTCCTCGTTGATGACGCGCAGCGGGCCGAAGCCCATGTGCCGCGGGTCGTGGTAGTCCGCAAACGAAAAGCTGTGAAACGACTTCAGCCAGCCGTGATCCGCGTACCCGCGTTCGGCGCTGCGCCTGGTGGCATGCATGAGGAAGCTCCTTGTTCGTCCCGTTTCACCCGATGGTGGCCGGAACCGAAGCGTGCCGATAATTCCGACCAAAGACATCGGGTATAGACTCACGATCTCATTCAAATCTTTTCACTTAGCTTCCGATGGCCAAGCTGAGCCTGGAGTCGCTCGAACTGGTCGACGCGATCGCGCGGCGCGGCAGCTTCGCGGCGGCCGCCGAAGAGCTCGGCCGCGTGCCGTCGGCGGTGACCTATGCCGCGCGTCGGCTCGAGCAGGACCTGGACGTGCTGCTGTTCGACCGCGCCGGCTACCGGGCACGGCTGACGCCGGCGGGCGAGGAACTGCTGCGCGAAGGCCGGCACCTGATCGCCGCCGCGGACGAGCTCGCGCGCCGGGTCCAGCGCGTGGCCGCCGGCTGGGAGCGCGAATTGCGAATCGCGCTTGACACGATCATTCCATTTGATCGATTCCTGCCGCTGCTGGACGACTTCTGCGCAGTCGCGCCTACGCAGGTGCGCGTGACGGAAGAGGTCCTGGGCGGGACCTGGGATGCCCTGCTGACGGGCCGGGCGGACGTCGCGGTCGGCGCGTCCGAGGAGGGGCCCGCGCCACATCGGCTGAGCGTCGGCTACCGCTCGGAGCCGCTCGGCGCGGTCGACCTCGTCTTCGCCGTCGCGCCGTTCCACCCGCTTGCGGCGCTGCCGTCGCCGCTCGTCACGGCCGAGATCCGCCGGCACCGCCAGGTCGTCGTCGGCGACACCTCGCGGCAGCTCGCGCCTCGCACGACCGGCTTCACTGGCGCCATCGACGTGCTCACCGTGCCGACGATGGCCGCCAAGATCGAAGCGCAGAGGGCTGGCCTCGGCTGCGGCTACCTGCCGCGCGGACGCATCGCGGACGCGGTCGCGCGCGGCGAACTGGTGATCATGGAAACGGACCAGGGCGGGCGCAGCAGCGCGCTGAACGCCGCCTGGCGCCAGGACGCGCGCGGCAAGGCCGTGGCTTGGTGGATCGAGGAGCTCAGGAAGCCCGCGACGCGCGCGGCACTAACGGCGTGACGTTGGCCGGCATGCTCGCGCCGTGCGCGAAGGCGTAGCGGTTCTTGCCCTTCAGCTTGGCGTCGTACATCGCGAGGTCCGCCAGCTGCAGCAGCCGCTCGAGGTCGCGCCCCTGCTCCGGGGCCAGGGCGATGCCGATGCTTGCCGACACCCGCAGGTCGGCGATGCCTTCGGCGAGCGTCGCCGGCTGCGCGACCGCCCCGAGCAGCCGCTCGGCGATCTTCTCGACTTCCAGCATCGAGCCGACATCGGGCACCAGCACGGCGAACTCGTCGCCGCCGCGCCGTGCAACCGTGTCCTGCGGCCGCATCAAGCGCGTCAGCCGCACCGCAATCTCGCGCAGCATCCGGTCGCCGGTTTCGTGGCCGTGCCGGTCGTTGATCTCCTTGAAGCCGTCGAGGTCGATGGCGAGCACTGCGCAGCTCACCTGCCGCAGTTCCGACGTGGCCAGCGCCGCCGCGGCGCGCTCCGCCAGCAGGCGGCGGTTGGGGAGCCCGGTCAGCTCGTCGTGGTGCGCTTCGTGCACCGCGTTGGCCTCGCGCTGCTTCAGCGTGTCGATGTTCGCGATCACGAAGACATACTCGCCGGCGGCAATGGAGCGCGCCGTGACCTGGCACCACGCGCCATCGGCCACGCCGAGGATGGTGCCGCGCCTGACGCGCAGCTCGCGCACCACCGCCTGGTCGCGCGATCGCGCCTCATCGGCGGCGCTCGTCACATCGGCCCAGTCTTCCTGCTCGAGCAGCGTGCCGGCGACCGGCACCTTTGCGAGCTCGTCGGGCGGCAGGCCGGCCAGGCGCAGGAACGCGTCGTTGCAGCGTTGCACCAAGCCCTGCTTCACGACGGCAATCGCCTGCCCGGCGGAGTCGAGCACGGTGCGCTCGACGCGCAAGGCCTCGGACAGCCGCCGTTCGCGCGACTTCAGCGCGGTGAGGTCGGCGTTCATGCCGATCAGGCCGGCGAAGCGCCCGTCGCGGTGGCGCATCGGCACCGCGCTGATCGACACGATGACGCGGCGCCCGTCCTGCGTGAGGTGGACCGCCTCGAGGTCGCGGATCGGCTTGCCCTCACGCAGCGACGCGAACGCGTTCTGCACCGCGGGCTGCTCGACGTCTTTCGGCAGCAGCACGTCGATCGGGCGGCCCAGCAGGTCGCGCGGCTCGTAGCCGTAGATCTCGCGCGCGGCGCGGCGGCTGATGAAAGTCAGCGTCAGCGTGTGATCGCAGGCCCAGATGAGGCTGGCGGACGCCTCCACCAGCGACTTGTAGAGCGCCTTGCTGCGCTTGAGCTTGTCGAGCTCGAGCAGTTCGGTCGGCGAGGCGATGGTGTCGAGGACCATCACCGCGTTGCTCTTCGCCCCCGTGTACGGAATGAAGTGGCTGCGCAGCTGGAGTCGTCCGCCGGAACGGCTCGTGCGGGCGTTGACGACATCGAATGCGGCCTCGCCGCGCAACGCCTTCTGGATGCCGTTCATCACCGCGAGACGCGACTCCGGCTTGAACTCGAACGCCTCGTCCCACTGGGGCCGCAGGCTCGGCGCCGCCCGCACGCCCCAGCGGCGCGGCTCGTTGCCCTGGGCGTGCACGACACGGCCCTGGTCGTCGACGATCCAGACGAGCACCGGAAGCCGCGCCAGCAGGTCGCCGGCGGCCTCGCGGACCGCGGATGCGGCACTGGCGCGCGCCTCGGCGATCGTGCCGATGATCATGTGCACGGCGCCGGAGCCGCGCGGCACGCGCGTCATGCACACGACGCGCACGTTGCGCAGAGCGCCGGTCGCGTCGCGCAGCTGCATGCAGTCGTCGAACACGCCGCCACCCCGCAACGCCGCGCGGTACTGGCCGTTGATGCGCGCGCGGTCGGCCTCCGGAATCAGGTAGGCCAGCGGGAACGCGTGCGGGTCGGCCATCAGCCGGCCGTCCTCGGCGGCGGGGAATTCGCGCGGCACGACGAGGCGGCCGCGTTCGTCGCGGAACCACGGCAGGCCCTGCTGGCCGCCGATCCAGTCGGCAAGCCGCAGCGCGTCCTCTAGCAGGCGCGGCGTCTTGTGCTCGGGCTTCTTCTCCTCGGTCAGCGCGATCACCAGCACCGAGCTCGCGCGGCCCGGTTCCATGAAGCGGACGCGTCCCTTCCACGTCGGACCGGGCGACGAGCGGTGCGCCGCGCGCACCTCGACGTCGACGCTCGCGGCGGTCCGGTGTTTGGTCGGATCGAGTGCCGACGCCGGCTCGGCGACGATCGACTGGTCGATCGAATTGCCGACGATGGACCGCTCGCTGCGGCCGATGAACTCGCCCGCCGCCCCGTTGATGTCGATGACGCGGTTGTCGCGCGCGACGATGACTGGCGTGGGCATCGCGTGAACCGCGGCCTGCCAGCCGAACTTCGTCGGGTTGCTGACCAGCGTTGTCGGCGGTTTCCTCTCGCCGTGCCGCGCGAGAGGCTGCTGGCGTCCGATCCACCACGCGGCGAGCAGCCAGAGCGGAAACGCGAGCGCGAACACGACGTGGTCGGGCACGCGCAGCAGGCCGATCGCCGAGATGGCGATCCACGCCGCGATGTACAGCGTCCAGACCCGCGGCCAGCCGCCGTAGCTCAAGGCCCCGAACAGCACGGCGCCGCTCGCGGCGTAGGCACCCGAACCGCCGAGGAAGATCGCCGGCTTCGGCACCAGCGCGAACATCGCGGCCCAGAGCACGATGTCCACGATCGCTGTGCCGAGATAGGCGCGGCCAGGCGTCGAATCCGGCGCCGGGGCGATCCTGGAGTCGACGTGCGAGGTCGCGACCATGAAGCGAACGGCCGCGTTCACGGCGGCGAGCGCCAGCCACGCGAAGGCCCAGGCACCGGCGCCCGCGCCCAACGCGACGAACGTGGTCAGGACCGCGAGCAGCAGCAGCGCCGGCAGCAGGCGACGCTCGACGGCGAACGCGGCGCGGAGATCGAACGACCGGGACGTGATGGATCGCGGCGGCGCTCTTCGCGCAATGGGAACGGCTCCGCTCGGCTCCATCGTGGCGTGTCGGTAGGTGCTTCTGATGCGCAGCGCGTTGTCGGCGAGACCGCCTGCGCCTTCACGTCAAGGGCGCATCGTAGCTGGCGCCGGATGCACGCAGCAATCACCGGCTGTCGGAACCCGTCGCCTCGAGCCGGAACTCCGCGTCCTCCCGGATAATCGCAGCCACGGGAGGCACGGGGCGAGAGGCGCCTCGCGCGCTTCCGCCGCGTCGCCCCATCCACTCCCGAGCCCGATCGATGGCCTACCGGGGCCGGTTTGCCCCCTCGCCCACAGGCCCGCTGCACGCGGGCTCCCTCGTCGCGGCGCTCGCGAGCTGGCTCGATGCGCGCGCGGCCGGCGGATCGTGGATCGTCCGGATCGAGGACCTCGACCCGCCGCGCGAGGTCATGGGAGCCGGCGAGGAGATCCTGTGCCAGCTCGCGGCCTGCGGACTCGAGTCCGACGAACCGGTGCTGCTGCAAAGCCGGCGTTCGGACGCGTACGAAGCCGCGTTCCAGCGCCTGTCCGGCCAGGGGCTGGTGTACGGCTGTGCCTGTTCGCGCAAGGACGTCGAGGCGGCGATCGCCGCGCGGCCGGGCTGGCCGGACGGCGTCTATCCCGGCACGTGCTCGGCAACCACCGTCGCGCCGGCGAACGCTCGCGCCTGGCGCATCCGGGTGCCCGATGTGTCGTTGTCCTTCGTCGACCGCGCGGTCGGTCCGTACGCGCAGTCACTCGCGCGCGACGTCGGCGACTTCGTGATCCGGCGCGCGGACGGGCTGTGGGCGTACCAGCTGGCGGTCGTCGTGGACGACGCGTACCAGCGCATCACCGACGTCGTCCGCGGGGCGGACCTGCTCGACAACACGCCGCGGCAGATTTACCTGCAGCGCGTGCTCGGACTCCGGGAGCCGCGCTACCTGCACGTCCCGGTGGTGGTCGATGAACGGGGCGAGAAACTGTCGAAGCAGACGCTCGCGCCCGCGCTGGACACGCACGCCCCGCTGCCCGCGCTGGAAGCCGCCGGGCAGCATCTCGGTCTTCCACGCATCGGCGCGGACGACGTTGCGGCGTTCCTGCGCGTTGCCACCGAAGAGTGGAAGGAACGC
>CAYGXL010000141.1:0-6969 GCA_964353935.1 uncultured Burkholderiaceae bacterium | reverse complement strand
ATGCCTGAGGGAACGGTCGACCGGATGCGCGACCGGCTCGCGGCGCTTGTGCCGATTGAGCTTTCGATCGAGGACGACAGCGCCCGACACGCCGGACACGCGGGCGCTGCGAGCGGCGGCGGGCATTACAACCTCCGCCTGGTCAGCCCGCGCTTCGAGGGCAAGTCGCGGGTCGAGCGGCACCGACTCGTGTATGATGCCCTCGCCTCTTTGATGCAGCGCGAGATTCACGCGCTCGCCATGGTCCTCCTGGCGCCGGGCGAAACTAAACCCCGCGCCGGAGCGTCCAACCCTGCTCACCTTCCTGGACACTGATCACCCTTATGCAACGTACCGTCCTATTTGCGACCCTGGCGCTGGCCAGCGGCCTGGCCCTGGCGCAGAACGTCGCCGTCGTGAACGGCAAGCCCATCCCCAAGGCGCGCGAAGACGCCTGGGTCAAGGAACTGACCAAGCAAGGCCAGGCTGACTCCCCCGATATGCGCAAGATGGTCAAGGAGCGGCTGATCCAGAACGAGGTCCTGCTGCAGGAAGCCACCAAGCGCGGCATTCCGGACAAGGCCGACGTCAAGTTCATGCTCGACGTGCAGCGCCAGAACACGCTGATCCAGGCGCTGCTGCGCGACGAGATGGAGAAGAAGCCGATCACCGACGCCGACATCAAGGCGGCGTACGAGCAGCAGAAGGCCAAGGTCGGCGGCAAGGAATTCCGCGCCCGCCACATCCTGGTCGAGAAGGAAGACGAAGCCAAGGCGATCATCGCTGACCTGAAGAAAGGCGCGAAGTTCGAGGAACTCGCCAAGAAGTCGAAGGACACCGGCTCGGCGGCCAACGGCGGCGACCTCGACTGGGCCGCGCCCGATTCGTTCGTGAAGCCGTTCTCCGAGGCGATGACCAAGCTGAACAAGGGCCAGTTCACCGAGACGCCGGTGCAGACCCAGTTCGGCTGGCACGTCATCCGTCTCGACGACGTTCGCGATACGCAGTTCCCGCCGATGGAGCAGGTGGCGCCGCAGATCCGCGAGGGCCTGCAGCAGCAGCGCGTGCAGCAGTACGTCGAGGGCCTGCGCAAGGGCGCCAAGGTCCAGTAGAAGCGAGTTCGCTTCTCCGCAGCAAAGGGGCGCCTCGGCGCCCTTTTTTGTTGCCGCTCGTCCGTTCCTGGCCCCCGGGCACGGAGCACCCTGCCCGCGCGCCGAAGCGGCCCGGACACCACGCGTTTGACGCAGGCGGGTTGCTTTCCGCCGTCCACGCCGTACCCTTGTCCGCCACTGACCCGTGCGCGGACGGAACGACGGCCGGTCGCGCATCGCACGCACAACGAGGAGACCCGCCCCATGTCCGAAAACCTCCGTGACGCCGCGCTCGAGTACCACCGCCTACCGACGGCCGGCAAGATTTCCGTGGTCCCGACCAAGGCGATGGTGACCCAGCGCGACCTCTCGCTCGCCTACTCGCCCGGCGTGGCGGAAGCCTGCAACGAGATCGTGCGCGACCCGCGCGAGGCGCACACGCTGACGGCGCGCGGCAACCTCGTCGCCGTCGTCACCAACGGCACGGCGGTGCTCGGCCTCGGCAATATCGGCCCGCTGGCCGGCAAGCCGGTGATGGAAGGCAAGGGCTGCCTGTTCAAGAAGTTCGCCGGCATCGACGTCTTCGACATCGAGCTGAACGAGAACGACCCGGACAAGCTCGTCGACATCATCGCGGCGCTCGAGCCGACCTTCGGCGGCATCAACCTCGAGGACATCAAGGCGCCCGAGTGCTTCTACATCGAGCGCAAGCTGCGCGAGCGGCTGAAGATCCCGGTCTTCCACGACGACCAGCACGGAACCGCGATCGTCGCGGCCGCCGCGGTGCTCAACGGACTGCGGTGCGTGGGCAAGGACATCGCGCAGGCGAAGCTCGTCTGTTCCGGCGCGGGCGCGGCCGCCATCGCGTGCCTCGACCTCCTCGTCTGCCTCGGCCTGCGCCGCGAGAACACGCTGGTCGCGGACAGCAAGGGCATCCTGCACGGCGGTCGCGAAGGGCTCGACGCCAGCAAGGCGCGGTACTCACGCGACACGAAGGCGCGCACGCTCGCCGACGCCATGCCCGGCTCGGACATCTTCCTCGGCCTGTCGGGCCCCGGCGCGCTGGCCGCGGACATGGTGAAGACCATGGCGCCGAACCCGATCATCCTCGCGATGGCGAACCCGACGCCGGAGATCATGCCCGAGGAAGCCAAAGCGGTGCGGCCCGACTGCATCATCGGCACCGGACGCTCCGACTATCCGAACCAGGTCAACAACGTGCTGTGCTTCCCGTTCATCTTCCGCGGCGCGCTCGATGTCGGCGCCACGACGATCAACGAGGAGATGAAGCTCGCCACCGTGCGGGCGATTGCCGACCTGACGCACGCGGAGATTCCCGACGAGGTGGCCAGCGCCTACGGCGCCGAGGGACTGCGCTTCGGGCCCGAGTACCTGATCCCGAAGCCGTTCGACCCGCGACTGATCGATCGCATCGCGCCCGCGGTGGCGCAGGCGGCGATGGAAAGCGGCGTGGCGACGCGCCCGATCACCGACATCGAGGCCTATCGCGCGCGGCTGCGTCGCTTCGTCTATCACTCCGGCAGCACGATGGAGCCGGTGTTCGCCGCGGCCCGCAAGGACCCCAAGCGGCTGATCTACGCTGAAGGCGAGGAGGAGCGCGTGCTGCGCGCCGCGCAGGTGGTCGTCGATGAAGGCATCGCGCGCCCGATCCTGATCGGACGCCCCGACGTGATCGCCATGCGGATCGAGCGCTTCGGCCTGCGCATCAGGCTCGGCAAGGACGTCGACTGCGTCAACGTGCTGGACGATCCGCGCTACCGCGACACCTGGAACGAGTACTACCAGCTCGCCCGTCGCAAGGGCGTGTCCCGTTCCCTCGCGCAGGCGGAGGTCTGGACGCGGACGACGCTGATCGGCGCGGTGCTCGTGCGCAAGGGCGACGCCGACGCGATGCTGTGCGGCACGGTCGGCTCCTACCAGGACCACCTGAAGTACGTCCGGACCGTCATCGGCCTGCGCCCTGGCGTGCACACGTTCGCAGCGATGCAGTTGCTGATCCTGCCGGACCGCCAGCTCTTCATCTGCGACACGCACGTCAACGCCGATCCGACCGCGGAGCAGGTCGCGGAGATGACGATGCTCGCGGCCGACGCCGTGCGCCGGTTCGGACTTTCGCCGAGCGCAGCCCTGCTGTCGCACTCGAACTTCGGAAGCTCGGACCTGCCGTCCGCCGTGAAGATGCGCGCGGCGCTCGAGCTGATCCTCGCGCTCAAGCCATCCTTCGAAGTCGACGGCGAGATGCAGGCGGACACCGCGCTGTCGCACGCGATCCTGGCGAACTCGATGCCCGACTCGCCGCTGACGCACGAAGCCAACCTGCTGATCATGCCGAACGTCGATGCGGCCAACATCACGTACAACGCGCTGCGCGTCACGGCCGGTGCCGGCGTCACGATCGGGGCGATCCTGCTCGGCGCCGCGCAGCCGGTGCACATCCTGACGCCCGCCTCGACAGTGCGCCGGATCGTCAACATGTCGGCCGTCGCGGTGGTGGACGCGACGGTGGCCTGAACCTCGGCCCGTCAGCCGACCCAGCGCCGTGCGTTGCGGAACATCCGCATCCACGGCGAATCCTCGCCGAGGCCGGGCGGCTGCCATGACATCTGAACGGCCCGGAAGACGCGCTCCGGGTGCGGCATCACGATGGTGAAGCGGCCGTCGGACGTGGTGACGCCCGTGACGCCTTCCGGGGAGCCGTTCGGGTTGAACGGATAGGTCTCGGTCGCGCGTCCGTGCGAGTCGACGTAGCGCATCGCGACGAGCGCCGCCGCCCTCTGCTCGGCGGAGTCGAACACCGCCCGCCCTTCCCCGTGCGCATTGGCGATCGGCGCGCGGCTGCCCGCCATGCCGGCGAAGAAGAGCGATGGCGACTCGGCGATCTCGACCTGCACCAGCCGGCCTTCGAACTGCTCCGATGCGTTGCGCTCGAACCGCGGCCAGTGCTGCGCGCCCGGGATCATCACCCGCAGGTGGCTCATCATCTGGCAGCCGTTGCACACGCCCAGCGCGAACGTGTCATCGCGGCCGAAGAACTCGGCGAACATCCCGGCAAGCCTGGGGTTGTGCAGGATCGTCTTGGCCCACCCGCCGCCGGCGCCCAGCACGTCGCCGTACGAGAAGCCGCCACAGGCGACGAAGCCCTTGAAGTCGGCGAGCGTTGCGCGGCCCTCGATCAGGTCGGTCATGTGCACGTCGACCGCCGCGAACCCGGCGCGATGGAACGCGTAGGCCATCTCGGTCTGGCTGTTGACTCCCTGTTCCCGCAGGATCGCCATGCGGGGACGCGCCCCGGTGGCGATGAACGGCGCCGCGACGTCGTCGGTCGGGTCGAAGGCGAGCGCCATCGACAGGCCGCGATCGTCCGCGTCGTTCGCCCGCGCGTACTCCTGGTCGGCGCAGTCCGGGTTGTCGCGCAGGCGCGCGATGCGCCACGACGTCTCGCTCCAGAGCTTCTGCAGTTCAGCGCGCGGGCGCGAGAACACCGGCTTCGCATCGCACCAGAATTCGACGACGTCCTTCGCGTTCGGCTTGCCGATGATCTGGCTCGCCGCGCCGAGTCCCGCCGCCCGCAGCGCGTCCATCACCGCGCTCTTGTCGGCCGCGCGGATCTGCAGCACCGCGCCGAGTTCCTCGGCGAACAGCGCTTTCAGGATCAGTTCGTTGCGGCGGACATCGACCTGCGCGGGCCGGATCTTGTAGTCGCCCCAGTCGGCCGCGACCGGGTCGACCGCCAGCACGTCCAGGTTGACGCTGATGCCGACATGGCCGGCGAACGCCATCTCGACGAGCGTCGCGTACAGGCCGCCGTCCGAGCGATCGTGGTACGCGAGCACGCGGCCGGTCTTTTCGAGCGCGCGGAGCGCGGAGACGAACGCCTTCAGGCGCGCAGGATCGTCGAGGTCCGGCGCCTCGTTGCCGATCTGCTGCGTCACCTGCGCGAGGATCGAGCCGCCCATGCGGTTGCGTCCGGCGCCGAGGTCGACCAGCACCAGCAGCGTTTCGGTGTCCGCCACGAGCTGCGGCGTCAGCGAGCGCCGGACGTCGTCGACCGGCGCCGCGGCGCTTGCGATCAGCGACACGGGGGCCGCGACCGTCTTGTCGACCGCGCCGTCGCGCCACGCGGTCTTCATCGACAAAGAGTCCTTGCCGACCGGGACGCTGATGCCCAGTGCCTGGCACACCTCGCTCGCCGCGTGCACGGCGTCGAAGAGCTTCGCGTCCTCGCCGGGCTGGCCGCACGCAGCCATCCAGTTCGCGGACAGCTTCACCCGTTCGAGCGCGATGTCGGCCGCGGCGATGTTGGTGATCGCCTCGCCGATCGCCATCCGCGAGGCCGCGGCGGCGTCGATGACGGCCAGCGGCGTGCGCTCGCCCATCGACATCGCCTCGCCGGCGTAGCCTTCGAAGCTCATCGTCGTCACGGCGCAGTCCGCCACCGGCACCTGCCACGGGCCGACCATCGGGTCGCGCACGTTCATGCCGCCCACGGAGCGGTCGCCGATCGTGATCAGGAAACTCTTGCTCGCGACGGTCGGATGACGCAGCACGTCGAGCGCGCACTGCTCGATCGACAAGCCGGCGGTCTCGAAGTCCGGCAGGTCGACCCGGACGCGCTGCACGTCGCGATGCATGCGCGGTGGCTTGCCGAGCAGCACCTCCATCGGCATGTCGACCGCGGGCGTGTCGTTCGGCCGTCCCACGACCAGGTCGCCGTCCTCCGCGACCTCGCCGATCACCGCGTACGGGCAGCGCTCGCGCCGGCAGAGCCATTCGAAGGCGGCCAGCCGGTCGCGCGCTATGGCGAGGGCGTAACGCTCCTGCGACTCGTTGCACCAGGTCTCGAGCGGGCTCATGCCGCTTTCCTCGACCGGGATGCGGTCGAGCGCGATGCGGGCTCCGCGATGCGACTGGTCCGCCAGTTCCGGGAACGCGTTCGACAGACCGCCGGCGCCGACGTCGTGGATCGACAGCACCGGGCTGCCGTCGCCGAGCGCCCAGCAGCGATCGATGACCTCCTGCGCGCGGCGCTCGATCTCCGGATTGCCGCGCTGCACGGAATCGAAGTCGAGCTGCTCGGTGTTGGTGCCCGCGCCCATGCTCGACGCCGCGCCGCCGCCGAGCCCGATGCGCATTCCGGGGCCGCCCAGCTGCACCAGCAGCGTGCCGGGCGGCAGGTCGAGCTTGCGCACCTGGTCGTCACGGATGTTGCCAACGCCGCCGGCGATCATGATCGGCTTGTGATAGCCGTACCGGCGGCCACCGACGTTCTGCTCGTAGGCGCGGAAGTAGCCAAGCAGGTTCGGACGGCCGAACTCGTTGTTGAACGCCGCGGCGCCGATCGGGCCTTCGATCATGATCGCGAGCGCGTCGGCGATGCGGCCAGGGAAACCGAAATCCGCGCCGCCTGCGGCGCCCGCTTGCGTGACGTCCGCGTCGCTCTCCCACGGCAACCGCATGCCAGGCAGCCGCAGGTTCGACACCGAGAAGCCGCACAGCCCGGCCTTCGGCTTCGCGCCGCGTCCCGTGGCCCCTTCGTCGCGGATCTCGCCGCCCGCGCCGGTCGCCGCGCCGGGGAACGGCGAGATGGCGGTCGGATGGTTGTGCGTCTCGACCTTGAAGACCGTGTGTGTCAGCTCGTCGCGCGGGGCGTAGTCGACGGCGACTGCGCCCGAAGCGTGATCGCTGCGCGGATGGAAGCGCGGCACCACGCGTCCCTCGATGACCGCCGCGTTGTCGGAGTACGCGACGATGGTGCCCTGCGGGGCCGCCTTGTGCGTTGCCTTGATCATGCCGAACAGCGTCTCGGTGCGGGCTTCGCCGTCGATCGTCCAGCTCGCGTTGAAGATCTTGTGCCGGCAGTGCTCGGAGTTTGCCTGCG
>CAYGXL010000140.1:0-7051 GCA_964353935.1 uncultured Burkholderiaceae bacterium | reverse complement strand
GAGGCGCTGCTGCGCCTGCGCGCCCTGCTGGACGCGGCCGCGCACATCCCGATCAGGCGCCGGCCGACGAAGCCGACGGCGAGTTCGCAGCGCAAGCGGGTGGAGTCGAAAGTGCAGCGGGGGCAAACGAAGGCGCTGCGGAAGAAGGTGGTTGAGTAGTCAATCGTCCGCTCGTGCGGCGCCATGCTCAGGAAGGTTTCGCGGCCCCGCGCGTGGCCTTCGGAGGCGCCGAGCAGCGCAGTCCTGGGGTCGGCGCGCATAGCGCGCCTCGTCGACTGACTCGCCGCGGCTGTGTGAGCGGCGCGCGCGCAGCGCGCAGAGCGAGTTCCGCGGCGCGACCCCAGGGCGAGCAGCACAGGGGAGTCGGCGCAGCCGACCGCCTTCGTAGGCCACGGGCGGGGCCGCGAAACCTTCAGTGCGCGGTGGGTCAGCCCGAGCCGAGTGCGGTAGGGGTTGCGGCCGCGTTGGAAGGCGGGACTACGCGACGAAGAACATCACCGCCACGAAGTGGCTGGCGCTGCCACCCATCACGAAGAGGTGCCAGATGCCGTGGGCATGGCGCCACACGCGGTCCTTCACGTAGAACAGGACGCCGATCGTGTAGAGAAGTCCGCCGGCGGCGAGCCACGCCATGCCGACCGTCCCGAGCGCCTTGGCCAGCGGGATCAATGCCGCCGCGCCCAGCCATCCCATGATCAGGTGCAGGACCGGCGAGGGGTCGCGATCGGCCCGGCGTCGCATCGCCTGCCAGATGCCCACCGCGGCCATCGCCCAGACGATCGCAAAGAGGGTCAGTCCGAACCCATCGCGCAGCGGGCCGAGCGCGAACGGCGCGTAGGTGCACGCGATCAGCAGGAACACGGCCGCGTGGTCCGCGCGCCGCAGCAGCGCTTTCAGCGGACCGTGGACAGCGTGGTAAAGCGTTGACGCCGAGTAAAGGGTGACGAGCCCGAGGCCGAACAGCACGACGCCGGTGATCTTCCACGGGTCGTCCTGGCCGATCACGCGCGCGATCAGCACGGCGGTGCCGACCACGGCCAGCGCGGTGCCCACGAGATGGGTGATGCTGTTCAGTCGCTCGCCGTGATACATCGGTCAGTGCCTCCGGGCGGAGAGGAGGAGTGCAATACCCATGCTACGTGGCACGGCAAGCGGGCGGCAGACCGCCCGGAACGGGAAACCGACCGCGCGGCGCGTCAGGTCGTTCCGCCCGAGCCCGCCTCGGTCGAGGCGTCGCCGGGGGCGGGAGCGGACTCGCCGGGAGACTTGGCGAGTTTCTGCTGGCGTTTCTGCTCCAGCTTCTGCTCCTGCTTCTTCTTCTTTGCCAGCTCGCGCTGGCGCTTCTCGAACGAGTAGTTGGGCTTGGCCAGAAGACGCTCCTGATGAACCGGCCGCGGCGGCGGCGACCGAGGGAGCTTACGCGGGTTCGGGCAGGGGCGCCCGGGCTACTTCTTCGCGGCCTCGTCGGCCTTCTTCTTCCAGTCGACCGGCCCCTTCTCGAAACGGGCCTTGAGTTGCTCCAGCGTCCACGCGTTGCCCCACGCGAAGTGCTTGTACACCGTGTCCCAGGGCTCGCCCGCGCGATAGCCCGGCTGGACGAACGAGACCCGGGTGCGGCGCTCGTCCACCGGATCGACCAGGACCACGGTGTGCAGGGACTGGAACGTCGGCACGTCGAACGCGGGCCTGGGCGGTGCCTGCACGTTGCGGATCGCAAACATGCGTTGCGGTGCGAACGCCAGGATCTCGTTGCGGATGTTGCCCTGCGCGCCCGGCGCCGCCGCGGGGTTGTAGCTGGTCTCGATGACGCCGCCGAGCCGGAAGTCGACCTGCGCCATCGGCGCGGCCCATCCCCGCCAGCCTTCGGACGTCGTCAGCGCGGTCCAGACCTCGGCCGCGGGAGCGGGCACCTCGATGCTCAGGTGCATCGTGCGCGTGCCGTCGGGTTCGGCGCGCGAAGCGTCGACCATCGCGGATGCGGCCGGCGCAGCGGTCGCGGTCAAGAGGGTGGACAGCGCGAACGATGCGCGCAGCAGCATGGTGGACATCGGCGTCTCCTCAATTGGGGCCAGGCTAGTCTCGCAAGGGCGTTCGCCGGCCGCAAGCCCGCGCAGACGAAGGCGCCTGGCGGCGGTGCGAGGCCGAGCGAACGCGGTGCCGATGGGGGGCGTGGCGCGTCGGCCTCGCTCCCGTTGGCGGGGCCACGCGTGCGGGGCCTCGGCTGGACGGCGATCCGCCTGTTTGGGGCGCCGCTGTCGACGTTCAGCCTGACCGTACTCGTGCTCGCCGCGGCCCTGCCGTCGGCCAACACGGTGTCGCTTCTGGCGGAACGCTACGGCGCCGACAACGGCCGCGTCACCCGCGCGGTCGTGCTCTCGACCGCGCTGGCGTTCGTCACGTTCTCGCTGCTCGCGTGGCTGGCGGACATCGAGCCGCGCTGATGCGCACTGGGGCGGGAAAGCCCCGAGGCGCTTCGCCTCCTTCGAAGGCGGTCGTGGCAAGCGCGCTCTGTACGATGCGCCGGTCCTTCTTTTCATGACACCAGGGAGCATCGATGCTTCGAATCGCCATCATCCTCGGCAGCACTCGGCCCGGACGCAAGACCGAGCCGGTCGCGCGCTGGGTCCTCGACCACGCGCGCCAGCGGGGCGACGCCGAGTACGAGCTGGTCGACATCGCGGAGTTCGACCTGCCGCTGCTCGATGAACCGGTGCCGCCGTCGCAGCGGAAGTACAGCAAGGACCACACGAAGCGCTGGTCGGAGAAGATCGCGTCGTTCGACGGCTACGTGTTCGTGACGCCCGAGTACAACCACAGCACGTCGGGCGCGCTGAAGAACGCGATCGACTTCCTGTATTCCGAGTGGAACAACAAGGCGGCCGGCTTCGTCAGCTTCGGCAGTTCCGGGGGCACGCGCGCGGTGGAACACCTGCGGCTGATCATGGGCGAACTGCAGATCGCCGACGTCCGCTCGCAGGTCGCGCTGTCGCTTTTCACCGACTTCGAGAACTTCAGCACGTTCAAGCCGCAGGCGCTGCACGAGAAGTCGCTGAAGTCGATGCTCGACCAGCTCATCGCGTGGAGCGGCGCGATGAAGAGCGTCCGCGCCACCTGAAAATCGGGGTCTGACCCCGATTTTCACTGACGATGCGGTGATGAAGGTCGGGGCCATGCCCCGACTTCTTGTTCAGGCCTCGAACCGCGGGAACAGCACGTTGTTCTCGAGGTGGATGTGCTCGTGCACGTCGTCGACCAGCTTCTGCACGCCGGCATAGAGCGCGCGCCACGTGGGGCACGCTTCCTCGGGCAGCTCGAAGCTGTGCGCGATGGCCTCGAGGTTCGCCAGCCGCTCGCCGTGCTCGTCGTGCTCGCAGCGCATCCGTCCGACCGGCGCGTGGATCATCGGATGGCCGCCCGCGCGCATCAGCGGAAAAAGGATCTGCTCTTCCTTCTGCATGTGCTCCTCGAGCGCTTCTCCGGCCTCGATCAGCGCCGCGTGGATGCCGCTCGGCACGAGCGGGTTCTCGACATGGCGGGCCTCGACGCGCGCCGCCAGCCGGATCAGTTCCGGCAGTTCCGCGCGGTGCGTGGCGTGGTAACGCTCGAGGATGTGCTCGATCAGTGCGTCGCTCGATTGCGGCGCTTCCACCTCGCCGGTTTCCAGCGCGGCCAGTTCGGTCTCGATCGCTGCCAGCGACTCGCCGCGGGCCGCGACGGCCTCGGCCAGCGGAACGTGCCCGCCGCAGCAGAAGTCGATCTTGTGGTTCCGGAAGACCTGCGTGGCTCCGGGGAGGTTCGCGGCGATGTCGGCGACCTGGCGTTGCGCGTAGTTCATGGCGATTCCTTCGTGTGAGTGCCTCGGGTGCGGGCAGTGTCGCCATCGAAGCTTGCGACGGATTGCGTCCGATCAAGCCGTTCCGGAGGGGGTAGGGCCGGTCGCACCGGTGGGGGTAGCGCGCGTTTCGTCGTCCGGGGTGGTTTCGGGCGACAAGACCCTCTTGCCGGTGGAAATCGCGGCTGAACCGCACCTGCGCGCGACGAAACGGCAGGAAGCCGGAATGAACGGTGGAAGCGCCCGTGGGACGGCGCGAAACCGTTCTGCAGTTCACGCCGCGATCTCTGCGCTCCGTCGCAATGCGCTCGCGGCGCGGCTGTCCGATGCCTAGAGTTCGTTTCATCGCAGCACGCTCAACGAAACGAACGAAAGGACCGACCATGAAAACGATCTCCACCCAGGCCCGCCTGATTTCCCTCGCGATGGCCCTCGTCGCCACCACCGTCGTCCTCGGCAGCACCGTCGCCGGCATGCAGTGGAGCGCCGAGTCGCAACCCGCGCTCGTCGTGATGGAGAAGACGACGATCAAGCCGACCGCAGTGCAGTGAACGACGCGCCGTCAGCCGATCGGCTGGCGCAGCGCCCGGTCCTGCCTGCGCCGCCGCGCGCGGACGGACACAGCAGCACGTGAAACAGCCCGGCTTCGGCCGGGCTGTTTTCATTGATGGCACCGTGATCGCAGCACGCGCTTGAGTTTCGCGCCGCCGCCGCCATCTCTCAGCCTCTGATCCCGACTCCTGCGCTGACATGGGCCTGCTGATCCTGGCCGCGATCCTCGTGGCGGTGCTGGGCTGGACGCTGCGCGACGCGCTCTTCACGGGCTGGCGGCGCGCCCGCCTCCGGGCCCGGCCGTTTCCGCACGAGTGGCGCGAGCACCTGCGGCGACGCGTGCCGTACGTGCGCTCGCTGCCCGCCGATCTGCAACTGCAGCTCAAGAAACACATCCACGTCTTCCTCGCCGAGAAACCGTTCGTCGGCTGCGACGGACTGGAGATCACCGACGAGATGCGCGTGACGATCGCCGCGCAGGCCTGCCTGCTGTTGCTCAACCGGCGCACCGACTACTTTCCCAGCCTGACCGAGATCCTCGTCTATCCCGGCAAGTTCATCGTCGACCGCGAGGTGCCCGACGGCATCGGGCTCGCGCGGCGTGATCGCAGCGTGCTGTCCGGGGAGTCGTGGTCCAGCGGGCAGGTGATCCTCTCGTGGGACGATGCCGTGGCAGGCGCGGAACGCGCGGACGACGGGTTCAACGTCGTCATCCACGAGTTCGCGCATCAGCTCGACCAGGAGAACGGCGCGGCCAACGGCGCGCCGTTCATGCGCAGCCGCTCGCGGCGCGAGCGCTGGTCCGAGGTGCTCGGACGGGAGTACGCAGCGTTGCAGTCGCGCATCGCGGGCGGGGAGCCGTCGCTGATCGATGCGTACGGAGCGACCAATCCCGCCGAGTTCTTCGCGGTCGTGTCCGAGGTCTTCTTCGAGCGTCCGCGCGAACTCGCCGCCGGGCATCCCGGCCTGTACGCGGAGTTCAGCCGGTTCTACCGCGTGAATCCGCTCAGCTGGTAACGCGACGCGCATCGCGGCGCCATCCATTGACTGCGCGCAGCATCCCATTTCAGGAGGACCGCGACGGAGTCGGCGTTCGATCCGACTCCATGCCGTGTGCGGCAGGTCAATGGGCGGTGAGCGCCAGCGGCTTTACTAGAGATCGGTGGGCCGGGGAGTTGGCGTGGAGTTCTTCGGTGTTCGTCGCGCGGTCGGGTCATTGGCGCTGGCGGCAGCCGCCGCCGCTGCGCTCGGGTGCGCGACACCCGGCAAGCCTGCCGAGCAGCTGATCCGCGTCGAAACGCCCGGGTGTCTAGAAGCGTCCTGCCAGCTGTCGAACGGGCTTGGGACCTGGCGCGTCGATCGCACGCCGGGGCAGGTCACGGTGCTCACGTCGAAGGATCCACTCGTCGTTCGCTGCGAGCGAGGTCCGGAGGCGATGGCCGGCGTGCACGCGCCGGCACGCAGCGGGACCAAGGGTGCAGGCGCTGTCGGGGGCGGTGCGGTGGGAGGCACTGCCGTCGGTGTCGCGCTGGGTTCGACGGTGTTCGCGGTCTTCCCGGCGCTCGGTGTGATAGCGGTCCTTGCGGGCGTTGGCATTGGTGCCGGCGCGGGAGAGCTGGCGGAACGAAGCCAGACGGCGCTCCGGTATGCGGATGTGATTCAGATTCCGATGCAGTGCCCCGGCGGCGTTGGCCTGGAAGCACCGGTCTTGGAGCGACCCCGTTACGGCGTGACCCTCCGCGTGATGTCGCCGGACGAGGTGCTGGCCGTCGGATTGGGAAGTCGCACCGGCGCACTGGTGACCGGCGTTGCGGCCGGCGGGCAGGCGGACCGCGCCGGGCTGCTCCCCGGAGACGTGATCATCGCCGCTGGGGGCAAGGAGCTGACCGGTCTCGACGACCTGGAGCGACGGTTGCGCGCACTGTCTCCCGGCAATGAAGTGGCACTGACGGTCTGGCGGGGCGGTCGATCTGCCGAGCTCATGCTGACACCCACGCCCGAGGCCGCGCCGTTGCCGCCTGCGGAGCGGGAGGGGGGAACCGTCGTGCTTGTCATTCCCGCGGACGTCAGGAGCGTGTCGGTCCCGGTCAGCGTGGTCATCGTGCGAGTTGGCGCCATGGTCGAAGCGGCCGTTCGAACGTCGCTCGAAGGTGTTCTTCGCGATGGACCGTCGCTTGGCGAGCCGCCGGCCGCATCACCCGGTGCCGAAGCGATCGTAAAGATCGAAGCCGTTCGTTTCACTTATCGGGAGCGGCGGCTGAGAACTGAGTGGAAGGCGGGCGAGCTCATCCAGACCTACGAGTCGCGGGCGACCCTTGCCTTCGATCTGCAGGTGTTCGATGCGGGTGGCCGTCCCGTGCAGAGTCGTATATACGAAGACGACGATGGTCGTTTCGTGTGGACGATTCCCTCGGAAGCCCCGGTTCCCGCGCTGAAGTGGCTGGAGTCGCATCTGCACGAGACGGCAGGCCGTCTTGCCCAGCAGGCGGCCGCCGACCTGCATCGATGGCTCCGTGCCGAGCGCTTGAAGCCGCGCTCCCTCTAGCCGCGCCGCGTCCCGCGCCCTCTACCGATGAGTACCGTCACCGCAACCGCTGCACGTCCGTCGCCGACACCGGCGCCGCGCGGTTGCCCCACTGGGTGCGGATGAACGTGACGACGGCCGCG
>CAYGXL010000139.1:0-7051 GCA_964353935.1 uncultured Burkholderiaceae bacterium | reverse complement strand
GCAATCGGAAAACCGGTTGCCTTCGACGCCAGCGCCGACGAGCGCGACACGCGCGGGTTCATCTCGATCACGATCATCCGGCCGTCCTTCGGATCGATCGCGAACTGCACGTTGCTGCCGCCGGTGTCGACGCCGATCTCGCGCAGGATCGCGATCGACGCGTCGCGCATGAGCTGGTATTCCTTGTCGGTCAGCGTCTGCGCCGGCGCCACGGTGATGGAGTCGCCGGTGTGGATTCCCATCGGGTCCAGGTTCTCGATCGAGCACACGATGATGCAGTTGTCCGCCTTGTCGCGGACGACCTCCATCTCGTACTCCTTCCAGCCGATCAGCGATTCCTCGATCAGCAGCTCGCGCGTCGGCGACAGGTCGAGTCCGCGCTGGCAGATCGCGACGAACTCCTCCATGTTGTAGGCGATGCCGCCGCCGGTGCCGCCCATCGTGAAACTCGGCCGGATCACCGCGGGGAAGCCCAGCCGTTCCTGCACCTGCAGCGCCTCGGCGAGCGTGTGCGCGATGCCGGAGCGCGCGGACGCGAGCCCGATGCGGGTCATCGCCTCCTTGAACTTCAGCCGGTCCTCGGCCTTCTCGATCGCCGCCGGCGAGGCGCCGATCAGTTCGACGTCGTACTTGTTCAGGACCCCGTTCTTGTAGAGGTCCATCGCGCAGTTGAGCGCGGTCTGCCCCCCCATCGTCGGCAGGATCGCGTCCGGCTGCTCCTTCGCGATGATTCGTTCGACGACCTGCCAGGTGATCGGCTCGATGTACGTGACATCGGCCATCTCGGGGTCGGTCATGATCGTCGCCGGGTTGCTGTTGACGAGGATGACCTTGTAGCCCTCCTGCCGCAGCGCCTTGCACGCCTGTGCGCCGGAGTAGTCGAACTCGCACGCCTGGCCGATGACGATCGGTCCGGCGCCAATGATCAGGATGGTCTCGAGGTCAGCGCGGCGCGGCATCGATGGCCTTGTAGTTTTCGGGGGCGAGCCGGCGTTCGACCAGCTCGATCAGGATGTGGATGACCTTGATGTGCAGTTCCTGCACGCGGTCGGCGTAGCGGCCCGCCGGGGTGACGATCGCGATGTCGGCGAGTTCAGTCAGCGGCGTGCCGGCGCGACCCGTCAGCGCGATCACGCGGACTCCGAGCCGCTTGGCCGCCTGCGCGGCCGCGACGACGTTCCGGCTGGTGCCGCTGGTGGAGATCGCGAGCAGGATGTCGCCGGCGCGGCCGTGCGCCTCGACGAAGCGCGCGAACACCTGGTCGTAGCCGTAGTCGTTGCCGACGCAGGACAGGTGGCTCGGGTCGGCGATCGCCATCGCCGCGTACCCGGGTCGGTTGTCGCGGAAGCGGCCCGTCAGTTCCTCGGCGAAGTGCATCGCGTCGCACATCGAGCCGCCGTTGCCGCACGAGTAGGCACGACCGCCCGCGGCGAACGTGTCCGCGAGCATCTGGCCGGCGCGGGCGATCGCCGCGAGGGTCGCTTCGTCGCCATACAGGCGTTCGAGGCTCGCCGCCGCTTCGGCGAGCGCGGCGCGGACTGCTGCGACTTCACTCACTTGGGGGCCTCCATCAACTTCACGAAACGATCAAACAGATCGCCGATGTCGTGCGGGCCGGGGCTCGCCTCGGGGTGGCCCTGGAAGCAGAACGCGGGCGCGTCGGTCAGCGCGAAGCCCTGCAACGAGCCGTCGAACAGCGACACATGGGTCACCCGCACGTTCGCTGGCAGCGATTTCTCGTCGACCGCGAAGCCGTGGTTCTGGCTGGTGATGCAGACCTTGCGTGACTCGACGTCGACCACGGGGTGGTTGGCGCCGTGGTGGCCGAACTTCATCTTGAGCGTGCGACCGCCGACCGCCAGGCCCATGATCTGGTGACCGAGGCAGATGCCGAAGGTCGGCAGCTTGCGCGCGATGAATTCCCGTGCTGCCTCGATCGCGTAGGTGCACGGCTCGGGGTCGCCCGGCCCGTTCGACAGGAAGATGCCGTCGGGCTTCAACTTCATTGCTTCTTCCGCCGACGTCTGCGCCGGCACCACCGTGATGCGGCAGCCGCGGTCGGCCATCAGGCGCAGGATGTTCCTCTTGACGCCGAAGTCGAATGCGACGACGTGGAAGCGGAAGGCGTCCGGCGTGACGTAGCCCGGCGTGCCGTCGGCGCGCGCGAGCTTCCACGTCCCCTCGGTCCACGGATAGGACTGCCGCGTGCTGACGACCTTGGCGAGGTCCTGCCCGGCCATGCCGGGATAGCGCTGCGCCTGCGCCAGAGCGTCCTGCACCATCGCGTCCGTCAGCGGCTGGCCTTCGCCGGCCGCGACGATCACGCCCGCCTGCGCGCCTTTCTCACGCAGGGTGCGCGTCAGCTTGCGGGTGTCGATGTCGGCGATGCCCACGATGCCTTCGTCGCGCAGGTACGTGGACAGGTCGCGCTGCATGCGGAAGTTCGACGGGCGCTGCGGCAGGTCGCGGATCACCAGGCCGGCGGCGAACACGCGCGGCGCCTCGACGTCCTCGTCGTTCACGCCGGTGTTGCCGATGTGCGGGTAGGTCAGCGTGACGATCTGGCCCGCGTACGACGGGTCGGTCAGGATCTCCTGGTACCCGGTCATCGCCGTGTTGAAGACGACTTCTCCGAGCGTCCTGCCGGGCGCGCCGATCGAACGGCCGCGAAAGATCGTTCCGTCGGCCAGCACCAGGGCCGCGACGGGACGCGGATCAACAATCAGGGGGGCCAACGAAGCTCCTTCGCACAGCGAGGCGGCCACCGGACGCCTGCACCGCGATGCACGGGATGACCGACCTGCGTCTCCCGAAATTTGGCTACAGATAAACTTGCGGATTATATCGTGACAGCGCCGCGCGACCCGGCAGCTCCCATGCCCTCCCGACTGGACGGACTCAAGCGGTGGACGACGATCGTCGCCGACACCGGCGATCTCGCGGCAATCGAACGGCTGCGCCCGCGCGACGCCACGACGAACCCGTCGCTCATCCTGAAGGCGGCGCAGAAGCCGGAGTACCGGCCGCTGCTGGTCGACACGCTGCGCGCGCACCGCACGGAACCGGTCGCCGCGCAGCTCGACCGCGTGCTGGTGGCGTTCGGCACGCGCATCCTCGGCCTGATCGACGGCCGCGTCTCGACCGAGGTCGACGCGCGCCTGTCCTTCGACACGCGCGCGACCATCGAGAAGGCGCGCCATCTGGTCGCGCTCTACGAAGCGCTCGGCGTTGCGCGCGAGCGCGTGCTGATCAAGATCGCGTCGACCTGGGAAGGCATCCGCGCGGCGGAAGTGCTCGAGCGGGAGGGCATCCACTGCAATCTGACGCTGCTGTTCGCGATGCCGCAGGCGGAGGCATGCGCGAAGGCGGGCGTGACGCTGATCTCGCCTTTCGTCGGCCGCATCCACGACTGGCACCGGAAGGCCGCCGGCAGCCAGTGGGACGAGGCCGCGATGAGCGGCGCCAACGACCCCGGCGTCCGTTCCGTCCGCGCCATCTTCGCGCGGCTCAAGGGCGGCGGCTACCGGACCGAGGTGATGGGCGCGAGCTTCCGCAGCGTCGGCCAGGTGCTGGCGCTCGCCGGCTGCGACCTGCTGACGATCAGCCCGGAACTGCTCGACGAACTCTCCTCTTCCACGGGTGAGGTGCCCCGGGCCCTCGACGCCGCCGAAGCGGAGCGTGCCCCGCCGATCGACCTCACCGAGCGCGCGTTCCGCTGGAGCCTGAACGAGGATGCGATGGCGACCGAGAAGCTCGCCGAGGGCATCCGCGCATTCGCGGCCGACGCCGGCAAGCTGGAGAAGATCATCGCCGGCCTCGACGCGTCGTGCTGATCATCCCGTACCAGACCCGCTTCACCTCCGGGTCGTTGCCGTTGGTCACGCTCGCGCTGATCCTCGTCAACGCGCTCGTCTACTTCGTGTTCCAGGCGGGCGACCGCCAGGCCAGCAACAACGCCGCGGCGTACTACTTCAGCTCGGACCTGCCCGCGATCGAACTGCCGCGCTTCGCCGCGACCCTCGAGCAGCGCGGCGATCCGCGCGCCGTGCGCGTCCTGCGCGCGGTGAACGCGCAGCCGCGCGGCCCGGAGTCGCGGGCGATCCTTGCAGCGATGCAGCGCGACCGCGAGTTCATGCGCGACCTGAAGGGCGGAGTGCTGCTGCCGGCAAGCGACCCCGCGTACGAAGATTGGCGCCAGCAGCGTGAACGCTTCGAGAGCCTGCTGAAGGAGGTCTTCACGGAACGGTTCGCGCTCCAGCCCGACGGCAGCTGGTTCGGGCTGCTGACTCACCAGTTCCTGCACGGCGACGCGATGCACTGGTTCGGAAACATGCTCGTGCTGCTGCTCGCCGGTCCGTTTGCCGAAGCGGCGCTCGGACGGATGCGCTTCCTGCTCGCCTACCTGTTCAGTGGAGTCTGCGCCGGGGCGCTGTTCCTGTCGCTGAACGGCCAGGCGCTGGTGGGCGCCTCCGGCGCGATCGCCGGCGCCATGGCGATGGTCGCGGTGCTGTACGGCACGCGCAAGGTGCCGGTGTTCTACTGGCTCTTCGTCTATTTCAACACCGCGCGGGTTCCGGCGCTGCTGCTGCTTCCGGTCTGGCTCGTGATCGAGGCGGTGCAGTGGGCCCTGTCGCCCGGCTCGCGCGTCGCCTACACCGCTCACATCGGCGGCTTCCTGGCGGGCGCGCTGGCGGCCTGGCTGCTCAAGTCCGGCGGCCGGCCGGAAGTCCAGAAGATCCTCGACGAGCAGTTCGCCGGCGATGACGACCGCGATCGCCGCGCGACGCTGCTGCACGAGGCGCAGCAGGCCGCCGCCCGGCTCGACACGCGGCGCGCCGCGCGCGCTTACGCGCAGCTCCTGACCTACGAGCCGGGCAATGCGAGCTACGCGACCGCGTACTTCAACATGGCCCTGCTCGGTCGCCATCCGGAAACTCTGCTCGACGCGACCGTGCGTGCGCTATCGATGCGCGATCCCTCCGCGCGCGCGCAGCTGCGGCCGGCCTACGCGAAGATGAGCCAGCCCGACGTGGCGGCACTGCTTCCGGTGGATGAACAACTGCGCCTGGTCAGGCGCCTCGCCGGTGTCCGCGAGGATGCAGCGGCACTGCGGGTACTCGACGCGCTGACAGCGAACGAGACGACCAGGCATCGCCACGCGAGCGAGATCGCCGACTGCCTGTCGGCGCTGCTCGGGAACTACTCGCGCAGCGGATCGGAGCTCGAGGCGGCCCAGGTCAAGCAGCGGCTGTCGACCCACTTTCCGTCGGCTGCCAGTGCATCCGAAGCAGACGCGCTTGCGACTCAGCGGGGACTCACGCACAGCGCGCACTCCGAACTCGACATCGACCTCGATTCGAAGCCGCTGTCGCGGACCTGAGCCGGACGCGGCAGCCCTTCCGGCGGACTACTTCGCCATCCGGCGCATCACCTCGAGGTGCCGCTCCGCTTCCACGGCGGCCGGATCTCCGGCGTGGTGCTTGACCAGGTACCGGAGGATCCGCTTTGCATCCTCGGGCTGGTTGCCGTAGTCCGCCATCAGCTGGGCGCCCAGCAGGTACGCGCGGGGGATGTCCGGGTGATTCGGATGCTTCCTGTCGAACGCGCGGACCAGTCGTCCTGCGACCTTCGGATTGCCGGCGCGAAACGCCGCCTGCGCCAGCGGAACGATGTTGCCCACCTCGCGCATCGTCCAGTCCGGACGCCGGGTCACGGTGTCTTCGTGGAGTTCGAGCGCTTCGCGCCAGTTCTGCGACTTCACGAGCAGCGTCATGTACTGGTCCGCGTGCGACTCGATGGCCGCGGCGTCGCCGTCCGCCACCAGCAACCGGTGGTAGCGCCCGTGCAGCGCGAGGTCGTTCGGCCGGTCACGCAGGTCCTCGGCGAGCAGTCCGATCGCGTCCTTGATCTCGCCGGCCGCGATCATCTGTCCGATCAGCGCGTCGCGCGTCCGGGTCCTGGGGTCGCCGCTGCGCGACCTGGCGACGCTCCGGACCCGTTCCTCGCCCGGCCCGACGACGGAAATCTCGAGCGTGTCGGCGTACTGGTACATGGCGTAGCCGATCAGCGCGCAGATGACGTAGGTGAAGTACCAGAAGCCCACCCACATGAAGAAGAGCAGCGCGACGCCGCCGAAACCGATCGCCGTCGTTGCTCCGCCCGCCATTCCGAGCGCTCCCGCGCCCAGCCCGCCGGCGACCGCGAGCGCCGCCATGCCGTAGGTGCGGCAGAGGTCGGCGCAGAACACGAACGCCGCCAGCGCCGCGTATGGCTTGCCGATGCGCTGCATCAGCGCGACGAGTTCCGCGGGGTTCAGCGCCGAGCGCAGGCTGCCCGTGATGACGAGACGCATCGTGGCCGCCGGCATGACCACGACGAACAGCGCGAGCCAGACGACCAGCGTGAAGAACTCGCTGCCGCCCGTGAGCAGCGCCGCAAGGCCTAGGACCAGGCCGAAGACGAAGTTCATCGCGACGTACTTGTACGGAAGGTACGGGCTGACGAGGTCTTCGTCCGACAGCGGATAGTCGCCCGGCTGAAGGAAACCGCGGGACGACCGCTCGATGATCTTGAAGCCGTAGCGCGCCCCGATGACGAACACGGCGAGGATTCCGGCCAGGCCGGCGAGGACACCCAGCGCCCCGAGGAAGAAGAGCGCGAACGCGATCACGCCGGCGACGGCGAGTCCGGCGATGCGCATCAGCACGGCGCGATCGAGCGGCAGCGTGAAGAACCTGTGAATGCGCTGCCAGAACGGCTCGACAGCAGCAGGCGGGCTGAACGCGTCGGTGGTGGAGGACATGGATGTGTCGCGCGTGGGGTCTCTCGCAGACTACGGGCCTGGCGATGCGCTGTCCAGAGTTTGCCGCCCCAAGGAGGCGGGTGGTCAGAGCTTCTCGGTCTCGCCTGCGCGCGGCTGCCAGCGCATCAGGTGCGATTCGACGCGACCCACCACCCAGTCGAGCACGAGGGCGAACGCGGTGAGGACCAGGATGCCCGCCATCACGGTGTTGATGTCGAACGTGCCCTCGGCCTGCAGGATCAGGTAGCC
>CAYGXL010000138.1:0-7100 GCA_964353935.1 uncultured Burkholderiaceae bacterium | reverse complement strand
CAGAACAGTCCCGTGAGAGCGCAACGGCTGGGCTGCGGTTTGCTGGCGGTTGCGGCGCTGCTGCTCCCGACGGCCGCCGCCGAGGCCGCGCCCAGCAACGCCGCGCGTCCCGATTCGCCGCGCATCGCTCTCGCCTTGTCGGGCGGCGGCGCCCGCGGCATCGCGCACGTCGGCGTGCTGAAGGTGCTCGAGGAACTGCGCGTGCCGGTGCATTGCGTGGTCGGCACCAGCATGGGCGCGATCGTCGGCGGCACGTACGCGTCCGGCCGTTCGACGCAGGAGATGGAGACCATCGTGCTCGGGGCCGACTGGGTGGAGATCTTCCGCGACAACCCGCCGCGCCGCGAGACCGCGATTCGACGCAAGATCGACGACTACAAGCCGCTGTTCGGATTCGAAGTGGGGCTACGCGACGGATCGATCGCCCTGCCCAAGGGCGTGATTGCCGGCGTGTCGATCGAGTCCTTCTTCCGCCAGATGGCGCGGCCGGCCGCCGCGATCACCGACTTCGACAAGCTGCCCGTGCCGTTTCGCGCAATCGCCACGGACCTCGAGACGGGCGCGGCCGTGGTGCTCGGCAAAGGCAGCGTTGCGCAGGCGATGCGCGCCAGCATGTCCGTGCCTGGAGCCATTGCGCCGGTCGAGATCGACGGTCGCCTGCTGGTCGACGGCGGCCTCGCCGACAACCTGCCGATCGACAACGCTCGCCGCCTGTGCGGCGACGTCGTCATCGCCGTCAACATCTCGACGCCGCCGCTGCGGCGCGAGCAGATCACGTCGGCGGCCAGCGTCACCGTGCAGATGATCAACTTCATCGGCCTGCAGACGGTCAAGGAACAGTTGAAGAGCCTGACGGCGGAGGACGTGCTGATCGCGCCGGAGCTCGGCGACATTTCGGCGTCGGGCTTCGACCGTTCGCGCGACGCCATCCGCATCGGCGAGGAGGCGACGCGCGCGATGGCCGGGCCGTTGCGGCGCTACAGCCTGCCGGCCGACCAGTACGCGACGCTGCGCGCGCGCCAGCTGGCCGAAGCCGCGCCGTATTTCAAGGTCGACGAGATACGTGTCGAGGGCCTGGACCGGACCAATCCGGCGGTCGTGCAGACGCTCGTCGAGAGTGAGCCCGGCCAGCCGCTGACCGAGGCAAAGGTGGCGACCGACCTGCGGCGCATTTTCGGCACCGGGGACTACGAGGCGATCAGCTACCGCGTCGACGGCAGTGAGGGCGGGCCGCGCGCGATGCTGATCGAGCCGACGGAAAAATCCTGGGGCCCGGACTACCTGCGCTTCGGGCTGGCGCTGGCGAGCGACTTCGCCGGCGACAACCAGTTCAACGCCTTGGTGCAGTACCGCCGCACGTGGCTCAATCGCCTCGGCGCCGAGTGGGTCAGCGAGGTACAAATCGGCCAGCACGCTTTCTTCGACACCGAGTGGTACCAGCCGTTGAACGAGGCTGGCCGGTGGTTCGTCGCGCCTTCGTTCTACTCGGGCGTGCGGACGCGCGGCGTGTTCATCGACCAGGACAAGGTGGCGGACTACCGGACCACGGTGATTCAGGGCGGGATCGATGGCGGCGCACGGCTCGGCACGTGGGGCGAGCTGCGCGCGGGGTTCGTCCGGTCGAACGTGCACGCGCGCGTCGACACCGGCTCGCCCCTGCTGCCGTCGCTGCGCGAGACGACGGCGGGCCTGCGCGCGGCGCTGTTCATCGACCAGACCGACCATGCATGGTTTCCACGCGAAGGCTACGGGGCAGTGGGCACGGCCTATCGCGCAACGACCGGGCTTGGTTCGGACCTCACCTACAGCCGCGCGGAACTGGGCGGCCGCGTCGCGAAGAGCTGGGGGCCGCACACCTTCAACCTCGGCGTCAGCGGCGGCACCCAGTTCGGCTCCGACATGCCGAGCTACGAGTCGTTCACGCTCGGTGGGCCGCTGCGGCTGTCGGCCTATCGCCTGGACCAGTTCGCCGGCCGCCAGTACGCCTTCGGCCGGTTGCTGTACTACAACCAGACGGTGAGGTTGCCGGAACTGCTTGGCTCCGGCGTGTTCGTCGGCGGCTCGGCGGAGATCGCCCGGATCACCGATCGGGAGGGCGGGCTGCCCTCGGCCGGAACGGTGTGGTCGGCGTCGACCTTTCTCGCGGCGGTCACGTTCCTCGGGCCGGGCTATCTCGGCGTCGGCGTCGGCCCCGGGCGCTGGTCGCTCTACCTGCTGCTCGGCGCGCCGTGAGCCCGGACCTGGCGAACCGCCGAAAGCGAGCTGCACTTGCAGGATTGAAGTCCGGCGGGCGGGCCATGCCGCGTCGGGGAGCGGCGGATGTGATGCCGCGGGGCGGCCGGTACGACCGCGATCAGCGTGCGCTGATCGCCAGGCCGGCCGCGTAGCCCGAGGACCACGCCCACTGGAAGTTGTAGCCGCCGAGCCAGCCGGTGACATCGACGACTTCTCCGATGAAGTGCAGGCCCGGGGTGCACTTCGCCTCCATCGTGGACTGCGACAGCTCATCGGTCGCCACGCCGCCGCACGTGACCTCGGCCTTGCGGAAACCCTCGCTGCCCGACGGCGTCAGGCGCCAGCGCTGCAACGACTGCGCGAGCGCGCGCAGCGTCCGGTCCGGGACGTCGGCCACCCGCAGTTCGCCGTCGACCTGCCGGCTCTGCAGCCAGCCGTCGGCCAGTCGCCGCGGCAGCAGCGCCGCAAGGGCGTTGGCGAGCGTCTGCCGGCTGCTGCGTTTCATCCCGACCAGCTCCTCGGCGAGTTCATCGCCCCCGAACCGCGGCGCGAGGTCGATCTCGATCGGTTCCCCGGGACGCCAGAACGTCGACACCTGCAGGATCGCGGGGCCCGAGAGCCCGCGATGCGTGAACAGCAAGTCCTCGCTGAAGCGGCCGCCGTCGCACCGGGCGTTCACCTCCAGCGACACTCCGGCCAGGGCCACGAAAGGCGCCCATTCGCGAGCGTCGAACGTGAGCGGCACGAGCGCAGGCCGCGGCTCGACGATGCGCAGGCCGAACTGGCGCGCGATGCGGTAGCCGAAGTCGGTCGCGCCGATCTTCGGAATCGACAAGCCGCCGGTGGCGATCACGACGCGGTGCGCCGCCAGGACGCCGTCTGCCGTTTCGACTTCGAAGGTATCTCCAGAGCGACCCACGCGCGCAACGCTGGCCGGTCGCATCCACCGCACCTGGCCCGCATCGCACTCCGCGACGAGCATCTCGATGATCTGCTCCGACGACTCATCGCAGAAGAGCTGTCCCTTGTGCTTCTCGTGGAAGCCGATCCGGTGCCGCCTCACGAGCGCGACGAAGTCGGCCGCCGCATAGCGGGCGAGGGCGGAGCGACAGAAGGCCGGGTTCTCGGAGATGAAGTTGGCGGGCCCGGCGTTGACGTTGGTGAAGTTGCAGCGGCCGCCGCCGGAGATGCGGATCTTCTCGGCCAGGTTCGCGGCATGGTCGATCAGCAGCACGCGCGCGCCGCGCTGGCCGGCGACCGCGGCGCACATCATGCCGGCCGCGCCGGCACCGATCACGATCGCATCCCATGTCCGGCCGTTCATTGCTGCGACTTTACGTGAACCGGTGCCGGCGCCGGAGGGCCGCCGTGTCCGGCTGCGTCAGAATGCCAGCTTGCGCTTCGGCGTGCGATCAACGAGGAGACAGCATGAACAAGGAACTGTTCGAACGACGACTGAAGACGCGCCGCGAAGTGCTGGGCGCCGAAGACGTCGACGTGTCCATCTGAAGTGCCGGCCATGACCCCCGAACAGGCTGTGCAGCATCAGCTCGACGCCTACAACGCCCACGATCTGCCGCGCTTCCTGGAGATGTACGAGAACGATGTCGTCGTCTACAGGCTGCCGTCGAAGGAGCCCGCGTTCACCAGCCTCGGGCAGCTCGCCGAGTTCTACCGGACGCAGCGCTTCAACCTGCCGGCGCTGCGCGCCGAGCTCATGAATCGAATGGTGATCGGCAACGTGGTCATCGATCACGAGCGGGTGCACGGCGTGCGCGACCGGCCATTCGAGGTCGCAGCGTCCTATCGCGTCGTGGATGGCCTGATCCGGGCCGTCTGGTTCTTCTCGGGCGACTAAGCGCCCCTAGTAGCCGACCGTGTAGTTCGGCACGTCGACGCGCACGAGTTCGCGGTCGAGCATCACCGCGGTGTTGTGCGCGAACTGCTCGGCCCAGTCGCGCTGCTCGCGGAAGCGCTCCGCGCCGGCGTACTTCGCGACGCTCAGCACGCGGTCGACGATCAGCACCTTGCCGATCGGCGAGGGCACGTCGCACTCGAGCGCCACGAACTCGCGGTCGAACCATTTCCGCGCGGCATCGGCGGTCTGGCCCGCCACGTCGGCGGCGGGAACGAAGAATTCGAACTCGGTGTCCTGACCGAACGACACGATGACGCGGCGGCTCATGGTTTTCTCCGGAATGGCGCAGCAAGCGATGCGATGCTAGCGCGTCCCCCGGCAGGCAGGCAGGGCAGTGGCGTCAAACAAACGCGAGTCTCCGGCGCCGCGCAGCGGCCTGGCCGTGCGCACGGACGACGCGTGCGCGGTCGGTAGACTGCCGTCATGACGACAGAACACCCCGCGATCTCGGCCGCCGGCTGGCTCGAACGGCTCGCGCAGCTGGCGGTGCGGCAGGGCGTTCACATCTCCACGCTCCAGCAGAAGGACGGGCGCGACCTCGAACTGGTGTTCGCGACGGCCTCGTTGTTCTTCCCGGCCGACCGGCTGCTCGACGAGCGCGACGCCAACACGGTCCTGAAGGAGTTCCTGTCGACCGCCGGTGCGATGCTGGACACCGATCACGTCGAACTGCGTCGCTGGCTCGTGGACACGGGCTTCGTGCGTCGTACCGACTTCGGCAGCGACTATCGCCGGGGAACGCTGCCGTCGTGGCTGGCGGACGCCGCCGGCCTGCTCGGGCCGCTGCAGCTTGCCGACGTGGCGATGCAGGCGCGTTCGGCGCGCGACTCGCAGCGGGAGGCGAAGCGGCAGGCGTGGCTGGCGCGCCAGATCGAGGTGACCGAGGGACCGGCCGAGGCGGCGGACCCGGACGAGACGCTGATGCGGCTCGCGCTCGACCAGGCCCATAACGCGTGGGCACTGGCCGAGGTCCCAGTCGGTGCGGTCGTCGTCAAGGACGGGCAGGTCATCGCCACCGGCTTCAACCAGCCCATCGGCAACAGCGATCCGACGGCTCACGCCGAGATCCAGGCGATGCGAGCCGCGGCCGACCTGCTCGGCAATTACCGGCTGAGCCACTGCGAGCTCTACGTGACGCTGGAGCCGTGCGCGATGTGCGCGGGGGCGATGCAGCACGCGCGCATCAAGCGACTGGTGTTCGGCGCCAGCGACCCGAAGACCGGCGCGTGCGGCAGCGTCGTGGACCTGTTCGCGGAGCCGAAGCTGAACCACCACACGCAGGTGCGCGGCGGCGTGCTGGGCGCGGAGAGCGGCCGGTTGCTGTCGCAGTTCTTCACCGAGCGCCGCGAGCTGAAGCGGAAGGGCAGCCTGCCCGCGGACGAGGACGAGGACGAGGACGACGATGGCACGTTCTAGAACGCTGGGACTGGTCGCGCCGTCCGGCTTCCTGCCCATCCCCGCCGTCATCGATCGCGCGGCCGGGTTCTTCAGTCGGCAGGGGTGGCGCGTGATCGCGGGTGAGAGCGTGTTCGCGCGCGAGCAGCGTTTCGCCGGCCCCGATGCATTGCGGCTCGCGGAACTGCAGCGCTTTGCAACCGACCCGTCGATCGATCTCGTGCTGTCGGCGCGTGGCGGCTACGGACTGTCGCGCCTGCTCGATCGCATCGACTATGCCGCGATCCGCGCGCGCGGGGCCAGGCTCGCGGGCTACAGCGACTTCACCGCCTTCAACCTCGCGTACCTCGCGCGAGGCGGCGTCAGCTTCGCCGGGCCGTCGGCGGGCGACTTCGGCGCCGAGCAGCCCGATCCGTTCACCGTCGAGCACTTCTTCGGCGTCCTGCAGTCGCGCAGCTACGCCGTCGAGGTCGCGCTCGACGGGCCGGCGCGGACGCTCGAGGGTCGCCTGTGGGGCGGCAACCTCGCGATGCTGGTGTCGCTGCTCGGAACGCCGTTCATGCCCCGCGTGCGCGACGGGATCCTCTTCGTCGAGGACGTCAACGAGCCCGCCTACAAGCTCGAGCGGATGTTCCTGCAGCTGGCGCATGCCGGCGTGCTGCAGCGGCAGGCGGCCGTCGTGCTCGGCGACTTCGATCCGGTGACGCCGATGCCGAACGACAATGGCTATGGACTGCCGGACGTGATCGAGCGCCTGCGGAAGGCGGGCGGCGTGCCGGTGTACTCCGGGTTGCCGTTCGGGCACGTGCCGCGCAAGCTGACCCTGCCCGTCGGCGGCCGCGCGCGCCTCGTCGTTCGCCGCGGTGGCCGTGCAACGCTCGAACTCTCCCGCTATCCGTCCCTCGCGTAGTTTCCCGAGGCGCCAGCCCGGGCCAGCGCCAGCGCCGGGACGTCACACCCCGAGGTAGCGGTGCCAGAGCGAGGTGTCGGCGGCCAGCGCCGGGGAGTCGCCATGCCACACGACGCGTCCGCGTTCCAGGATCGTGTGCTGGTCGGCGAGCTTCACCAGCCGGTCGACGTACTTGTCGATCACCAGGATCGTGTGGCCCGCGTCCTTCAGCGCCGCGAGGCAGTGCCAGATGTCCTCGCGCACCCGCGGCGCCAGGCCCTCGGTCGCTTCATCGAGGATCAGAAGGCGCGGATTGGTCATCAGCGCGCGTCCGATCGCAAGCATCTGCTGCTCGCCGCCCGACAGCTGGTTGCCCATGGCGTCCCAGCGTTCGGCGAGGCGCGGAAACAGGTCAAGGACGCGCGCCGAGGTCCACGGCGTCTTCGCGCCGCTTCGGTTCTCGGCGAATGCTTCGAGGTTCTCGCGCACCGTCAGGTTCGGGAAGATGTGCCGGCCCTCGGGAACCAGCGCGATGCCGAGGCGGGCGATGGCGTCGGTGGGGCGTCCGTTCAATCGCTCGCCCGCGAACCGGATCTCGCCGTTTCTGAGCGGGATCACTCCGAACAGCGCGCGCAGCGTCGTCGTCTTGCCCATGCCGTTGCG
>CAYGXL010000137.1:0-7107 GCA_964353935.1 uncultured Burkholderiaceae bacterium | reverse complement strand
GGAGGAGAAGGCGCGCGGGATCACGATCAACACGGCGCACGTGGAGTACGAGACGAGCAAGCGCCACTATGCGCACGTGGACTGCCCGGGGCACGCGGACTATGTGAAGAACATGATCACGGGTGCGGCGCAGATGGACGGGGCGATCCTGGTGGTGAGCGCGGCTGATGGGCCGATGCCGCAGACGCGCGAGCACATTTTGCTGGCGCGCCAGGTGGGCGTGCCGTACATCGTGGTGTACATGAACAAGGTCGACATGGTCGACGACGCCGAGCTCTTGGAGCTGGTCGAGATGGAAGTGCGGGAGCTGCTGGGCAAGTACGAGTTCCCGGGCGACGACATTCCGATCGTGAAGGGATCGGCGAAGCTGGCGCTGGAAGGTGACAAGGGCGAGCTGGGCGAGCAGTCGATCATGAAGCTGGCCGATGCGCTGGACAGCTACATCCCGACGCCGGAGCGTGCGATGGACGGGGCGTTCCTGATGCCGGTGGAGGACGTGTTTTCGATCTCGGGCCGCGGCACGGTGGTGACGGGTCGGATCGAGCGCGGCATTGTGAAGGTGGGCGACGAGATCGAGATCGTCGGGATTCGTCCGACGCTGAAGACGACGTGCACGGGCGTGGAGATGTTCCGCAAGCTGCTGGACCAGGGGCAGGCGGGCGACAACGTCGGGGTGCTGCTGCGTGGCACGAAGCGTGAGGAGGTGGAGCGTGGCCAGGTGCTGGCCAAGCCCGGTTCGATCACGCCGCACACGGACTTCACGGCCGAGGTGTACGTGCTGTCGAAGGAGGAGGGTGGTCGTCACACGCCGTTTTTCAACGGGTACCGGCCGCAGTTTTATTTCCGCACGACGGACGTGACGGGGTCGATCCAGCTGCCGGCGGGCACGGAGATGGTGATGCCGGGCGACAACATCCAGATGACGGTGGCGCTGATTGCGCCGATCGCGATGGAAGAGGGCCTGCGCTTCGCCGTGCGCGAGGGCGGCCGCACCGTCGGCGCCGGCGTCGTCGCCAAGATCATCAAGTAAGGAGCTGACACGGGGCGCGGCCGGCCGGCCGCGTCCTGCCAGTGACGGTAGGGGTATAGCTCAACTGGCAGAGCGTCGGTCTCCAAAACCGAAGGTTGGGGGTTCGATTCCCTCTGCCCCTGCCACTTAACCGCGTCGGCTGACGACGCGTGCGATGCGAAGGGTCGCATCGCCAACAGGAACGACATGACAACGCAGAACGTCGAAACCGTGACCAGCAAGTTGGACATCGTCCTCGTGGCGGTGGCCGTGCTCGCCGCGGCCGCTGGCGTGCTGGGCTTCACCTTCCTGACCGACCAGCCGACGCTGGCCCGCGTCGGAGTGCTGATCGGCGGACTTGCCGTGGCGCTGGTGGTGGCCTGGTTCTCCCAATCGGGCAAGCGCTTCATCGCCTACGGGCGCGAGTCGTACGAGGAAACCAGGCGCGTGGTGTGGCCGAGCCGCAAGGAGACGATGACGACGACCGGCATCGTGTTCGGGTTCGTCGTGATCATGGCCGTCCTGCTGTTCGTGGTCGACAAGGGCCTCGAGTGGTTCCTGTACGACCTGCTGCTGAGCTGGCGCTGAGGAGGGCCGAATGACGACAACGGAAACCGCCACGAGCTCGAACACCAAGCGCTGGTACGTGGTCCACGCCTACTCGGGCATGGAGAAGAGCGTTTCGCGCGCGCTGCAGGAGCGCATCAACCGCGCCGGACTGCAGGCGCAGTTCGGCCGGATCATGGTCCCGACCGAGGAAGTGGTCGAGGTCAAGGGCGGCCAGAAATCGATTTCCGAGCGCCGCTTCTTCCCGGGCTACGTGCTGGTCGAGATGGAACTGACCGACGAGGCGTGGCACCTGGTGAAGAGCACGCCGAAGGTCACCGGCTTTGTCGGTGGCAGCGGCACGCGTCCGGCGCCGATCTCCCAGAAGGAGGTCGACAAGATCATGGCGCAGATGCAGGAAGGCGTCGAAAAGCCGCGGCCGAAGACGCTGTTCGAAGTCGGCGAGATGGTGCGCGTGAAGGACGGTCCGTTCACCGACTTCAACGGCAACGTCGAGGAAGTGAACTACGAGAAGAGCCGCCTGCGCGTGTCGGTGACCATCTTCGGTCGCTCGACTCCGGTGGAACTCGAGTTCGGGCAGGTAGAGAAAGTCTGAGCCCGCACGGCGGACTCGGAGTCTTCGGCGAAGGCTGACCCGCGCAGCGGGCGGCCGGAGCCAGAAAGTTAAGCGGCGGTCTGCGCGGCGCGACCCGGTGCAGAACGCGAAGTCAGAGGCAGGGTCGCAGTAACCGGGGAGCCACGCGTGGAATCGCGCGGCGTCTGAACCCACAGGAGCCAACATGGCGAAGAAGATCGTCGGCTTTATCAAGCTGCAAGTGCCGGCCGGGAAGGCGAATCCGTCGCCCCCGATCGGTCCCGCGCTCGGTCAGCGCGGCCTGAACATCATGGAGTTCTGCAAGGCGTTCAATGCCCAGACGCAGGGCGTGGAGCCCGGCCTGCCGATCCCCGTGGTCATCACCGCCTTCGCGGACAAGAGCTTCACGTTCGTGATGAAGACGCCGCCGGCCACCGTGCTGATCAAGAAGGCGGCGAAGATCGACAAGGGCTCGGCGCGGCCGCACACCGACAAGGTGGGCAAGATCACCCGCGCGCAGGCCGAGGAGATCGCCAAGACCAAGATGCCGGATCTCACCGCCGCCGACCTGGACGCCGCGGTGCGCACGATCGCCGGCAGCGCCCGCTCGATGGGCATCACGGTGGAGGGCCTGTAAATGGCGAAGCTCTCGAAACGCACGCAGGCGATCCGCAAGAATGTCGACACCCAGAAGGTGTATCCGGCCACGGATGCGCTGAAGCTGGTGAAGGATTGCGCAACCGCCAAGTTCGACGAATCTGTCGACGTGTCGGTGCAACTCGGCATCGACGCCAAGAAGTCCGACCAGTCCGTGCGCGGCTCGGTCGTGCTGCCGGCCGGGTCCGGCAAGACCAAGCGCGTCGCCGTGTTCGCGCAGGGCGCGAAGGCGGACGAAGCCAGGGCCGCGGGCGCCGACATCGTCGGCTTCGACGACCTGGCGGCGCGCATCAAGGAAGGCTTCATGGAGTTCGACGTCGTGATCGCGTCTCCGGATGCGATGCGCGTGGTCGGCGGCCTGGGCCAGATCCTGGGCCCGCGCGGCCTGATGCCGAACCCGAAGGTCGGCACGGTGACGCCGGATGTCGTCCAGGCGGTCAAGAACGCCAAGGCCGGCCAGGTGCAGTTCCGCGCCGACAAGGCGGGGATCGTGCACGCATCGATCGGCCGCGCGTCGTTCGATGTCGAGCGGCTGAGCACCAACCTGACGGCGCTGATCGACGCGCTGAACAAGTCCAAGCCGGCGACGGCGAAGGGCGTGTTCCTGCGCAAGATTGCGGTCTCGTCGACGATGGGCATTGGCGTGCGGGTGGATACCGGCACGCTGCACGGCTAGACAGAAGGATTTCGACCCGGCGGCGACCGGGTCACAAGGGCTTTGGGCTGCGCGCCGCGTCGAGTGGCGGGATCAACCGCCGTGCGAAACGGGCGCGCTGCTGTCAAAGACCGCTGGATGAGGATGGGTGCCGCGCGTGAGCGTGCGCAGGAACGCAGCGAACCCGCCCTCCTTAATCACCGCTCGTGTTCGTCCTCGCCTGCGCTCGGGCAGGGCGAACCGCCGACGGAATCCAGCGCAGACGGCGGCCCCGGAGAAAGCATTGAAGTGCGTCGGTTTCAGGAACGCCCGTCAGTGTTTCGCTTCGGACGCCGGTGCAGTCGAACCGGTGCCTAGCAATCCCGCGAAGCACTTTTTGATGGAGCCAGTTCAGTGAGTCTCAATCGGCAAGAGAAGGCCGCCATGGTCGAGGAGGTCAGCGCCCTTGTGGCGAAGGCCCAGACGATCGTGGTCGCCGAATACCGTGGACTGGATGTGGATGCGGTCACCAAGTTGCGCAAGCAGGCGCGCAGCCAGGGTGTCCAGCTTCGTGTGCTGAAGAACACGTTGGCACGTCGCGCCGTGAACGGGACTCCGTTTGCCGGCCTGTCCGACAAGCTCGTCGGACCGCTGGTTTACGGGTTTTCCTCGGACCCGGTCGCGGCTGCCAAGGTGCTTTCCAGCTTCGCCAAGGATCACGACAAGCTGGTCGTCAAGGGCGGCGCGATGGCCAATTTCGTCATGGACGAAAAGGGCGTCAAGGCGCTGGCGACGATGCCGAGCCGTGAGGAATTGCTGGCGACGCTGATGGCCACGATGCAGGCCCCGATCGGCCAGTTCGTTCGCACCTTGAACGAAGTGCCCTCGCGGTTCGTGCGCACGCTCGCAGCGGTGCGCGACGCGAAGGAAACGGCAGCCGCCTGATCCACATCCGACTTTATTGAAACCGACACTACGTACCAGGAGTCTTAGCAATGGCACTTTCGAACCAGGAAATCCTCGACGCGATCGCGGCGAAATCAGTCCTCGAGATCAGCGAACTGATCAAGATGATGGAAGAGAAGTTCGGCGTCTCGGCGGCTGCGGCTGCCGTCGCCGTGGCTGCCCCGGCGGCTGGCGCTGCCGCGCCGGCTGCCGAAGAGCAGACCGAGTTCAACGTCATCCTCGCCGAAGTGGGCCCGAACAAGGTGAACGTGATCAAGGCCGTGCGCGAGCTGACCGGTCTGGGCCTCAAGGAGGCCAAGGACCTGGTTGACGGCGCGCCGAAGCCCGTCAAGGAAGCCGTCAACAAGGCCGACGCCGAGGCGGCCAAGAAGAAGCTGGAAGAAGCAGGCGCGAAAGTCGAAGTCAAGTAATGAACTCGGGTGCGCCGGCGAGCCAAGGCTTCGCCGGCGGCTCGAGCGAGGGCCGGGAGGCCTTCGACCTGGAGATTCGGTCTCCAGATCAAAGTCTTCCCTTGATGAGAGAACCCGCGGGACACACCTACGCCGCCCGGGCGACAGCAGACGCTGCGCCCGCGGTGGCCTTTGTCGTCCTGGCCTCCCTCGTTTCGGTCCGTAGTTTTCTCTCTCCTCGCGTCTGAACGGAGCGTCCATGCCGTACTCGTTCACTGAAAAGAAGCGCATCCGGAAAAGCTTTGCCAAGCGGCCAAGCGTGCTGTCGGTGCCTTTCCTGCTCGCCACGCAGCTCGAGTCGTACACCCACTTCCTGCAGGCCGAGGTCGGCCCCAGCAAGCGGGAGCCTCACGGCCTGCAGGCCGCGTTCTCTTCGATCTTCCCGATCTCCAGCCACAACGGTATGGCGCGGCTGGAGTTCGTGAGCTACAACCTCGGCGAGCCGCCGTTCGACGTCAAGGAATGCCAGCAGCGCGGGCTTACCTTCGCATCGCCGCTGCGCGCGAAGGTGCGCCTCGTGATCATGGATCGCGAGGCCAGCAAGCCGACGGTGAAGGAAGTGAAGGAGCAGGAGGTCTACATGGGCGAAATCCCGCTCATGACGACCACCGGCTCGTTCGTCATCAACGGCACCGAGCGCGTCATCGTCAGCCAGCTGCACCGTTCGCCGGGCGTGTTCTTCGAGCACGACCGCGGCAAGACGCACTCGTCCGGCAAGCTGCTGTTCTCGGCCCGCGTCATTCCCTACCGCGGCTCGTGGCTTGACTTCGAGTTCGATCCGAAGGACATCCTCTACTTCCGCGTCGACCGTCGCCGCAAGATGCCGGCGACCATCCTGCTGAAGGCCATCGGCCTGTCGCCGGAGCAGGTCCTCGCGCACTTCTTCCGCTTCGACACGTTTGCGCTGGCCGACGACGGCGGCTTCATGGAACTCGTGCCCGAGCGGCTGCGCGGCGAGATCGCGCGCTTCGACATCACCGACAAGACGGGCAAGGTGGTCGTCGCCAAGGACAAGCGGATCAACGCCAAGCACATCCGCGACATGGAAGCCGCGGGCATGACGCGCATCGCCGTGACCGAGGACTACCTGCTCGGCCGAGTGCTGGCACTGAACGTGGTCGACCCGGAGACGGGCGAGATCGTCGCCAATGCCAACGACGAGTTGACCGAGGACACGCTGAAGAAGCTGCGCCTGGCCAACGTGAAGGACATCCGCACGATCTACACGAACGACCTCGACCAGGGCCCGTTCATCTCCAACACGCTGCGCATCGACGAGACCGGCGACCAGCTCGCGGCGCGCATCGCGATCTACCGCATGATGCGCCCCGGCGAGCCGCCGACGGAAGACGCGGTCGAGACTCTGTTCCGCCGCCTGTTCTTCGATGACGAGACGTACGACCTGTCGCGCGTTGGCCGCATGAAGGTCAACAGCCGCTTCGGGCGTCCGGAGATCACCGGCCTGATGACGCTCAACCACGAGGACATCGTCGACACGATGAAGATCCTCGTCGAGCTGCGCAACGGTCGCGGCGAGATCGACGACATCGACCACCTGGGCAACCGCCGCGTGCGCGTGGTGGGCGAGCTGGCCGAGAACCAGTTCCGCGCTGGCCTCGTCCGCGTCGAGCGCGCCGTCAAGGAGCGCCTCGGCCAGGCCGAGACCGAGAACCTGATGCCGCACGACCTGATCAACAGCAAGCCGATCAGCGCGGCGATCCGCGAGTTCTTCGGCTCGAGCCAGCTGTCGCAGTTCATGGACCAGACCAACCCGCTGTCGGAGATCACGCACAAGCGCCGCGTCTCCGCCCTCGGACCGGGCGGCCTGACGCGCGAGCGCGCCGGCTTCGAGGTGCGCGACGTGCACCCGACGCACTATGGCCGCGTCTGCCCGATCGAGACGCCCGAGGGCCCGAACATCGGCCTGATCAACTCGATGGCGCTGTACGCCCAGCTGAACGAATACGGTTTCCTCGAAACGCCCTATCGCAAGGTCGAAAAGGGCCACGTCACGACCGACATCTCCTACCTGTCGGCCATCGAGGAAGGCAAGTACGTGATCGCGCAGGCGAACGCGCCGCTCGACAAGTCCGGCAAGTTCGTCGACGAGCTGGTGAGCTGCCGCGAGAACGGCGAGTTCGTGCTGATGTCGCCGGGACGCGTGCAGTACATGGACATCGCGCCCTCGCAGATCGTCTCCGTCGCGGCTTCCCTGATCCCGTTCCTCGAGCACGACGACGCCAACCGCGCG
>CAYGXL010000136.1:0-7154 GCA_964353935.1 uncultured Burkholderiaceae bacterium | reverse complement strand
CACCAGCACGTCCTGCCGCTGGTAATAGCGCCGGTTGCCGCGGCGCTTGACGGGCTTCAACTGCGGGAACTCCTGCTCCCAGTAGCGCAGCACGTGCGGCTTCACGCCGCACAGTTCACTGACCTCGCCGATTGTGAAGTAGCGCTTGGCCGGGATCGGCGGCAGGACCGCCGGGGCGTCGGTGCGCTGCATGGTTCAGGGATGGCCAAAGAACGACGGCGCGCGGCCGTCAGTGGGCGCCCGCGGCCCGTGCGACAGCCGCCTTCAGCTTCTGGCTGGCGTGGAAGGTCACCACGCGGCGGGCCGTGATCGCGATTTCCTCGCCCGTCTTCGGGTTGCGGCCGGGCCGCTGCGGTTTGTCGCGCAGTTGGAAGTTTCCGAACCCGGACAGTTTCACCGACTCGCCGCGCTCGAGCGCCTGGCGGATTTCGTCGAAGAAGCCGTCGACCATGTCCTTGGCTTCCCGCTTGTTCAGGCCCAGACGGTCGAAGAGCGCCTCGGCGAGCTCCGCCTTCGTCATCGTCTTCGCGCCGCGCTCAGCGTCGTCGTGGGGCGCGTCCGAGCGTGCGGCATCCGGCAGCTTGAAGCCGGGGGTGGTGTGAGGATCGTCCTGCATGCCTGGTCTATCGGCGCAACCGCGCTCCGCACTGTTTCTCGAGCCCCTCGACGATCGCGCCGACGGCGGAATCCGCATCGTCGTCGTTCAGGGGGCGTTCAGTATCTTGCAGAACCACCCGGAACGCAAGGCTCTTCTCTTTATTTAACAAGGCGTTAGCACTCGCTTCGGCGACTTTGCTTGAATCGCTTCGGGGACGATACACGTCGAACAAGCGAAATTCCCGGAGCGCCGACAGGCGGCCGTCCGTGGTCGACATCGCCGTCACCGCGTCCTCGATCGCCGCGACTGGAAGGTCAGCATCGACGGTGATCGAGATATCCCGCGTCACCGGCTGGAACTTCGAGACGGGGTTGAACCGGGGCAACGGGCGCGCCAGCAGCGGCGCCAGGTCGACTTCGAAGACCACGGCGGCCTTCGGCAGCTCGTACTTCTGCTGCAGCCGAGGGTGCAGTTCGCCGACGAAGCCGACGGTCGCGCCGTCCACCTCGACGAAGGCACTCCGTCCCGGATGCAGGGCCGGATGCTCCGCGCGAACGAAACGTGCGGGCACGGGCGCGAACAGCCGTTCGATGTCGCCCTTGACGTCGTAGAAGTCGACGTCGCGGGTCGCCACACCCCACTGCTCGTCCTCTGCCGGCCCGTAGGCGAGCCCGGACACCACGGTCGGCTGTGCGATCCCCTGAACGGAGAGCGGCCCATCGGGCACCTCGGGGTCGCGCAGGAACACCCGCCCCATCTCGAAGAGCCGTGCGCGGTTCTGCTTCCGGTTCAGGTTGTAGCCCAGGCCCGCGACCAGGCCGCCGAGCAGCGTCGTCCGCATCACGGACATCTGGCTGGCGATCGGGTTCAGGACGCGGATCGGGTCCGGGTTACCCGCGAAGTCCTCCTCCCACGACGCGTCGACGAACGAGTAGTTCACCAGTTCCTGGTAGCCATCGCGCGCGAGTGCCCGCCGGACGTCGTGCATGGAGCGCCGATCTTCGCTGCGCATCCGCATCTGCGCCGCGGCGCGCGGCGGGTTGGCCGGGATACGCTCGAAACCGAACAGGCGCGCGACTTCCTCGATCAGGTCTTCCTCGATCTCGAGGTCGAAGCGGAAGGACGGCGGCGTGACGACGAAACGGTCGGAGTGCGCTTCGAACGCGAGGCCCAGCCGCCGGAAGGCGTCGGCCATGTCCTTCGCCTCGATCGGGATGCCGAGCACCCGGCGACAGCGGTCGACCCGCATCGTGACCGCCCGGCGCTCAGGCAGGGCGAGCACGGTGTCGTCCACCGGACCCGGCTGCCCGCCGCAGATGTCGAGGATCAGGCGCGTGATGTATTCGACGTGATCGACGGTCGTGGCGAAGTCGACGCCGCGCTCGAAGCGGTGCGCCGCGTCGGTCGAGAAGTTGTAGCGACGCGAGCGGCCGCGGATCGAGTCGGGCCACCAGAACGCGGCCTCGACGTACACGTTGCGCGTGTCGAGCGACACGGCGGTCGCGTCGCCACCCATGATGCCGGCCATCGCTTCGACGCCCGCGTTGTCGCAGATCACGCCGACGCCTGCGTCGACCGCCACCGTCTGCCCGTTCAGCAACACCAGCTGTTCCCCGGCGCGGCCCCACCGGACCGTCAGCCCGCCCTGCACCTTGTCGAGGTCGAACACGTGGGACGGACGCCCGAGCTCCAGCATCACGTAGTTGGAGATGTCGACCAGCGCGGAGATCGGCCGCTGGCCACTGCGCTCGAGACGCTGCTTCATCCAGTCCGGCGTCGGCGCGTGCGCATCGACGCCACGGATCACGCGCCCCGAGAACCGGCCGCACAGGTCAGGCGCCTCGACCCGCACCGGCAGGCGGGCGTCGATCTGCGGCGCGACCGGAGCGAACGACGGCAGCGTCAGCGCCGCGCCGGTGATCGCGGCCACCTCGCGCGCAACGCCGACCACGCTCAGGCAGTCCGCCCGGTTGGGCGTCAGCTTGATCGTCAGCTTGCGGTCGTCGAGGTCGAGCGCCGCCCGGATGTCCTGGCCGATGGGCGCGTCGGCGTCGAGGATCATCAGGCCGCTGTGGTCCTCCGACAGCCCGAGTTCGCGCGCCGAGCACAGCATGCCCTGCGACTCGACGCCGCGCATCGTCGTGCGCTTGATGCGGAAGTCGCCCGGCAGCACCGCGCCTTCGAGCGCGCACGGCACGCGCAGGCCGGCGGCGACGTTGGGCGCGCCGCACACGATGCCGAGCTTCGCGCCAGTGCCGGCGTCCACCTCGCACACGGTCAGCTTGTCCGCGTTCGGATGCCTGGCCACCGAGATCACGTGGGCCACGACGACTCCGGTGAACGGCGGCGCCACCGGCACCGACTCTTCCACCTCGAGTCCGCTCATCGTCAGGCGATGCGCGAGTTCATCGCTGTCGATCGCCGGGTTCGCGTAATGGCGCAGCCACTGTTCCGAGAATTGCATGTTCGTCCCCGCGCCCTAGTTGAACTGCTTCAGGAAGCGCAGATCGCCTTCGAAGAAGATCCGCAGGTCGTCGATGCCATAGCGCAGCATCGCCAGCCGCTCGATGCCGGAGCCGAACGCGAAGCCGATGTAGCGCTCGGGATCGAGCCCGAAGTTGCGCACCACGTTGGGATGCACCTGCCCGGAGCCCGAGATCTCGAGCCACTTGCCCTTCCCCGGTCCGCTGGTGAACATCATGTCGATCTCGGCCGACGGCTCGGTGAACGGGAAGTACGACGGCCGGAAGCGGACGGCGAGCTCGTCGGTCTCGAAGAAGCAGCGCAGGAAGTCCGTGTAGACCGCCTTCAGGTCGGCGAAGCTGATGTTCTCGTCGATCCACAGACCCTCGACCTGGTGGAACATCGGCGAGTGGGTCGCGTCGCTGTCGACCCGGTAGGTCCGCCCGAGCGCGATCACCTTGATCGGCGGCGTGTGCATGCGCGCGTAACGCACCTGCATCGGGCTTGTGTGCGTGCGCAGCAGCAGCGGCTTGCCGTGCGCGTCGTTCACGTCGACGTAGAACGTGTCCTGCATCGACCGCGCCGGATGGTTCTCGGGACTGTTCAGCGCCGTGAAGTTGAACCAGTCGTTCTCGATCTCGGGACCGTCGGCGACGTCGAAGCCGATCGAGTGGAAGATCTCCTCGATGCGGATCCAGGTCCGGGCGACCGGATGGATGCCGCCCGCGCTGCGCCGGCGACCGGGCAGCGTCACGTCGATCGACTCGGCGGACAGGCGCTCGGTCAATTGCGCGTCGGCCAGCGCCTCGCGCCGGTCGGCGAGCAGCCGCTCGATGGCTTCCTTGGCGGCGTTGATGCGCGCGCCCTGTTCCCGCTTCTCTTCGGGCGCGAGCTTGCCGAGGCCCTTCAGGCGCTCGGTGATCGCGCCCGACTTGCCGAGGAAACGCGCCTTCTCGTTTTCGAGCGCCGCGGGCTGCGACACCGCGGCGAATGCGGCGCCGGCTTCGGCCACCAGTTGATCGAGGTCGGACGACATGTGTTCCGGTTGAGGAAAAAAGAACGGGGCCCGTGTTCGCAGGCCCCGTTCGGAATGTCAGGGGCCGCGCGGGCGGCCCTCAAACGATCGATCGCGCAATCAGGCGGCGAGCGTGGCCTTGACCTTGTCGACGACCGCCGCAAAACCCGGCTTGTCGAGCACGGCCATGTCGGCGAGCACCTTGCGGTCCAGCCCGATCTCGGCCTTGTTGAGCCCGTTCATGAAGGCGCTGTACGTGATTCCGTGCTCGCGCACCGCCGCGTTGATGCGGGCGATCCAGAGGGCGCGGAAGACGCGCTTCCTGTTGCGGCGATCGCGGTAGGCGTACTGCCCCGCCTTCATCACCGCTTCCTTGGCAACGCGGAAGACGTTATTGCGGCGCCGCGTGAAGCCGGCGGCCTGGGCCAGGACTTTCTTGTGCCGCGCGCGGGCGGTTACACCACGTTTGACTCTTGGCATGGTCGTCTCCCCTTAACCGTACGGCATCATGCGACGCACCGACTTCACGTCTGCCTCGTGCAGCGTGACGGCGCCGCGCAGGTGACGCTTGGCCTTGGTGGTCTTCTTCGTGAGGATGTGGCGCTTGAACGCCTGTCCCCGCTTGATCGAGCCGCTGGCGCGGATCTCGAAGCGCTTCGCAGCGCTCTTCTTCGTCTTCATCTTCGGCATCGTGGGCCGTCCCTTTCTTGGATGTCGGCAGGCGCTCCTTGCGGAGACTTCGGGGCCCGCCTTCACTTGTTCTACCGCCGACGTCGTCGGTGGTTCCCGCTGTCATGGCCGCCGACCTTCGTCACCGGCCTCCTGCTGCATCGCCCCGCCCGATCCAGCCAGCGCGGCGCTGCGAAACCTATTTCTTCTTCTTCGGGGCCAGCACCATCACCATCTGCCGGCCTTCCAGTCGTGGCATCGACTCCACCACCGACAGTTGCACGAGGTCGTCGCGCAGCCGCTCGAGCAGCTTGTAGCCGAACTCCTGGTGCGCCATCTCGCGCCCCCGGAACCGCAACGTGATCTTCGCCTTGTCGCCCTCCTCGAGGAACCGCACCAGATTGCGCAGCTTCGTCTGGTAGTCGTTGTCGTCCGTCTGGGGACGGAACTTGACTTCCTTGATCTGAATCTGCTTTTGCTTCTGCTTCGCCTCGTGGGCCTTCTTCTGCTCCTGGTACTTGAACTTGCCGTAGTCCATCAGGCGACAGACCGGCGGCACGGCCGTTGGAGCAATTTCGACCAGATCAACCTGCGCTTCCTCGGCCATGCGAAACGCGTCTTGAAGCTTCACCACTCCGAGCGCTTCACCTTCGATGCCGACGAGGCGTATCTCCGGCGTGTTGATTTCACCGTTGATCCGGTGGCCACTGTCTTTAGCGATGGTTGTCTTCTCCGAAGATTAAAAACTAGGCCGCGCCCACCACGTTGCGGCGTTCGCGAACGTCCGTCGACAGACGCTCGGCGAAGGCGGACAGGGGCATTGCCCCGAGATCCACGCCACCACGGGCTCGCACGGCCACCGTGCCAGCCTGCTTTTCCTTTTCCCCGACGACCAGGATGTACGGAACTTTCTGCAGGCTAAGCTGGCGGATTTTATAGGTGATCTTCTCGTTGCGCAAATCCACCTCGGCCCTAAAGCCTTGTTTTTTCAGCGTTTGGACAACGCTGTCGGCGTAATCGGCCTGCCCTTCGGAGATATTCGCGATTGAAACCTGGACCGGCGCCAGCCACGGCGGCATCGCCCCGGCGTGGTTCTCGATCAGCATCCCGATGAAGCGCTCCATGGAGCCGACGATGGCCCGGTGCAGCATCACCGGCGTCTTGCGGCTGTTGTCCTCGGCCACGTACTCGGCGCCGAGCCGACTCGGCATCGAGAAGTCGACCTGCATCGTGCCGCACTGCCACTCGCGGCCGATCGCATCCTTCAGCGTGTATTCGATCTTCGGCCCGTAGAAGGCGCCATCGCCGGGCGAGATCGTGAACTCGACCCCGGAGCGCTTCAGCGACTCCATCAGGGCGGCCTCGGCCTTGTCCCAGACCTCGTCCGAGCCGATGCGCATCGCCGGCCGTGTCGAGACCTTGTAAAGGATGTGCTCGAATCCGAAGTCGAGGTAGACGGTCTGCAGCAGCGACGTGTACGCCACGCACTCGTCCAGGATCTGGTCTTCCGTGCAGAAGATGTGGCCGTCGTCCTGGGTGAAGCCGCGCACCCGGAACAGCCCGTGCAGCGAGCCCGACGACTCGTTGCGGTGGCACGCGCCGAACTCGCCGTAGCGCAGCGGCAGTTCGCGGTAACTGTGCAGGCTCGCGTTGTAGATCTGGATGTGCCCCGGGCAGTTCATGGGCTTGAGCGCGTAGTACCGGTTCTCCGACTCCGTCGTGAACATGTGTTCGCGGTACTTCTCCCAGTGCCCCGACTTCTCCCACAGCGAGCGGTCGAGGATCTGCGGCGCCTTGACCTCGTCGTAGCCGTTGTCTCGGTAGACCTGCCGCATGTACTGCTCGACCGCCTGCCAGATCGCCCAGCCCTTCGGGTGCCAGAAGATCAGGCCCGGCGCCTCTTCCTGGAAGTGGAAGAGGTCGAGTTCCTTGCCGAGCTTGCGGTGGTCGCGCTTCTCGGCCTCCTCGAGCATCTTCAGGTACGCGTCCTGGTCTTCCTTCTTGCCCCAGGCCGTGCCGTAGATGCGCTGCAGCTGCTCGTTGTTGCTGTCGCCGCGCCAGTACGCGCCGGCGACCTTCATCAGCTTGAAGACCTTGAGCTTCCCCGTCGAAGGCACGTGGGGGCCGCGGCAGAGGTCGATGAATCCCCCCTCGCGGTAGAGCGAGATGTCCTCGTTGGCCGGGATCGACGCGATGAGCTCGGCCTTGTACTTCTCGCCGATCGACTCGAAGAACTTCACGGCGTCGTCGCGCTTCCACACCTCGCGCACGACCGGTTCGTCCTTCCTCGCCAGCTCGGCCATCTTCTTCTCGATGGCCTCGAGGTCCTCGGGCGTGAAGGCGCGCTTGTAGGCGAAGTCGTAATAGAAGCCGTTGTCGATGACCGGCCCGATCGTCACCTGCGCGTCG
>CAYGXL010000135.1:0-7205 GCA_964353935.1 uncultured Burkholderiaceae bacterium | reverse complement strand
AGCGCCGCGCGATGGACCTCCGAGACCCTCAGCTCGCCCATGCGCGGTGCCGGGCCCCTGGGAGCCAGGCGACCCAGCCGTTCGGCGTGGTGCGAGCCGGCCTTCCACTTCAGGTCGTCGAGCACCTCGTCCATCGCATTCGTGTCATTGCAGACGAGGACGAGGTCGCAACCCGCCTTCAGCGCAGCGCGGGCACGGTCCGGCACGCTGCCCTGCGCGCTCGCACCCTCCATCAGCAGGTCGTCGCTGAAGACGGCGCCGGTGAATTCCAGCGGCCCGCGCAGCAGGTCGATCCAGCGCCTGGAGAAGCCCGCCGGCGCGCCGTCGACGGCCTCGTACACCACGTGCGCCGGCATCACGCTGGTGAGCTGTCGCCCGAGCCAGCGATACGGCGCCGCGTCCGCGGCGAGGATGTCCGCGCGCGGGCGCGCATCCTTCGGAAGGTCGGTGTGCGAGTCCGCCTCGGCCCAGCCGTGGCCCGGGTAGTGCTTGCCGCAGTTCGCCATGCCGGCGAGCTGCAGGCCGTGCATCAGGTGCGACGCGAGCAGGGTCACGACGCGCGGGTCGGAGTGGAAGGCGCGGTCGCCGATGACCCCGCTGCGTCCGTGATCGAGGTCGAGCACCGGCGTGAACGAGAGGTCGACGCCGTGCGCGCGCAGTTCCGCCGCGAGGACGTAGCCCACCGAAGCCGCGGCGCGGCAGGCCAGCAGCACGTCGCGCTCCCAGAGGCGGCCCAGCGCGCGCATCGGCGGCAGGCGGGTGAATCCGCGCTTGAAGCGCTGCACCCGCCCGCCCTCGTGGTCGACGGCGATCAGCAGCGGCGGATCGCGCAGCGCGTGGATGTCGGCCGTCAGCCGCTCGAGCTGCTCGGGCGACTCGTAGTTCGACGCGAACAGGATCACCATGCCGACGAGCGGATGCGACAGGCGCTCGCGATCCGCGGGACCAAGCTCCGTGCCCTGCACGCCGACGACCACCGGCCCGGGAATGCTCACGACGTACCCTCCACTTCGGCGATCGCATAGGCGGTCGCCATCAGGCGTTCATCGGTCAGCGAGACGTGCAGCCGCAACCGCCGGCTCTGCATGTGCGCCCGCAGCTCGCCGTGCGCGGCCGCGATCGGGCGGCCGCTCGGGTCGTTGACGATCTCGACCGCGCGCCACGTCATCGGCATCCGCATGCCGAGCCCGAGCGCCTTGGAGATCGCCTCCTTCGCCGCGAAGCGTGTCGCGAGGTAGGCAATGCCGCGAGTCTCGGAACGCGCGCGTCGCGCGTTCCACCGTTCCAGTTCACCCTCGGTGAGGATGCGACGTGCGAAGCGATCGCCGAAACGGGCGCAGGCCGCCTCGATGCGGGCGATCTCGATCAGGTCGACGCCGATGCCGTAGATCATCCGCCCCGCCGCATCGCCCCGGCCTTCCGGATCTCGGCGAGGTACATCCGCACGGTGGGGCCGAGACCGAACTCGAGCGCGTCGGCGATCAGCGCGTGGCCGATCGAAACTTCGTCGACGCCGGGAACCGCCGCGAGGAACGGCGCGAGATTCGCGCGATTGAGGTCGTGGCCGGCGTTGACGCCGAGACCGGCCGCAAGGGCCGCCTCCGCCGCCACCGCGTACCGCCGCAGCGACTCGTCGTGCCGCGCGGTGCCGAAGCTCTGCGCATACGGCTCGGTGTAGAGCTCGACGCGGTCGGCGCCGAGTTCGCGGGCGAACCGCATGGCCTCGGGCACCGGGTCCATGAAGAGGCTGACGCGCACGCCGATCGTTCTCGCGTGCTCGATCATCGGCGCGAGGCGCTGCGCGTCGGCGGGCAGGTTCCAGCCGTGGTCCGACGTGAACGCCCCCGTTTCATCGGGCACGAACGTGCACTGGTGCGGCCGCACCTGCGCCACGTAGTCCATCAGCCCGTGGAAGGGATTGCCCTCGATGTTGAACTCCGCCGCCGGCCAGCGACGCAGCAGTTCGGCGAGGTCGGCGACGTCGTTGGCCCGCACGTGGCGTCCGTCCGGCCGCGGGTGCACGGTGATGCCGTCGGCACCCGCCTCCAGCGCGAGCACGGCGGCATGCGTCACGCTCGGAATGCCGATGGAACGCGTGTTGCGGACGAGGGCCACCTTGTTCAGGTTGACGCTCAGGGCAGTCATGATGGGTTGGATCCGCGGCTAGAGCTGTTTCAGGTCCTGCAGGATGCGCCGCGTGTTGAGCGGCTTGGCGCCAAGATGGTAACGAATCACCCGGCGCAGCACGCCCTTGGCCTCCGCCGCGACGCGCTCGTCGTCGAAGCGGCGCGCGGCCATGGCGAGCAGCGTGCGTCCCGACACCCGGCTGCCGTCGTCGGCATCGCCGCGCTCGAGCCGCTGCGCGCCCTGCCCCACTCCGAACAGGTACTGCGCGTCGGCGTCGATCGGCTCGCCGTCGGCGCAGCGGTCGAGCGGCACCGCGTACCCGATGTCGTGCAGCAGGTCGAGCTCGAACACGCGCAGCGCCGTGGCGTGCCGCGCGTCGTGCGACAGTGCCTGCAGCAGTTCGACGTAGCTGCCGAAGAGGCGCTCGTGCGGATCCAGGCGCGCGAGCAGGCGCACCAGCAGTTCGTTCGCGTAGAACGCTGCCAGCAGCGCGTCGCCGCGCAGCGGCTGCATGCCGCCCAGCCACTCCGCGCGCACCAGCATCTTGATGTCGTTGCGCCCGCTCCAGCCGACCGCGAGCGGATTGAACGGCGACAGCAGCCCGCGGAAGTGCGAGGTCGGCCGCTTGGCGCCACGCGCGACCAGGGCCACGCGCCCATAGTCGCGGCTGAAGAACTCGACGACGAGGCTGGTCTCGCGCCACGGATAGCCGTGCAGCACGAAGCCCGGCTGATGGTCGACGCGGACGTCGGCGGCGCGCTTGCGGGTGGCGCGCTTGACCGGCGCCTCCAGCGCCTCAGTCATAGCCGAGCGTCCGAAGGGCGCGCGCATCGTCGTTCCAGCCCTTCTTCACGCGCACCCAGACCTCGAGGTGGACCCGCTTGCCGAGCATCTCGGCGATGTCGGCACGCGCCAGCCGCGAGATCTCGCGCAGCTTCGCGCCCTCCTTGCCGATCACGATCGGCTTGTGCGCCTCGCGGTCGACCACGAGCGTGGCGACGATCTCGGCACCGGCGTCGGTTTCGTCCCACTTGTCGATGGTCACCGCGATCCCGTACGGCAGCTCGTCGCCCAGCAGCCGATACGCCTTCTCACGCACCTGCTCCGCCGCGAGAAACCGCGCGCTGCGGTCGGTGTACTGGTCGGCCTCGAACAGCGGCATGCCCTCGGGCAGCAGCGGAGCGACCTCCTTCAGCAGGTCGTCGAGCTGGCGCTTCTTCTCGGCGCTGACCGGGACGATCGCATGGAAGGGAAAGCGGCCCATCGACTCGGCGAGCAGCGGCAGCAACTTCTCGCGCTCGGCGATCGCGTCCGTCTTGTTGATCGCCAGGATCACGCGGTCCGACCCCTCGGGCAGGAGTTGCAGGACCGCCTCGTCTTCCGCCCGCCAGCCGGTGGCCTCGATGACCAGCACGATCACGTCGACGTCGGCCAGCGCGCCCTTCACCTGCTGGTTCATGCGCTTGTTCAGCGCCGAGCGGTGGCGACGCTGGAAGCCCGGGGTGTCGACGAAGATGTACTGGGCGTCGGCGTCGGTCCGCACGCCGAGCACGCGGTCGCGCGTCGTCTGCGGCTTGCGGGACGTGATGCTCACGCGCTCGCCGACGAGCGCATTCACCAGGGTGGATTTGCCGACGTTCGGGCGGCCGATGACGGCCACCATGCCTACGCGCCGCGGCGCGGCCTGGTCCATCGTGCCGTCGTCAGGTGGTCTGGTCGGCCGTCTGGACCGGCGCGCCCTCGCCGTCGGCCGACTTGGCCGGCGGCTCGTCCACGGAAGGCCCAGGCGCGGCCGGCTTCTTCCGCGGCCTTCGGCCGAGCAGCGCCATCGCGTGCTGGGCCGTCTCCAAGGCCTGCTTCGCGGCCGACTGTTCGGCGGCCCGGCGGCTGCGCCCGCTGCCTCGGACGCTGATGTCGAGCTTGGGAATCGAGCACTCGACCTCGAACTCCTGGTTGTGAGCGGCGCCGCGGGTCTCGACGACGGTGTAGACGGGCAACGCGATCCGCTTGCCCTGCAGGTACTCCTGCAGCAGCGTCTTGCTGTCCTTGCCGAGGGTCTTCGGGTCAACGGTCTTCAGCACCGGCTCGAAGAGCTTGCCGATCGCCACCCGGGCGGCTTCGAAGCCGCTCTCGACGAAAATCGCGCCGAAGATGGCCTCCATCGTGTCGGCCAGGATCGACGGGCGGCGGAAGCCACCGCTCTTCATCTCGCCTTCGCCCAGCCGCAGGAAGTCGGAAAGGACGAGTCTCTCCGCGATCTCCGCGAGGGACTGCTGCTTGACCAGGTTGGAGCGCAGCCGCGACAGGTCACCCTCGTCCAGCCGCGCGTACTTCGCGAACAGCAGGTGCGCGATCGCGCAGTTCAGGACGGCGTCGCCGAGGAACTCGAGGCGTTCGTTGTGGACTGCGCCGTGGCTGCGGTGAGTGACGGCCTGCTCGAGCAGCGTGCGCTGAGCAAAGGTGTAGCCGAGGCGCTCTTCAAGCGCCGTCAGTTCCATCGCCTTGGGTCCGATACCGGCCGGTCAAGGAACGGCCTTCGCTGACTGCCGGTCCCGGGTGGTGCCGGCGAAATCGATGACGAGCGACACCTTGTCGAGGATCGGGATCTTCTTCTGGTACGCATAGCTGATCACGACCTTGTCGCCCTCTTTGGTGATGTCGAGGTCCGCGGCCGTGATCGACGTGATGTCGTCGATCGTCCGATGCCGTTCGAAGGCAGTCTGGATGTCACGCACGGTGGACGCTTCGTTCTTGATCTTCTGCACCGCCCGCTCGATCGCGATGTACTCGACGACCGCCGGCACGACTTTCGAGCCGAGGATCAGGAGGAACACCACGATCAGACCCACGAAGATGAGGCCAATGAGGCTCATCCCCCGCTGCCGATTTCTGGTTTGAGTTTCCATCTTCCCCAGTCTTTTCAAGAATTTAGCAATATTACTTCTAGTTAAAGCTTCCGATGCGTCCGATATTGCCAAAATTCATCCAGATAAAGAAGGCTCGACCGACGATATTCTCTTCCGGCACGAACCCCCAGAACCGGCCGTCCTCGCTGTTGTCCCGGTTGTCGCCCATCACGAAAAAGTGCCCCGGCGGGACCTGGCAGACCACTCCGCTCCCGCTGTACTGGCAGGCTCCCGGGTGGGTATTGGGGTACCCGCCGCCCAGTCCGGGCGGAACCTGGTCGGCCACGATGACGCGGTGCTCGACCGCGCCCAACTTCTCGACGAACTGCGTGAAGTACTGCATCCGGTCGGCCTCGTAGTACGGGTCGAGTTTCATCATCGGCACCGGCTGGCCGTTGATGGTGAGCCGCTTGTTGACGTACTCGACCCGGTCCCCCGGCAGCCCGACGACCCGCTTGATGTAGTCCTGCGACGGGTTCAGCGGGTAGCGGAACACCATCACGTCGCCCCGCTTCGGCTGGCCGATCTCGACGACCTTTTTGTTCACCACCGGCAGGCGGATGCCGTACTCGAACTTGTTGACGAGGATGAGGTCGCCGATCTCGAGGGTCGGGATCATCGACCCCGACGGGATCCGGAACGGCTCGAACAGGAACGAGCGCAGCACGAACACCAGCAGGATCACCGGGAAGAAACTGGCCGTGTACTCGAGCCAGGCCGGCTGGCGGACCGCTCCATCCTCGATGGAACGCCGCTCCTGCTCGACGATGGGTTCCTTGCGCGCCAGCGCCGCGGCGTTGCGCTGGTCGAAGTCGGCGATGAGGCGCGCGGCGCGCGCCCGGCGCTGCTTCGCGAACACGAGCTTGTCCAGCACCCACAGCACCCCGGTGAGCACCGTGAGCAGGAACAGGATCAAGGCAAAGTTCATTTGTCTTCCACCTGCAGGATGGCCAGGAAGGCTTCCTGCGGAATTTCAACCGTACCCACCTGCTTCATCCGCTTCTTGCCGGCCTTCTGCTTCTCGAGCAGCTTCTTCTTGCGGGTGATGTCCCCGCCGTAGCACTTGGCCAGCACGTTCTTCCTCAGCGCCTTGACGTCTTCGCGGGCGATGATGTTCGCGCCGATCGAGGCCTGGATCGCGACGTCGTACATCTGCCGCGGGATCAGCTTCCGCATCTTCGCGGTCACCTCGCGCCCGCGGTACATCGCGTTGGCCCGGTGCACGATCACGGACAGCGCGTCCACGCGATCGCCGTTGATCAGCATGTCGACCTTGACGACATCGGCCGCGCGGTACTCCTTGAACTCGTAGTCCATCGAGGCATAACCGCGCGACACGGACTTCAGCTTGTCGAAGAAGTCCATGACGATCTCCGCGAGCGGCAGTTCGTACTTCAGGATCACGTGCCGGCTGTGGTAGGTGAGGTCGGTCTGGACGCCGCGCTTGCCGATGCACAACGTGATCACCTGGCCGACGTACTCCTGCGGGACGAAGATCGTCACATCGACGACCGGCTCGCGGATCTCCTCGATCTTCGCCGGGTCGGGCATCTTCGCCGGGTTCTCGACCGACACGACGCTGCCGTCGCGCAGCAGCACCTCGTACACCACCGACGGCGCGGTGGTGATGAGATCCATGTCGTACTCGCGCTCGAGGCGCTCCTGGACGATGTCCATGTGGAGCAGCCCGAGGAAGCCGCAGCGGAAACCGAAGCCGAGGGCCTGCGATACCTCGGGCTCGAAGTGCAGCGACGCGTCGTTCAGCTGCAGCTTGGTCAGCGCGTCGCGCAGCGCTTCGTACTGGTTGGACTCGACCGGGAAGAGTCCGGCAAAGACCTGGGACTTCACTTCCTTGAAGCCCGGCAGCGGCGCGGCGGCCGCACGGCTCACATGGGTGACCGTGTCCCCCACGTGGGCGTCACGCAGTTCCTTGATGCCGGAGATGACGAAGCCGACTTCGCCGGCCGACAGCTGCTCGCGGGCACGCGACTTCGGCGTGAACACGCCCACCTGCTCCACGAGGTGAGTCGCGCCCGTCGCCATCAGCAGGATCTTGTCCTTGGGCTTGATCAGGCCGTTGACCACGCGAACGAGCATCACGACGCCGACGTAGTTGTCGAACCACGAGTCGATGATCAACGCCTGCAGCGGCCCGGCCGGGTCGCCTTTCGG
>CAYGXL010000134.1:0-7246 GCA_964353935.1 uncultured Burkholderiaceae bacterium | reverse complement strand
AGCGGCAGGGCTTTTCCGTTCCGCTGCTGATCGGCGGCGCGACCACCAGCCGCGTTCACACCGCGGTGAAGATCGCGCCGCACTACTCGCGCGGCCCGGTGGTGTACGTGTCGGACGCCAGCCGCTCCGTCGGCGTCTGCCAGAACCTGGTGTCCGACGACGCCGCCGCGCGCTTCATCGCTGAGCTGACGGTCGAGTACGCGCGGGTGCGCGAGCAGCACGCCGCGAAGAAGGGCCCGGAACTCGTTCCGCTCGCCGAGGCGCGCGCGAACGCGACGCGGATCGACTGGACCGGAAAGGATGGGCAAAAGTACGTGCCGCCGAAGCCGAAGTTCATCGGCCGCCGGCTATTCCGGAACTACGACCTGGCGATGATCGCGAAGTACATCGACTGGGGCCCGTTCTTCCAGACCTGGGACCTGCACGGCCCCTTCCCGGGCATCCTCGCCGACGACGCGGTGGGCGAGCACGCGCGCCAGGTCTTCGCCGAAGGCGAGAAGATGCTGGAGCGCGCGGTGCGAGAGCGGTGGCTGACGGCCAACGGCGCCGTGGCGTTCTATCCAGCGAACTCGGTGGGCGATGACATCCAGCTGTACACCGACGACACGCGGCGCGAGGTGCTGTTCACGTGGCACGGGTTGCGGCAGCAGACGAAGAAACCCGTGATCGGCGGCGTGCCGAATCCCAACCAGTGCCTGTCAGACTTCATCGCGCCGAAGGAGTCGGGCATCGCCGACTACATCGGCATGTTCGCGGTGACGACCGGCCTCGGCGTCGACGAGCGCGCCGCGCAGTTCGTCGCGAAGCACGACGATTACGCCGCGATCATGCTGAAGGCGATCGGCGACCGCCTCGCCGAGGCGTTCGCCGAAATGATGCACGAGCGCGTGCGCAAGGACCTGTGGGGCTACGCCGCCGACGAAGCGCTGACCAGCGAGGCGCTGATCAAGGAGAGCTACCGCGGCATCCGGCCGGCCCCGGGCTATCCGGCGTGCCCGGAGCACTCGGTCAAGCGCGCGATGTTCGACGCGCTCGTGGCGGACGAGATCGGGATGACGCTCACCGAGAGCTACGCGATGTCACCGGCCTCGAGCGTCTCCGGCTTCTACTTCTCGCATCCGAAGGCGAAATACTTCAACGTCGGCCGCATCGGCCGCGACCAGCTCGAAGACCTCGCGCGGCGCAAGCGCGAATCGGTCGAGGAGCTCGAACGCTGGCTCGCGCCCAACCTCGGGTGACCCGGCGCTCGTTCGCCGCGCTGCTGCTTGCGCTTGGGGCCGCGTTTGCCGCGGCGTGCGGCCGCAGCGACCCGGAGCGCGAACTGCGCGCGACCATCGACTCGATGGCGCAGGCGATCGAGAAGCGCGAGCCGGCGGCGTTCCTCGAGGCGATGGCGGACGACTTCAGCCGCGAGTCGGGCGCGTTCGGCAAGCAGGACGCGAAGCGGACCCTGGTCGCGGCCATCCTGCGCAACGAGAAGATCAACGTGAGCGCCGCGGTGACCGAAGTGCGCATCGACGGCGACCGCGCGTTCGCGCGCGTGCGAGTCATCGCCACCGGCGGCGCGGGCCTGTTGCCGGAGCGAGGCCAGACGTGGGACTTCGAGTCCGCGTGGCGGCGCGAGCGCGGTCAGTGGAAGGTGTTCAACGCGGAGTGGCGCGAGGGGCTTTAGGTTGAGTGATCGGGCAGGTTGGCCATCCGGATATCCGCTACGCGGCCATGAGCTGACACTCGACGCACGCCCGCTCGCCGTTCCGCAGAAGCAGCCCCCTATGCCGCAGGTCAAGGAGGGATCCGCCGCGCACGTCTTTATTGAACCCAATACGTCCCTGCGCGGGAGACTGGCATGGCAAGCATGGGTTGCGTTGCACGACTCCTTCAACCCTTTGCGGCTGCGGCCGTCGTGATCGTGCTCTCTGCCTGCGGCGGTGGGGGCGGAGGGGGTGGCGGCAGCGCAGAACCGGTCCGTACCGTCACCTCGGTCGCGGTCACCAGCCCAACCCAGAACGTGAAACAAGGAGACACCGTTCAACTGACGGCGGTGGCGCGAGACCAGTTCGGCGCGGTGATCGCGGGCAATACGGTGACCTGGTCCAGCTCGGTCCCCTCCGTCGCCACCGTTTCATCGACGGGCCTGCTGCAGGCCCTGGCCGGCGGCTCGGTGACCATCACGGCGACGATCAGCGGCGTGTCCGGCACGCTGGCACTGACCATCACACCACGCGTGACGACCACCGTGACGGTCAGCAGTCCGACCGCGAGCCCGGCGGTGGGTGAGACGGTTCAGCTCACGGTCGTGGCCCGCGACCAGTTCGGCGACGTGCTCGCCGGCAGGACGGCGACCTGGTCCACCTCGAACGCGACGGTCGCCACGATCTCGTCGACCGGACTGTTGCAGGCGGTGGCACCCGGTGCGGTCATCGCGACCGTCACGATCGACGGCGTGCCGGGTTCGCTGTCGCTGACGGTGACACCACGCGCCGTGGCCTCGGTCACGGTCACGAGCCCGAAGCCATCGCTGGAGGTGGGCGAGAGCGTGCAGCTGGTTGCAACGGCCCGAGATACGAACGGCGACGTCATGCCCGGCACGACGGCGTCTTGGTCGACATCGAATGCGGGCATCGCCACTGTCTCGGCGACGGGAGTACTGCAAGGGCAGTCGACCGGCACAGTAGTCATCACGGCGACGATCAATGGCGTATCGGGTTCGTTGCCGTTGACGATCACGCCACGGGTGACAGCGTCGTTGACGATCACGAGCCCAACGCTGACACTGGGCGAAGGCGATCGGATGCAACTGACCGCCACCGCGCGCGACGCCTCCGGCGCGGTGGTCTCCGGCAGGACAGTGACGTGGGCAAGCGTCAACGCAGACATCACGCCGAGCGGGCTGTTGTGGGTGCTCGCCCGCGGAACCGTAGTAGTCACGGCGACGATCGACGGCATTTCGGCCACACAGTCGCTGACGGTCACGGCACCCATTAAGGTCAACGTCTCGATTGGTGCCAAGGAGGTGGTGTTCCGTTACGCCACGGACCGATGCGAAGCGATGGATACCCCCGACGGTCCGTCCCGTGCCGTCCGAGCCGAGGACGGGAGCCTGGTGCTGTTCGCCGGGAATGGCCCACGCGTTTTCGTCAGCCGAGGTGCCGATTTCGGTTCACTGAGGCGCGATTGCAGCCGGCCGGTCCTCGAGTCCGCCGACCTTCGCACGCCCGAGTCGTACGAGAACTGGGAATGGATCTGGGCCGTCTATCGCGAAGGCAGTCGGTGGCACGCCTTCATCAGCAACGAGTTCCACGACACCGTTTCCGGAACCTGCCAGGTGGGCGATCCTTCGCCGGCCAACCCCTGTTGGTACAACTCGGCAACCCATGCCGTGTCGACCGATGGCGCCCGGACCTTCGCGAAGCCGCAGGCGCCGGCGCACGTCATTGCCCCGCCGCCATACGCTTGGGTGCCGCCCACCCCGAGCACGCCCACAAGCCCGATCTTTCCGGGCAAGTACTTCGAGGGCTATCAGCCACCGCTGAATGTCTTTCGCGCGTTGGACGGTTACTACTACGCGTCGATGTGGGTTACTCCCAGCAAGGAGCAGCCAAGCAGTATCTGGCCCTGCGCCATGCGAACCGACAATCTGGACGATCCGGCCAGCTGGCGCGCCTGGGACGGCGACGGATTCAACCTTCGGCTGACCAGCCCGTACGTCACGGGGACGCCCGGGCCGCTCTGCGGTCGACTCTGGAGCCCGCTCGGCGACTACTTCAACACTTATCTCAGCAGCTACGTACAGGTGTCCCAAGGCTCGCAACGGATGGACGGAAAGAAAGTCTGTGGCGTCTTCTACCGGCTCTCGGCCAACCTCCTGGTCTGGAGTCCGCCGCAGTTCATCGTTCAGACGAAGGAAGAGGGCTGCGACTTCGACCCGCAACGACCGGGGTTGCTGGAGCCGGTGCCGGTCATGTACGTGTCGCTAATCGATCACGCCGATCCTACGGTGAACTTCGAGCGGCCGGGCCGGATGCCGTATCTCTACTACGTTCGCTTTAATCGCGGCGACATGAGCGATCCGATGTACTGGCTCGACCGTGATCTCGTTCGCGTTCCAATCACCTTCACGCGGGTTGATTGAGCCGGCCGGCGGCGCGCTTGACCAAGTTCTCGTGCGCCGCCGCTATGTCCGCTTCTCGCCTTGTGCGATGACCGCGTTGGGTCGCGAAGCGTCCGTCGAGTGAAGGTCGCTACGCGGCCAGAAGCGGATGTCTCGAGGAGGAACCGATCCGCCTCGCGCCGTGACGCATGTCAATGCGCCAGCGGTACAAGTCCTATCGTGAAATAGGGTGGGCACTTCATGGAGGCCGGCCGTCAAAGTGGCGAGAAGTGCCTGCCGCCCCGGTCCCATGCGTGCGCCTCTAATTCTTCTCCTGGCCCTAGCGCTCGGCGGGTGCGCGACGACCCTGTCGGTGCAACCCGTATCACAGGCCAGCCTCGACGCGGTCCAGGCCGATCGCGGCGCGGTCGTGCTCTTCCAGATCAAGGCGACCCTCGACGGCCGGCCTCTATCCCTCGCCAACCCGGGCTACGACACGAGTCTCGACAACTTCTTCCGCATCTATCTGGCCCGCCTCGACGAACCGCAAGCGCCCGCGCGCATCCGACCCGCTTCTCCCTCCGAAGCGGCCTCCTCCGAGGGCTGGCACTACCTCGTCCTGCCCGCCGGCGTGTACTACCTGCTCGTGCTGCCGCCCGGCACCGAGGGAGGCAACGTCATCTACAACGCGAGTACCGCCAAGTTCGGCCACAACCCCAGAGGAATCGACGTGTCGGACAGGGCGCAGGGAGCGATCAGCATGTCTCCCGAACTGATGGCGTGGGTCTGGCTGAAGGACGTGCCACCTGCAGGGTTCACCGAGCTGCCCGGCTTCTGGTTCGAGGTGCCGGAGAAACGGCAGGCCGTGTACCTTGGTTCGCTGTCCGTCGCATGCAGTACCCGGCGAGGACTGCTGGGGTCCTTGCTCGGCGCGTGCAATGACCCGCGATGGTCGGACGATTCGCAGTCGGCTCGACAGGTGATCGCTTCCATCCTGCCGCAGGAAGTCGTGCACGTATCGCCGCTCGTGCCCAACGGGAAGCGGCAGCCGGGAACGCTTGCGGGACCTTTGCATTCGATCGATGTGGCGGTTCGTTCACCGAACGGACTTGGATTGTCGCTTCGTGGTGCGGCGGAAGCCCGTCAGGAGACCACAGCGGCGACTAAAGCGTCGCTTTTTGGAGGCTTGGACGCGAGCCTTTCGTTGGTGCAACCCTCCGACCTCGCCTACCTGCCTCTTGCGGTGCTGCTTTATCCGGTCGCCGCAGCCGTCGAACAGGGTGCGCGAGCGGATGCCGAGCAACGTCTCGCCAGCGCTCAGGCCTGCATGGACCGCCTCTCCGGCGAAGTGCGCAAGTTCGACTACTCAGGCGCCTTTGCAGAGGCACTCCGCTCCGCTGCCGGCTCGTTGAGGTCCGGGCCGCATCAGGTGACAAACGGCGCCGGACTTCGACTGGCCGCGTCCTTGTCGGTCCTTCGGCTGCGGGAAGTTGTGCCCAGGCAAGTCGCGCTGGAGCTTGCGTTGCAGGTACGACTCGAGACGGCAGAACCGCCGAGCACGCGCTATTACGCCGTCATCTATTACGGGCACCCATCGCTCAGCAATCCGCTCGCGTCGGGCTTGTCGCTGTTGTACGCGCAGGTGCTGTCCGAGCGGCCAAGACTTCGGCCGATCGAGGAGTGGTGCAGTCCCGACGGCGGCTCTCTGCTGGCGGACGAGATCGCGGCGGCAATGACGAAGATGGCCGCACCGGTCGCTCGGGCGCTTGAGTAGCCGCAACGCCGCTTCGACCAGCCTCCACAAGGGCATGAGGGCGGGTTCGCGGCGGGGAAGTGTTGGCTTCGGCGTGTGGTTGATGACCGCTTTCCGCAACGCACGAACGGCGGCTTTGGGTCGCGAAGCGACCACGGAGGGACGGACCCTTACCGGCCAGAGCCGGCCGTAGGCGGCGCCTTCCACGGAGTCACGCCGGTTGCCGGTCACCCGATGGCTGGGTCGCTCGATGCGACCCAGCTTCTTGGTGTCGATGTGCGGCAAATCGCCAGGGCGGCGTGCTCGTAGCGCTGCACGGGATCGAGGTCACTGAGACCGTCGGTACGCGCTAAGGGAACTACTTCGCCGCGATGACAGCGATCTCGATCAGCACGTCGCGTGGCAGGCGGGCTGCTTCGATCGTGGCCCGCGCCGGGGGAGCCGACTTGAAGTACTCGGCGTAGACGCGATTCATCGCCGCGAAGTCGTTGAGGTTCTTCATGTAGACGTTGGACATCACGACGTTATCAAGGGTCATGCCCTGTGACTTCAGCTTGGCGCTGATGTAGTCGAGCACCAGTCTCGTCTGCTCCTCGATGGTGGTGCCCTGCACCGCGTTGCCGGCCTTGTTCAGCGGGATCACGCCCGCCAGAAAGTACATGTTGCCGGCCTGCACGATCTGTGAGTACGGGCCGATCGCCGGATACACCTCGTTGGTCGTGTGAATGACCTTCGAGGGCCCGGTGGCGCAGCCGGACAGGACGGCGACGGCCGCAGCTACGGCAGCCGCGCGGATCAGGTTAATCATTGTTCTCCTCCGGTATCTGGTTTGGCGACTTATGGTTGAGCGCCGCCGATTTCTGGAATGGCGGCATCCCAGTGTCGAAGTGCGGCAGGTCGCGTGACAAGAGAACGTGGGTAGGGGTTTTCGCTCATTGGGTCCCTTGCCCGGTCCGCCCGAGCCCGATGCGGACAACTTGAGTGTCCCGGTTCTCCGGGGCCAAGCCAGAATGAATCCGATGTGTCGTCGCTTCCTCGAAAAGCCGGCGTCCGCGCGACCTTGCTTCACCTCAGCAGCTGATAGTCACTCAAGCGGAACCACTTGCGGGAAAGGATGAACCGGGTCACCGGTTCCGGGGAGAGGCTGGTGACCTCTTCGGTCATGTTTTTTCTGTAGAACGCGGTGCAGCTGGCGTTCTGCCAGACCGTCTTCTGCATCTTTCGCCTCATGTCGGCGACGTATGCATCCTGAAGGTCGCGTCTGGCATCGATGGCCTTGATGCTCGTGTCCCGTTTCACGGCGCAGATGGCCTGCACGATGTAATCGGTTGCTGCCTCCATGTAGGAAATCTGCGAGCTGTGTCCGGTGCCGGTGTTCGGGCCGTTCACCTTGAAATAGTTGG
>CAYGXL010000133.1:0-7291 GCA_964353935.1 uncultured Burkholderiaceae bacterium | reverse complement strand
AAAAAGCGGGGGGCTTTCGCCCCCCGAACCCAGGAAGACACGAAGTACTCGTTGCTACACGCCGATCACGCCGCCGTCGTTGCGGGTGATGACGATGGTCGACGACCGCGGACGCGCGGCCCCGCCGTCTGGCCAGTGGCTGCTGAACGCCGCCGGATTTCCGATGTTCGCCGCCGGCGTGTCTTCCCCCGGATGCTGGATGTTGACGAACAGCGCGCGTCCGTCCGGCGATTCCGCCAGCCCCGTGATCTCGCACTCGACCGGACCGACGAGGAAGCGACGCAGCTTCGTGCCGGGGCTGGCGCCGACGTAGGTCTGGATCTGCTTGGTCGCGCCGGTGGAGTCGGTGTTGGTGATCGTCTTCACCCCGCCATCGCCGACCGCGCCCGGCAGCGCCGCCAGCAGCATGCAGTTGGTCACGTCCGTGTAGGCGCCGTCGTCGGTCTGAATCCAGCACACGTTGGTCGCCTTCGAGAACCACAACCCGTCCGGGCTCGAGAAGTCGTTTTCGGCGGTCAGGCCGGAGACGTTGACGTTGGCTGCATCCGCGCTCGCGCGCGCGCCGAACAGGAAGATGTCCCAGTTGAAGGTCGTCGCGGCCGGATTGCCTGAGGCTTCGAGCCAGCGGACGATGTGGCCGTTCGGATTGCCGCGCTGGGCCGTTCCGCTGGTGCGCGGGTCGTTGTAGTGGCGCGGGTTGGCGGCATCGGTCGAAGCGAGGGTGCGCAGCGTCGCGTTGTTGTTGGTCAGCGTCATGTAGACGGCGCCCGTGACCGGATCGACCGCGCCCCACTCGGGACGGTCCATCTTCGTCGCGCCGACCACGTCGGCGGCCAGCCGCGTGTTGATGCAGACATCGGCCTGGTCGGCGAACGGATACACCGTGCTCGTCGCCGTGATGCCGTTGACGCCAAACGCAAGCTCGACCCAGTTGCCGGTGCCGTCGGCGTTGAACTTGGCAACGTACAGCTTGCCGTTGTCGAGGTACTTGTCACCGGCGGCGAGTCCGCGGCTCGCATCGACCGGGTCCCAGCTGGCGTTCGACACGTACTTGTAGATGTACTCGTTGCGCGAGTCGCAGCCCATGTACCAGACGAGCGGCTTGCCCGCCTCGACCTTGGCAATCCACGCGCCTTCGTGCGCGAAGCGTCCCATCGCCGTGCGCTTCTTCGGCGTCGAGTTCGGCGCGAACGGGTCGATCTCGACGTTCCAGCCGTACGTGTTCGGTCCGTTGCGGTAGTCGTCCGCCGCGCTGGCGCCCAGCACCATGGCGTTCCAGCGGCCGTACAGGTTGTCGGCGGTGTCCGGCGTCACGGTGGCCCAGAGTTCGCGGCCGTTGCCGGCGACGCCGTAACGCGCGAACGAAGTCAGTTCCTTCGGCGTGCGATTGGCGTTGTCCGTCGCGGTGACGCGCCGGAAGTAACCGGCCCAGTTCTCCTCGCAGGTCAGGTACGTGCCCCACGGCGTGTAGCCGTTGGCGCAGTTGTTCACGGTGCCCCGCGTGCGCGTTCCGTTGCTCGAGTACTTCGTGACCATGGACGGCGTGCCCGCCGCCGGGCCCGACAGGATCATCTCGGTCAGGGTGTGGATGCGCCGGTTGAACGACGAGTCCTGCCTGTAGCTCCACGCGCCGCTCGCGGCGCGGTTGATCTCGACGATCGAGACGCCGTGGACGTAGAACTCCTTCAGCACCTCGTCGGCGACCGTGCGCGCGGCGGCAGTACCGGTTCCGCTGATCGTCGCTCCGTTCGCGTGCAGGAAGACCGGCGTGATCGCCTCGTGGTTCTGGACGAGCAGTGCACGATCGCTCGCGGTCGCGCCGTAGGTTCCGCCGGCGGACACGCCGAAGTAGTGCATGCCATCGTGGTGATCGCCGGCGCGCTGCGCATACGACGCGGCCGCATCGGTGCCGTCGTTGCGGTAGCTGGCGGTGCCGGCTGCCATCGGATCGCCGAGGCGCAGCAGCACGGAGGCCGTGTAGCCGGGCGGCACGGTGACGACGTCGCCGAGGCTCTTCGGCACAGCGGCGAAGCCGAGGGACGCGGGGCGCGCCTGCGCCGGTGCGGGCGCCGGCGCAGGGGCGGGCGCCGGCGCAGGGGCGGGCGACGCGATCGCGTCGTCGTCGCCCCCGCAGCCGGCGAGCAGTGCGCCGCCGCCGATGAACGACAGGGCGGCGAATCCGAATCCGCCCTGCAGCAAGCCGCGGCGCGCGGGATCCTGCAGTCGGGATTCGATCAGGTCGTTGATGTGCGGGTTGCTGGACGTGTTGCTGGTTTCGTCTTCGTACGACATTGAGTGTGGCTCCGGAGGGGGTGTTGTCGTGCGCTTCTTCGGGAAGCATCGCGAGTGTCGATGCGCGATGTGACGCTCGCGTGAACTGCGCGTGAAGCGCGGCCCTCGAATGCGCGGAGGCGGACTGTCATGCCGAGGTCATCGAGTCGCCGTACCCTGCGGTTCCCATGATCGGAAAGTTGCTCTTTCGCTGGTCCGCGTGGGATGCGTCGGCCCGCCCGGACTCCCCCGCTGGGCGCGTGCCGGCGCAGGTTAGCCTCGCAGCGCTGCCGGCCGATCAGCCGCCGGCTCCGACGCAGCGCTACCGCGCGATCTTCATCTCCGACGTGCACCTCGGCACGCGCGGCTGCAAGGCGTCCTACCTGCTCGACTTCCTGCGTCACACCGAGTCCGACGTGCTGTACCTCGTCGGCGACATCATCGACGGCTGGGCCCTGAAGAAGAACGTGCACTGGCCGCAGGCGCACAACGACATCGTCCAGAAGGTGCTGCGCAAGGCGCGCAAGGGAACGCGCGTGGTGTACGTGCCCGGCAACCACGACGAGTCGGCGCGCCAGTTCGCGGGACTGCACTTCGGCGGCATCGCCATCCGCGAGGACGACGTCTACACGACAGCGAGCGGGCGCCGCCTGTGGGTCGTGCACGGGGACTTCGCCGACGGCGTGATGCGGCACGCGCGCTGGCTCGCCTACGTCGGCGACGCCGCCTACGAGTTCAGCCTCTGGCTGAACCATCAGCTGAACCGCGTGCGCGTGCGCCTCGGCCGCCCGTACTGGAGCCTGTCGCAGTACCTCAAGCACCGCGTGAAGAACGCCGTCAGTTTCATCTTCGACTTCGAGCAGGTGCTGCTGCGCGAGGCACGGCGCCACGGCTACGACGGCGTCGTATGCGGACACATCCACAAGGCCGAGATCCGCGACGTCGACGGCATGACGTACGCGAACGACGGCGACTGGGTCGAGAGCCTCACCGCGCTGGTCGAGACGCTCGACGGTCACCTGCAGATCATCACGTGGGACCGCCTGCGGGCGCCTGAGCAGGCCGGCGTGCGCTGGGACGACGAAAACGAAACCGCGGGCCTGCCGGCACCGCGCGTCACCGAGGAGACCGCTGCATGAAGATCGTCACGATCACCGACGCCTGGCACCCGCAGGTCAACGGCGTGGTGCGAACCATCGAGGCAACGAACCGCGAACTGGTGAAGGCCGGGCACACGGTCTCGGTGATCGGTCCCGACCAGTTCGCCGCGTTTCCCTGCCCGGGCTACCCGGAGATCCGCCTTTCGCTCTTACCCCATGGCCGCCTCGCGCATTTGCTCGACGAGCAGCTCGAGTCCGAACGCAGCGTGGCGTTCCACGTCGCCACCGAAGGCCCGCTCGGCCACGCCGCGCGCCGCTGCTGCCTGGCGCGCGGCCTGCCGTTCACCACCGCGTACCACACGCGATTCCCGCAGTACCTGAAGGCGATGTTCAGGGTTCCCGAGCCGTGGACCTACGGTTTCCTGCGCCGCTTCCACGGCAAGGCGTCGTTCGTGATGGCGCCGACCCGCACGGTCGAGGACGAGCTCCGCGCCAACGGCCTCGACAACGTCGCGCGCTGGACGCGCGGCGTCGACCTCGACGTGTTCCATCCCCGCGACGAGCGCGCGCTGGCGGACCTGCCGCGCCCGCTCTTCCTGTACGTCGGCCGCGTGTCGGTGGAGAAGAACATCCAGGCCTTCCTCCGCCTCGATCTGCCCGGCACGAAAGTCGTCGCCGGCGTCGGGCCTGCGCTCGAGACGCTGAAGCAGCGATTTCCGGAAGTCCACTTCGTCGGCGTTCTCGGGTTCACGGAACTCGCGCGGCTCTACGGTTCCGCCGACGTCTTCGTCTTTCCGAGCCTGACGGACACGTTCGGGCTCGTGATGCTCGAAGCGCTGGCGTGCGGAACGCCCGTCGCGGCTTTCCCGGTGCAGGGACCGATCGACGTCGTTGGGGGATCCGGTGTCGCAGTGCTGGACGATGACCTGCAGAAGGCCGCCCTGCTCGCGCAGCGGATCGACCGCACCGAGTGCCGCCGATACGCGGAGCGCCACTCGTGGCGGGCCGCCACGCAGCAGTTTCTCGGGTTGCAGCAGGCGATCGCGAAGGTGCCGGCCGAGAGGATCGTGTCCCGGCGGGCGTGACGCCGGCTAGGGCGTGTTAACGCTTGGCCCGGCGCATGCGCGCGCCAAGCGTTAACGGACCCTAGTGCGTCGCGACGGGTCCGACGACCGCCGCGAGGCGATGCGCCATCGCTTCCGCGATCTCGACTTCGCGCGCCTCCACCATCACCCGCAGCACGGGCTCGGTCCCGGAGGGCCTGATCAGCACCCGGCCGGCCCCGTTCAGTTCGCGCTCGACCTCGCCGACGGCGCTGACCAGGCCGACGTGCGACTTCCAGTCGAAGCCGCGCTCGACCTTCGCGTTCACCAGCGCCTGCGGCATCAGGTCCAGGTCGGCTGTCATGTCCGCGAGCGTCTGCTTGTGCCGGCGCATCGCGCTCAGCACCTGCAGCGCGCTCACGATGCCGTCGCCGGTGGTGTGGCAGTCGAGGGTCAGCAGGTGGCCCGACCCTTCGCCGCCGTACAGCCAGCCTTTCTCTTCCAGCATCTCGAGCACATAGCGATCGCCGACCCTCGCGCGCGCGAACGGCACGCCGAGTTCGCGGAAGCGGCGCTCGAGCGCGTAGTTCGTCATCAGCGTGCCGACCACACCGTCCACCTTGCCCCGGCGCATGCGCTCGCGCACGATGACGTACAGCAGTTCGTCGCCGTTGTAGATGCGGCCATCGGCGTCGACCATCACGAGGCGATCCGCATCGCCGTCGAGCGCGATGCCGACATCGGCCTGGTTCGACTGGACAGCCTGGGCGAGGTGCGGCGCGTGGAGCGCTCCCACGCCGTCGTTGATGTTCATGCCGTTGGGCGCCGCGCCGAGCGAGATCACCTCGGCGCCGAGCTCGTGGAAGACCGGCGGCGCGACGTGGTACGCGGCGCCGTGCGCGCTGTCGACGACGATCTTCAGGTCCTTCAGGTCCAGCTCGTTCGGGAAGGTGCGCTTGCAGAACTCGATGTAGCGGCCGGCCGCGTCTTCGAGCCGGCGCGCCTTGCCGAGGTTCCTCGAAGTGACGCACTGCAGTGGCTGTTCGAGCTCGGCCTCGATCGCCGCCTCGACCGCATCGGGCAGCTTCTTGCCGTGCGCCGAGAAGAACTTGATGCCATTGTCCGGATACGGATTGTGCGAGGCGCTGATGACGATTCCGGCGTCGAGCCGGAGCGCGCGCGTGAGATACGCGACCCCGGGCGTCGGCAACGGGCCGCACAGCACGACGTCGACGCCGGCGCTCGATAGGCCGGCCTCGAGCGCCGCCTCGAGCATGTAGCCCGAGATGCGGGTGTCCTTGCCGATCAGGACGGTCGGGCGATGTCCCTCGGCCGTGCTCGTCAGCGCGCGTCCGGCCGCCTGGCCGAGCCGCAGCACGAACTCCGGCGTGATCGGCACTTCGCCGACCGTTCCGCGCACTCCGTCCGTTCCGAAATATTTGCGGCTCACCGTGTCTCTCCCTGGCCTTGCATGGCCTCCCAGACGCGCAGGCCGTCGCGCGTGGCGGCCACGTCGTGCACCCGCAGCACCCGCGCGCCGCGCTCGGCCGCGAGCACCGCGCCCACCACCGAAGCCGCCACTCGTTCGCCCACCGCCCGCCCGGTCACTGCTCCGAGCATCGACTTGCGCGAGAGCCCGGCGACCACCGGGCAGCCCAGCGACGTGAAGCGCTGCAATTCACGAAGCAACGTGAAATTATGCTCGACCGTCTTGCCGAAACCGAATCCCGGGTCCAGCGCGACCCGTTCGACCGGCACGCCCGAGGCTTCGAGCGCGCCGAGCCGCTCGCGCAGGAACACGCGGACCTCGGCGACGACGTCTTCGTACCGCGGGGCCATCTGCATCGTGCGCGGCACGCCCTGCATGTGCATCAGCACGACGCCGCAGTCGGTGTCGGCCACGGCGTCGACGGCGCCGGGCGCCTGCAGGGCCTGGACATCGTTGATGATCGCCGCCCCGGCCCCGATCGCCGCGCGCATCACCTCCGGCTTGCTCGTGTCCACCGACAGCGGCACACCCTCGCGCGCGAGCGACTCGACGAGCGGGACGACCCGCCGCAGTTCTTCGTCCAGCGTCACGTCGGCGGCCCCGGGACGCGTCGATTCGCCGCCGATGTCGAGGATGTCAGCGCCCTCCTCGACCAGGCGCAGCGCATGCGCCAGCGCCGTGCCATACGTGGAATGCCGGCCGCCGTCGGAAAACGAGTCGGGCGTGACGTTGACGATGCCCATGATCAGCGGGCGCGCCAGCGAGAGCACGCGGCCGCGCACCTTCCACGCGGTGGCGATGTGATGACCCTGTGCGGGATCGCGCTTCATGCCGGAATTCTAGGCGGCGGCCCCGGGCGCCGAAGGCGAAAGAAAAGGGCCGGAATGATCCGGCCCCTGCTTTCCATCCTGTCGGTCAGGCGGGCTGCGCGGCGCCTTCGACTCCGCCGCTCGCCGACTTGCCTCCGGCCGGTGGCGTCGAAGTGGTCGACTTCGGCGGACGCGGCGGCTTGCCGGCGATGATGTCGTCGATCTGCTCGCCGTCGATGGTTTCCCAGTCGAGCAGCGCCCTTGCCATCGCTTCGACCTTGTCGCGATTTTCCTCGATCAGCCGCCTTGCCAACCCGTACTGCTCGTCGATGATGCGGCGGATCTCGGCGTCGACCTTGCGCATCGTCTCTTCCGACACGTGCGTGGTCTTCGTGATCGAGCGGCCGAGGAAGACCTCGCCCTCGTTCTCCGCGTAGACCATCGGGCCCAGCGCGTCGCTCATGCCGTAGCGGGTGACCATGTCACGCGCCAGCTGCGTCGCGCGCTCGAAGTCGTTGCTGGCGCCGGTGGTCATCTGGTTCATGAACACTTCTTCGGAAATGCGGCCGCCGAAGAGCA
>CAYGXL010000132.1:0-7293 GCA_964353935.1 uncultured Burkholderiaceae bacterium | reverse complement strand
GATACGGTGACCACTCTGCGATGGCAAGCCGCAACGCGCCCGCGCGGCGCGACAGCGGCACGCCCGGCAGATCGAAGACGCGGAACATCACGGCGCGCCGCGGCAGGACGACCCGCGTCCGCCGGGCCAAGACGCCGCCACGCGGCGCGCCTGCCGCCGCGGCCGTCACAATGCTCTTCGTCTGCGTCTCCATCTCGTTCGGGAACTATGGTAGCAACGCCGCCTGCCGGACAAGGGCGGCCGGATCGACGGCGGGCAGGGTCTCGAAAGCGTCCATGGTCCACGGCCATCGGGCTGCGCGCGGGGTCAATGTAATCCGCACCCGTTCCGTGCGACCAGTCGCTGCGTCGGAAAAGGTGGCCAGCAACACGGGCGATGGAACCGGAGTCACCGCGAACATCAGCGCGTTCTGCCCGAGGGTTGATACGCGGGCCAGATGCCCCATGTCGATGAAGCCTTCGACGCGCCGCGCCACGAGGTCCTCCGCCGCGATCGGAGGCACGCCGAGCATCGCATACAACACCGTGGGCGATGCGGCGTTGGGATTGACACGGCCGGTGGCGCCCGCGGTCAGCGCACCCAGGAAGCGGTCGCTCATCGTCCCGGGCAGGAGCGTGTCCCAGCCGAGGACCGCGACCAACGACCGCGGACTCTCGACGGCGCGGTTGGGCGGTGGATCGAGGCGGGCGGCCGCGTACTCGCCGCGTTCGGCACCATTCAGACGGCGGAAGTCGTCCTCGTCGAGAAAGTCCAGGATCCTGTCCGCGAGGAGATCCCGCTGGTCGACGGGCACTCCGACCTGCTCGGCCAGGCGGCGCCAGACGTCGAGTTCGACCCGGTTGACGTCGATCAGTCCCGCGGCATCCTGCAGCCGGACAACCATTGTCTTCGACGGCAGGAGGTAGGGCCGGTTGTCGACACGGATCGCCGTATCCGGGGCGAGGCCGATGCCGAATACCGTCGCCGGTTCGGTCAGCAGCCGGTAGACGACCTCCGCCCTCGCCGACACCTTCGCGATCGCGAAGTCGCCGGTCGCACCGAGCTGCCGGACGTCGTCGATCTGTCGCATCACTGCCGCGTAGGCAGCCGCGACGAAGATCAGGATCGCCGCGCTGGCAAACAGCACGATCGGCAGCAGATAGCCACCCTGGCGCGCGCCGGCGGGCCGCCGCGCTCTCACGGCCGTGGCCCTTCGAGCGGCACCGGCTCGCTCGGCGGCATCACGCGCGGCAACGCCATCACCAGCAGGGCGCGCCCGGCTTCGTCCTCGATGAAGACCCACGCCGGCAACGGCGCTTCGCCGGTCGTCCCACTGCCTTTCCACTCCTCGAACGGGCGCCGGCGCTCGTCGAAGTAGCGGAAGCGGGACCTGGCCGCGACTTCGAACAGAACGGCTTCGCGGCCCGCTTCGCGATAGACGAGTTCGCGCGCGGCGCCCGCATCGCGCAGTTCCAGCGTGTATTTCGCCACCCCCGCGCTCAGCAGCGGCGCGGACGTGAGGCCGGACAGCTGTGCCGGCCCTCCGGTGAATCGCTCCTCCAGGATCTTCACGACCGGCCGCGTTCCGGCCACCAACTGCCGAGCGGCGTCGTGCGCGATCGAGTTGCGCAGCACATCCGCGGTCACCGCATGCACGCGCCCGGTCGACCGCGCCGCCATCACGAAGGCTTGCTGCACGAACACGATCAGCAGGCTGCCGATGACGAGTGCAGTGAGCACCTCGAGCAGCGTGAAGCCGCTCGCGAGCGCCGCAGGTTTCCGTGCATTCCATCTCACTGGAAGGGCCCCCTCTCGTCGACGATCCGGCGGAAACCCACCTGCTTCGCCGTGAAGCGAAACCACTCCGTGCCATCGCGCAATCCGGTGACCGTCACCTCGAACATCGCGACCTCGAACGGACCGTCCTGGCCGAAGCTCTCCACGTTGCGCCGCGGCGGACCCTGCATGCGCGAGTCCCAGCGGACAGCGCACTCCGCGAGCTGCAGCTCGCCGTCCGGCGTGGAGAACGGGTTCATGCGGTCGACGAGCTGCGCTGCACTCTGGATCGCCTCGCCGCGCCGTACGCTCTCCTGCACGCGCGTGGTCGTCGCCAGGGTGAAATTCAGCAGCGCCATCGCGGCTGCGATCGCAGTCGCCACGACCGACAGCGCCACCATCGCTTCGAGCAGCGTGAAGCCGCCGAGCCTCTGTCCGCGCCTGCGTCGAAGGTCACTCGAATCGCACACGACAGAACGGCGCCGCGATGTGGACGACGACCGTCTGGCCGTCGATGTCGACCCTCGCATCGGACTCGGTGCAAACGCCCGATGGCTGGACGCGCAGCGGCCTGGCGAGAGTCACGCGCCATGCGGCGTTCAGGCCCGGCACGGGCGTGGTCCCCTCAAGGACGAGCAGCCTGCCGGTCAGCCGAGCCTCGACCGGCAGCCGCTCGATCGCGCTCGCGATCTCGCGCCGCTGCGACTCGCGCGTTGCGGCACCCACGAGGTTCACCGCGCCCGGCGCAACGAGCGACACGAGCAGGCCGACGATCAGCAGTACGACGAGGACCTCGAGGAGCGTGAAGCCCCGGTCCGCGTGCGGGACGCTACTGGCTGGCCGCGGGAACTGCGCCGATGTCCGCATCGGTTCCCTCGCCGCCGGGCTTGCCGTCCGCCCCGTACGAATAGATGCCGAAGGGCTGTCCCGCGGGACCCGGAACGGCGTACCGGTAAGGGGCACCCCACGGATCCGCCGGCACCGCGTCGTCGAGATACGGGCCGCGCCAGCGGGCGGCGGCGACCGGATCGGCTGGCGCCGTCGACAGTACCGCCAGCCCTTCGGCCTGTGTCGGATAGCGTCCGATGTCCATGCGCACCGTCTCGAGCGCTCCGCGCAGCAGCTTGATCTGTGCTTGCGTCGTCTGCACCTTCGCAGCGTCCGCCCGCCCGAACAACCGTGGACCGACGAGGCCGATCAGCAGACCCACGATCACCAGGACGACGAGGATTTCGAGAAGCGTGAAGCCACGGCTCGGGCGGCCGCGGCGGAGTGCGATTGGTTTCATGCGAGGACTCAGACAGCGACCGACGACAGTGAAGTGACCGCGAGCATTATGCCGACCATCAGCGTTCCTATCAGGGCGCCAATCACGAGAATTGCAACGGGCTCGAGCAGCGCGACGAACCGGCGGACGCGCTCGCGCACCGCACGCTCCTCGAGGTCCGCCAACTGGCCGAAGACGAGAGCGAGCTGGCCCGCCCGCTCCCCGGCCCTCAGCATCGCGATGTGGTCGGCTGACAGCAGCCCGGTGGGCGCGATCGCCGTCGAAAGCGCCTCCCCTGCCGCGATCTGCCGGCGGACGCGCTCGAGTTCGCGCTTCACGCCGTTCAACGACAGCGCTCCGATGGCCGCGTCCAGGCATTGCGCAAGGCGAAGCCTGCCCGCGGTGAGGTTCGCCATCAGGCGCAGCCAGCGTGCGATCTCGATTCGCTTCAGCCACTTCGCGATGGCGTCCACGCGGGCGGTGGCGTTGAGGGCCGCAACGCGCCGGTCCGGATCGACCAGCATGTAACCGACGAGGAAAGCGACCGCCACGGCGCCCGCGAGGATGAACCAGAAGTTTGCGTCGATGAAGGCGCCCGTTTGCAGCACCAACTTGGACACGAGCGGCAGATCGGCCTTCGGCGACTTCAGCATCCCGATGAACTTCGGGACGACGAAGCGGAACAGCAGCACGACCGCCGCGAACCCGCTAAGGATCAGCACGGTCGGATAGATCATCTGCGTGACCAGTTCGGCGCGGAATTCGCGTGTCCGGCGCATCAGGTCGGCGGCCTCCATCAGCCCCGCCGACAGCTCGCCGCGCGCCTCGCTCGCCGCCACCAGGGCGGGAACGTACTGAGGGAACGACATGCCCGACGACTGCAGGGCCGCGCTGAGGGCGACGCCGGCACGCAACTGGCTCTCGGCGGAGCGCACGCGTTCGTCGCCGGACTGTTCCCGTATCAGCGCAAAGGCCTCGCCGATCGATACGCCGGCGGCCAGCATCAGGCCGAGCTGACGCAGGAAACTCTCGGCGTTGAAGCGCGCCTTCGCAGCCCGCTCCGTCGCAGCCGACAGCAGCGTGACCGTCAGTCCGTCGGCCTTCAGCTTGCGGAGCGCGTCGCCCTCCGTGCTCGCCTCGATTTCTCCCGACACCGACTGGCTGCCGGGCGAATACGCGGAGTAGCGGTACCTCATGCGGATTCGGACTCGCTCGCGCTCACCGCCTTCAGGACTTCATCCATCGAAGTGACGCCTGCGGCAGCCTTCTGAACGCCGTCCTGGAGCATGGTCCGCGTGCGCAGCGACTCGAACCGCGAAGTCGCGCCTTCGGTGCCGACGCGGATCAGGTCGCGCGAACTTTCGTCGACCTGGATGAACTCGTAGATTCCGGTGCGCCCGCGGTACCCCGATCCTCCACAGGCAGGGCAGCCGACCGGTCGACGAAAACCGGGCTTGGATCCGGGCGACGCTTCCATCGCGGTCCATCGACCTTCGTCAGGGACGCTGCAGCGAGGACACAGCTTTCGCACCAGCCTTTGGGCAATCACTCCACGCAGCGTCGCGCTGATCACGAAGGGCTCGACCCCCATGTCGATCAGTCGCGGAATGGCCCCGGCCGCGTCGTTCGTGTGCAGGGAGGCCAGCACGAGGTGCCCGGTCAATGCGGCCTGCACGGCGATCGACGCGGTTTCCGCATCACGGATCTCGCCAACGAGGATGACGTCCGGATCGTGACGCAGCACCACGCGCAGCGCCTGCGCAAACGTGAAGCCGATTTCCGACTGGACCTGGATCTGCGTCACGTCCGGCAATTGGTACTCGACCGGATCCTCCACCGTGATGATCTTGCGCAGTCCGTCCTGAGCCGACTCGAGGGCCGCGTATAGAGTCGTGCTCTTGCCCGATCCCGTCGGCCCGGTCACGAGAACGATGCCGTTCGGCATCTCGAGCCAGCTGCCCAGGCGCTGCAGATCGTCGGCCTGCATGCCGATCGAATCGAGAGTCAGCCGGGCCGTGTTCTTCGGCAGGAATCGAAGGACGATCGACTCGCCGTGGACGGTCGGAATCACCGACACGCGGAGATCGAGTTCAACGCCGCTCGCCCGCGTGGAAAACCGTCCGTCCTGAGGCAGCCGCCGTTCGGCGATGTCGAGGCCGGAGATCAGCTTGATGCGGGAGACCACCGCGTCGAACTGCTGGCGCGGCATGCGATGCAGTTCGTGCATCACGCCGTCGACCCGCAGGCGCACCGCGAACCCGCCTTCGCCGGGCTCCACGTGCAGGTCGGAGGCCCGCTCGTCCACGGCCTTCGCGATCAGGCCGTTCACGTACTCGACGACCGGCGCCTCTTCCGCCAGTTCGCGCAAGTGCGCCGACGACGGCTGCAGCCGGTCGGCGTCAGGTCCCCGAACCGTCGCCGCGAGGGCTTCGAGGGAAGACTTGGTGCAAAAGCGCCACTTCGCGTTTCGTCCCGCCGGGGTCTTTCCGACGAAGTCCCGCAGCTCGGCCAGGAACGGATCGCGTGCGGCAACGGTGAGGTCGTCGTCGGCGCCCACGAGAGGGAGGCAATCGCGTGCCAGAAACCACGCGAGCGGCGCGCCCAGACGGCTGCATCCGGACTCGATCGCCTGCCCGTTGGCGCCGACGTCCGCCGCGGCGAGCAACGGCACGCCAGTGAAGTCCGACAGGACCGGCAGCAGCGCTTCCTCGGAGGCGTAGCCGCCGCGGATGACGGCCGACGTCAGCGTGCCGCCGAGCCGGCTCTGCAGGCGTTGGGCGCTCCTGAGGTCGTCCTCGCCCAGCACGCCGGCCGAGACCAGCCGGCTGGCGAGCGCATCGAGCCCGCTGACCACATCGGTCGTCATTCAGGTTGTTCCCCGCAGCTCATGCAGTCGCAGTTTGCTCCCATGTTCTACGATTGTAGGTTAGCGCTCATCGGAACTGCCAGATGCCACCTCCCGTTTCCGTGACGGCGGAAAGAATTGCCCGCTGCCGCGTCCTCGTCGTCGGCGATGCGATGCTCGATCGCTACTGGCACGGCGAAGTCGAGCGACTGTCACCTGAAGCGCCGGTTCCGATCGTGCGCGTACGCGGGACGGATGCGCGGCTCGGCGGCGCGGCGAACGTGGCCCGCAACGTGGTGGCGCTCGGCGCGAAGGCGGGGTTGCTTTCGGTGCTCGGCACGGACGAGCCCGCCGAAGTCATCCGGCGCTTGCTGAGGGAGTCGGGGATCGAGGACCACGCCGCCGTGTCCGCCGGCCTGGGGACCACGGTGAAGCTTCGGGTCATCGGCCGGCGGCAGCAGATGCTGCGCGTGGACTTCGAGAGCGAACCGAACTCCGACGTCCTGGCGGGGCAGATCGGCCTGTTCCGCGAATTGCTTCAGAAGTTCGACCTGGTGTTGCTGTCCGACTACGGGAAGGGCGGCCTCAAGCACATCGAGCAGATCATCGGAATCGCACGCGCCGCGAACAAGCCCGTGCTCGTCGATCCGAAGGGCGACGAGTATTCGCGCTACGCGGGCGCGACGATCATCACGCCGAACCGCGCGGAATTGCGCGAGGTCGTCGGTCGCTGGACGGACGAAAAGGACCTGGAGCGGCGGGCGCAGGAGTTGCGGAAGAGCCTGGACCTGCAAGCCCTGCTGCTGACGCGCAGCGAAGAGGGGATGACACTGTTCACGGAGCAAGGGGCATGGAGCGTCGCGGCAGCGGCGCGGGAGGTGTTCGACGTCACGGGCGCCGGCGACACCGTGATCGCCGTGCTGGCGGTCATGATGGCCGCCGGGCTCTCGCTGCGGGACGCGGTGACCATCGCCAACAAGGCAGGAGGTATCGTGGTCGGCAAACTGGGCACGTCCACCGCTTCGTACAGCGAGCTCTTCGAGCCGAACGAATGAAGATCATCGTCACCGGCGCCGCCGGCTTCGTCGGTTCGAACAACGTGCTCGCGCTGAACGCGCGCGGCGAGCCCGACATCGTCGCGGTCGACAACCTGAAGCGCTCGGAGAAGTTCGCCAACCTGGTCGAGGCGGAGTTCGGCGATTACCTCGACAAGCAGGAGTTTCTCGACCTCCTGCGACATCGTGCCCTGCCGAAGCCGGACGTCGTGTTCCACCAGGGCGCGTGCTCCGACACCATGGAGACCGACGGCCGCTACATGATGGAAAACAATTACCGCTACAGCGTGGAGTTGTTCCGCTGGTGCCAGGAGATGCGCGTGCCGCTCGTGTATGCGTCGTCCGGCTCGGTGTACGGCCTGGGTCCGGTG
>CAYGXL010000131.1:0-7304 GCA_964353935.1 uncultured Burkholderiaceae bacterium | reverse complement strand
AGCGTGCCATCTAGGCCTCCGCCGTGAACGTGACGAAGTTGCTGTGGATGCTGGTGCCACCCATCAGCGGATCGGTCTTGTACTTCGTCGTCAGGCCCGCGACGCTGGCGCCCCTCATGTACGCGCTCTTCAGCGCCGGGTTGGTGTGGCCGAATCCGTAGACCATGTAGACGGTGTCGGGCCGGATGCGCTGCGTGGCCTTCACCCGCACCTTGTTGCTGACGATGCCGTCCTGGTTCTTCAGCTGCACGTAGGCGCCGTTCTTCAGGCCGATCTGCGCGGCGGTGGCCGTGTTGACCCACACCTCGTTGTCGCGCATCAGGTCGCCGAGCAGCGTGTTGGTCTGCGTGCGGCTGAACGTGTGCACCGGCGCGCGGCCAGTGATCAGGCGGAAGTAGCCCGCCGGAGGCTCCTCGTGCTTCGTGTACTTCGGCACCGGATCGAAGCCCTTGTCCTTCAGCTGCTGCGACCAGAACTCGACCTTGCCCGATGGCGTGTCGAACGCGAGCTGCACGCCTTCCTCGACGGTCGTGGGCTTCTTCTCTCCGAGGATCACGCCTTCGGACTTCAGCTTGGTCCAGTCCCAGCCCGACTTCTCGATGCGCGCCTTCAGGTACTCCTCGATGTCGTTGAACGGCATCACCTCGGGCATCCCGAGCTTGTTGGCGAGCTGCTTCGCGATCCACCAGCCGGGCTTCTGCTCGTGCGGCGGCGCGACGACCGGCTGCCGCAGCGAAACCCAGCCGCGCCGGCCCCAGCCGATCTGCAGTTCGTCGTGGCGCTCGAGGAACACCGACTCCGGCAGCACGACGTCGGCGTAGCCGGCGATCTCGCTGGGCACGGTGTCGACGACGACCAGCAGGTCGAGGCTGTCGATCGCCTTGAGGGTTTCGGCGCGGTTCGGCAGCGCCTGGATGATGTTCGAGGAGTAGACGAACCAGCCCTTGATCGGATACGGCTGGCCCGTGATGGTGGCTTCCCGGATGCCGGTGGTGACCTGTTCGTCGGCGAACGGATACTTCTCGCCGTTCGGGTTGTCGGCTAACGGTTTGTCGCTGGTCGGGTACTTGGGCAGCGGGTAGCCCGCGACCTTGATGCCGTTCTGCATGTGGATGCCGCCGCGCCGGCCCCAGTTGCCGAGCAGCGCGTTCAGCAGCGCAATGGCACGACTGCGCTGCGCGTCGTCGCCGTACCAGTTGACGCGCCGACCCGGATGGATCAGCGACGCCGGCCGGCGCAGCGCGAACTCGCGCGCGGTGGTGCGGATCAGCGCCGGGTCGAGGCCGGTCTCCTTGGCTGCCCACTCGGGCGTGGCCGACTTGATCTCCTCGACGAACTTGTCGAAACCGGTCCCGTGCTGCGCGACGAAGGTCTTGTCGTACCAGCCCTCGGTCACGAGAACATTCATCCACGCCAGCAGCAGCGCGAGGTCGGTGCCGGGCTTGATCGGCAGCCAGTAGCGTGCCTTGCTCGCCGCAACGGAGTAGCGCGGGTCGACGACGATGATCGGGATCCGGCGGGCGACGGCATTGGAGAATTCCTGCACCTGCAGGTTGTGCATATTCTCGCCGAGGTGCGAGCCGATCAGCACCAGGCAGTCGGTGTTCTCGATGTCGGTCGGTTCGGGCGAGCCGAGGCCCTGGCCGTAGGTCAGGTTGAAGCCGACGTCGCGCGGGCCGCGGCACTGCGCGAACGAGGCGCCGGCCATGTTGATGCACCCGTAGCTCTTCAGCACGTGCTGGATGAAGCGCACGCCGATGCCGTGGTACAGCATGGCGATCGACTCCGGCCCGTGCGCGCCCTTGATCTTCTGCATGCGGTCGGCGACGTAGGTCAGCGCCTCGTCCCAGGTCGCCGTCTTCCACGCTTCCTTGCCGCGTTCGCCGGTCCGGATCAGCGGCGTGCGCAGGCGGTCCGGGTCGTTGATCGCGCCGGGCGCGCCGCTGCCGCGCGGGCATAGCCGTCCGCGGCTCTGCGGGTCGATCGGGTTGCCCTCGAACTTCCACACCTTGCCGTCGCGCACCGAGGCGATGCCGGCGCAGCGCCAGAAGCACATCTCGCAGAAGGTGGCAACGGTCTTGACCTCGCGGGGTGAGGCGGCGGCGTGGGCGAGGTGGGTGAGGGGCGGGATCTGGGTGGCGGCGGCGCCGGCGCCGAATGTCGCTGCGGAGATCTTCAGGAATCTCCGGCGTGAGAGTGCATTCATCTGTGTCCTGTTGGTCGAGTGCGGCACTCGGTTTCCTCATGCCGCGCTACGCAGGGCGAATTGCACGCCTCCCGTTACAAATCCGGTTGATGCAGCGCACTACCGGTCCGCCGAACCGGCTGGAATGTGATGGTCATCACGGATTTCCCGCCGAAAAGCGAACGCTCGTTCGCTTTTCGGGGCTCCGCGCCCCGAGTCGGCGCGCGCAGGAGGGACGCCGTCAACCCCGGAGTCGAGACGGGAAACGCTCTATCTCGACCCGACTGTGGAACCGGGGCAGGGCGACAGCGTGGTAGGCGCCGGCGGACCCGGAATCCAGCCAGGCATCGGCCGGCAGGCGCCGTCGATGCAGAGCTCATAGTCCTGTCCGAAGGCAGAACGCGCCAGTGTGACCGCGTGGTGCCACCGATCCGCCGGGCGGTAGTGCCACGCACTGCCGACCTTGATCGCGTCCGGCGGCGGTTCCATTCCCGCGCCCGAGCCTTGCACGCGCGCCCCGCTCAGGTACAGCCACTCGCCGGCGACGACGTAGTCCTCTTCCCAGGCGACCTTCTCGACGGTGTGCTGCCAGCGCAGCGTGAAGCGCTGCGCCGGGATCGAGACGAGCGCCGTGCCGACCACGATGCACAGCGCCGAGGCGATCATGTCGACCGGACGGGCTCGGCGTTGCGGCGCAGGCTGCGGGCGCGCCACACGTGCCACGCGGCGAACAGCGTCGCCAGGGCGAAGCCGATCTCGTCGGTCAGCGGCACCGCTGCGATCAGGAAGGCGGCTGCGATGAACGCGAAGATGCGCTCGAACCAGTTGACCGGCGCGAGCCAGTAGCCGACCGCTGCCACGCCCCAGAGTCCGATCGCGATCAGGACCTTGATCGTGATGTATGTGACGTCGAACCACCCGCCGGTCTGCAGCAGAAGCGCGGGCGAATACACCGCCATGAACGGGATGATGAACCCGGCGAGCGCGATCTTGACCGCCTGCACGCCGATCCTCATCCCGGACACGCCGGCGAACGGCGCGGCGGCGAACGCGGCCAGCGCCACCGGCGGCGTCAGGTCGGCCATGATTCCGAAGTAGAAGACGAACATGTGCGAGACGATCAGCGGGACGCCGAGCTGGAGCAGGGCCGGCGCCGCGATCGAGCTCGTGATGATGTAGTTCGGGATCGTGGGGATCCCCATGCCGAGCATCAGGCACGCCCCCATCGTGAGCAGCAGCGACAGGAACAGGCTGCTCTCGCCGACCCCGACGATGAACCCGACGAAGTTCGTTGCCGCGCCCGTCAGCGTCAGCACGCCGATGATCACGCCCACCTGCGCGCACGCCGTGCCCACCGGCAGGGCGTTGCGGGCGCCGTCGGCGAGCGCATCCAGCGACAGGCGCAGCGTCTTGCGCCCGCCGTTGATGAACAGGCACGCAACGACGAGCAGCGCGATGATCGCGAAGAACGCCGTGACGCCCAGTTGAATGAAGCCTGCGCACGCCAGTCCGAGCACGACCCAGAACAGGATCCGCATCGGCACGCCGCGCAGACCGAGCGACACCGCGACGCCAAGCACCAGGATCGCCGTCAGCGCAAGGCCCACCATGCCCGAGAACAGCGGCGTGTAGCCCCCCAGCAGCAGCCAGACCAGCGCGATCAGCGGCAGCACGAGGTACCAGCCGTTGACGATCGCGCGCCACGCGCTCGGGCACTCTTCGGGCGGCAGGCCGAGCAGCTTCAGGCGCCCGGCTTCGAGGTGGACCATCCAGAAGCACGCGACGAAGTACAGGATGGCCGGGATCGCAGCGGCCTTGCAGATCTCGATGTACGGGACGTTCAGCGTCTCGGCCATGATGAACGCCACAGCGCCCATCACCGGCGGCATGATCTGGCCGCCCATCGAGGAGGTGGCTTCCACTCCTCCCGCGAACTCGGGCCGGTAGCCGAAGCGCTTCATCAGCGAGATCGTGAACGGCGCGCTCGCCACGACGTTGGCGACCCCCGAGCCCGAGATCGTCCCCATCAGGGCAGACGAGGCGACGCAGACCTTCGCCGGGCCCCCCTGCGAACGTCCGAACATCCCGAGCGCCACGTCGTTGAAGAGCTTGATCATCCCGGCCTGCTCCAGGAACGAGCCGAACAGGATGAACAGGAAGATGTAGGTCGAGCTGACGTAGATCGGCGTGCTGTAGATGCCTTCGGTCCCGAAGGCCAGCTGTCCGACGATCTGGTCGAGGCCGTAGCCACGGTGCGCCAGCGCGCCCGGCAAGTGCTGCCCGAAGAGCGCATAGGCGAGGAAGAACGCGCAGATCAGCGGCAGCGCGATGCCCATCGTGCGCCGGGTGGCCTCGAAGACGAGCGCGATGGTGGCGATGCCGACCGCCATGTCCCAGTTGGTGAGGTCGCCGGCGCGATAGATCAACTCGGCCTCGAACACCCAGTGATACAGCCCGATCGCGAACGCGACGGCGCCGACCGCCCAGCCCAGCCACTTGCGCCCGAGAGGCGGCAGCAGCACGAACGTCATCAACAGCAGGAAGCCGACGTGCACCGCGCGCACCACGGTGCTCGACAGCGGGCTGTAGGCGGCGGTGACGATCTGGAACGCGGAGAAGATGATCGCGACCGCGTACGCCTGCTTCGACAGGGGAATGGTGCCGGCCTGGAGTTCGGCGTCGGCGCCCTGGACCGCGAGGTTCTTCATGTTTCAGGCACTCAAAAGGAAGATGGCACAGGGGACCTGTGCCATCGCTGCCCTGCGTTCGGCAAACCTTACTTCAGAACGCCCGCCTCGCGGAAGTAGCGCTCGGCGCCCGGGTGCAGGGGCACGGGTGGCGCCTTGACCGCCTCGGCTGCGTTGATCGCCTTCGCCGCGGAGTGCGCAGCGGCCAGCTGGTCGAGATTGGTGAACGCCGCCTTTGTCATCGTATAGACCAGGTCCGCCGGGACGCCGTCGTGCGTGACGAGGAAGTTCTTGATGGCCACCGACGGGACCGCGGCGTCCTGACCGGTGTAGGTGTTGGCCGGGATGGTCGCCGGCTGGTAGGCCGGGTCGCCGATCTTCGCGACGATCTCAGGGGGAATCGCCACGACGGTGATCTTCATCGTCGTCGCCAGGTCGCGGATGGACGCCACGCCCAGGCCGGCGGACTGCAGCGTGACGTCGAGCTGGCGGTTCTTGATCAGTTCGACCGACTCGCCGAACGGCAGGTACTCGACCTTGGCGAAGTCCTTGTAGGTGAGGCCGGCTGCCTTGAGGATCGCGCGTGCATTCAGTTCCGTGCCCGAGCGCGGGGCACCGACCGAGATCCGCTTGCCCTTGAGGTCAGCGAGTGTCTTGATGCCCGAGTCCTCGCCGGCGACGATCTGGATGTAGTTGGAGTAGATGCCGGCAACCGTGCGCAACTTGTTCAATGGCGTCTTGAAGCCGGCCTCCTCGTCGCCTTTCCACGCATCCGACAGGGAGTCGCCGAGCGTGAAGGCGAGTTCGCCGCGACCGGCCTGCAGCAGGTTCAGGTTCTCGACCGAGGCTTTGGTCGCCTGGACGCTGGTCTTGGTGTCCGGTATGGCCTTGCCGTAGATCTGGCCAAGCGCGACGCCGAGCGGGTAGTACACACCGCTCTGGCCGCCGGTGAGGATGTTGACGAACTTCTGTTGCGCCGCGGCTCCGGCCGACAGCCCGGCGAATGCCAGGCCGACGACGACGGAGCGAAACAGGGCACGCGCCGATGAATGCATTCCGGGTCTCCTTGGGGATGGGCCCCGCGTTCTCGCGGGTTTTCTTGATCCTGCGCGGATTATAGGTTTGGCGCCGCGCCCCGCGGGCCACCCCGGTCCGTACTCAACGCGAGAGGCAGGGCCGCCGCCGACAGGCCCGCCCACTCGGGCCACACCGCGTGCCGGGCCGCTCGTCAGCCGGCTCTGGCAGACTTGGCTCATGAATCCATCGATCGCGTCATCCTTGGCGTGCTGGCACGAGATCATCGCCAGTGGCAACACCGGCCGCCTGCGGTCGCTGCTCGCATCCGACTGCGTGTTCCGTTCACCCGTCGCCTACCAGCCGTATCGCGGCGCCGACCGGACGGAACTCGTGCTCGCCACGGCGGCCTCGGTGTTCGAGGACTTCAAGTACCACCGCCGGTTCGTGGACGGCAACGACGTCGCCCTCGAATTCTCGGCGCGCATCGGCGAGACCGAGCTGAAGGGCATCGACCTGATCCGTTTCGGCGACGATGGCCTGATCACCGAGTTCGAGGTGATGGTGCGGCCGGCCAGCGGGCTGCAGGCGCTCGGCCTGGAGATGGCGCGCCGCCTGGCCGGGCGTCTCTGACTGGAACCCCCCATGTCCCTCTCCAATGCCCGCGGCGTGTACGTGATCGCGCCCACGCCGTTCCTCGACGACGGCCGCATCGACAACGAGTCCGTCGACCGCATGACCGACTTCTACCTGGCGGCTGGCGCCACGGGGATCACGGTCCTCGGGCAGATGGGCGAAGCCCCGAAACTCGAGCAGCGGGAAGCCCTGGAAGTCGCGGAGCGCGTGATCCGGCGATCGACGGTGCCGGTGATCGTCGGCGTCTCGGCGCCGGGCTTTGCCGCGATGCGGGCGCTTGCGCGCGCGTCGATGGAGGCGGGCGCGGCGGGCGTGATGGTCGCGCCCCCGAACACGCTGCGGACCGACGAGCAGATCGCCGGGTACTTCCGGCAGGCGTCCGAGGCGATCGGCCACGACGTTCCCTTCGTGCTGCAGGACTACCCGCTGACCTTCAGCGTGGTGATGACGCCGGCCGTGATCCGCCGGATCGTGCTCGAGAACCCCGCGTGCGTGATGCTGAAGCACGAGGACTGGCCGGGGCTCGAGAAGATTTCCGCACTGCGGGCGTTCGAGCGCGACGGCGGCATGCGCCACATTTCGATCCTCTGCGGCAACGGCGGGCTGTTCCTCGACTTCGAGCTCGAACGCGGCGCGGACGGCGCGATGACCGGTTACTGCTTTCCCGACATGCTGGTGCAGGCGGTGCAACTGCACGCCGACGGCCAGCCCGACGCGATGCACGACTTGTTCGACGCGCACCTGCCGCTGATCCGCTACGAGCAGCAGCAGGGCGTCGGCCT
>CAYGXL010000130.1:0-7373 GCA_964353935.1 uncultured Burkholderiaceae bacterium | reverse complement strand
CAGCCGGCACAGCCCCCGCAACCGCTTCGTCGCCGACGAACTGTGCAAGCGGGGGCTCGCGACGCTGCTCTTCGATCTCCTGACCGACGAGGAGGCGCTCGATCGCCGCAACGTCTTCGACATTCCGCTGCTCGCGGGGCGCCTGCGCGAGGCGATCGCGTGGCAGGCGGGCATGCGCCAGGTCGCTGGCCTGCCCACGGGTCTGTTCGGCGCCAGCACCGGCGCCGCGGCCGCGCTGGTCGCTGCGTCCACGCTGCCCGACAAGGTCGCCGCGGTGGTCTCGCGCGGTGGCCGGCCGGATCTCGCGGACGCGGCGCTGGCGAAGGTGCGCGCGCCGACGCTGCTGATCGTCGGCGGGGCCGACGAGGAAGTGCTCGAGCTGAACCGCTGGGCCGCGGCGCAGATGACCTGCGAGAACGCGCTGCGCGTCGTGGCCGGCGCGACGCACCTGTTCGAGGAACGCGGCGCACTCGCCGTGGTCGCGACGCTCGCCGGCGACTGGTTCGTGCAGCACATGAAGGCGGAAGTCCATGCTTGACGAGTTCCGTTCACCGTTCGAGAACCGCACGGTCGCCGGTCGCGCGCTCGGCGAGCGGCTGGTGCGGATGAAGCTGGCCGATCCGGTCGTGCTCGCGTTGCCGCGTGGCGGCGTGCCGGTCGGACTGGAGGTCGCGCGGGCGCTGCACGCGCCGCTCGACCTGCTGCTGGTGCGCAAGATCGGCGTGCCGTGGCAGCCCGAGCTCGCGGTCGGCGCCGTGATGGACGGCGGCGCGCCGGTGATCGTGGTCGAGCCGCACGTGCAGGCCGAGACCGGCATCGACCGGCAGTACATCGAGGACCGCGCGCAGCAGGAGCTGAAGGAGATCGAGCGGCGCCGCAGCATCTACCTCGCGCACCGCGCTCCGGAGCCCGTGACCGGGCGGACCGCGATCGTCGTCGACGACGGCATCGCAACCGGCACCACGATGCGGGCCGCGCTGCGCGGGCTGCGGCAGCGCAAGCCGGCGCGGCTGGTGCTTGCGGTGCCGGTGGCGCCGCCCGAGACGATCGACGCGCTACGCGCCGAAGTCGACGACGTTGTCTGCCTGATGCAGCCCGCCTTCTTCGGGGCGATCGGCTACTTCTACATCGACTTCCACCAGCTGACGGACGATGAAGTGGTCGCCCTGATGCGGCAGGCGCCGCGCGCGAACGAGGCGCCTTCGGCGGCCGCATGACGCTCGCCTCCACCTCCCCGCTGCTGACCGACCTCTACCAGCTGACGATGCTGCAGTCGTACTGGCAGCACCGGATGGACAAGGTGGCGGCGTTCGAACTGTTCGTGCGCAGGCTGCCCGCGGAGCGCGCCTTCCTCATCGCCGCCGGGCTGGAGCAGGCGCTCGACTTCATCGAGGAGGCCCACTTCACCGATGACGAACTCGCCTGGATCGACGGCTGCGGCAAGTTCGCGCCCGGCTTTGCCGACTGGCTGCGCGGACTGCGCTTCACGGGCGACGTCTGGGCGATGCCGGAGGGGTCGGTGTTCTTTCCCAGCGAACCGGTGCTGCGCGTGGTGGCGCCGATCGCGCAGGCGCAGTGGCTCGAGACGCGGATCCTCAACCTGGTCCACTTCGAGACGGTCGTGGCCTCGAAGGCCGTGCGCTCCGTGTTCGCCGCCAAAGGGCGCACGCTGATCGACTTCGGACTGCGTCGCGCGCACGGCGCCGAAGCGGGCGCGCTCGCGGCGCGGGCCGCGTACCTCGCCGGCTTCGCGGGCACGGCGACCGCGTACGCCGCACCGCGCTTCGGCATCCCGGTATTCGGCACGATGGCGCACTCGTTCGTGCAGGCGCACGACAGCGAGACGCAGGCGTTCATCGACTTCGCCGAGTCGTTCCCCGACAACGCGATGCTGCTGATCGATACCTACGACACGGTCGCGGCGGCCCGCAAGGTGGCCGCCCTCGCGCCGCAGCTGGCGCGGCGCGGCATCCGCATCCGTGGCGTGCGGCTCGACAGCGGGGACCTCGACGCGCTGTCGCGCGAGGTGCGCCGCATCCTCGACGCGGCCGGGCTGCGCGACTGCGCGATCTTCGCGAGCGGCAACCTCGACGAGCACCGCGTGCGCGCCCTGGTCGATGCCGGCGCGCCGATCGCGAGCTTCGGCATCGGCACCAGCCTCACCACCAGCAGCGACGCGCCGTGCCTCGACGCCGTCTACAAGCTGCAGGAGTACGACGGCGTCGCGCGCCGCAAGCGCTCGGGCGGCAAGGCCACGTGGCCCGGCCGCAAGCAGGTCTGGCGTCGATCGAGCGCCGATCGAACGTTCGCCGGCGACAGCGTGCGGCTGGTCGGCGAGCAGGGCGTTGGCACGCCGCTGCTCGACTGCGTGATGCGCGACGGCCGCCGCGTCGAACCTTCCCCAGCGCTCTCCAGGGTGCGCGCTCACTGCCGTGCCCAGCTCGAATCACTGCCAGCCCACCTGAAGACGCTCGACCCGCCATGGCCGCGCTATCCGGTCTCGATCTCGCCCGCCGTGCGTATGCTCGCCGACGAGGTCGACCGGCGGCAGCAGGCCGAGGCGCTCGAACCGGAGGCCGCCCAATGATGAAATCGGGGTCAGACCCCCATTTCCCCCCGACACCGGACGGGGGTGGGCCCGAAATCGGGGTCAGACCCCAATTTTCGGCTGCGCGGCGATTCGCGTACTTCGATCACGACGCCGACACCGGCGTCATCGGCCGCGGGGCGACGCTCGCCGAGGCCTTCGTGCAGGCGGCCGAGGCGACGTTCGCGCTGATGTGCGACACCGACGCGGTGCAGCCGACCGAGCGGGTGGACGTCGAATTCACCGAGATCGATCCCGAACTCGCGCTCGTGACCTGGCTGAACCTTCTGCTCGCGCACGCCAACGCGCAGGGCCTGGCGCTCGGGCGGTTCGCGCTGGTGCAGGCCGGCGATCGCTGGTGCGGAAGCGCGCGCGGCGAGCGCTGGCACGCGGGACTCGAGCGCGGCACGCAGGTGAAGGGCGCGACGCTGACCGCGCTGAAGGTCGCGCGCGACGGTGACGGCTGGGAAGTCCGCTGCGTGGTGGACCTGTGAGCTGCTGATGGACCTGTCGCACCTGACCCGGATCGACGACTGGACGTGGGTGGTGCCGCGCACCGCCGCGGACACGCGGCACGATGCGCGGTTCTACGGCAGCCGGGCGCTGCTCGAAGCGATGGACGACAAGGTGCTCGAGCAGATCACCAACGTCGCGCGGCTGCCCGGCCTCGTCGGGGCGGCACTCGCGATGCCGGACGCGCACTGGGGTTACGGGTTCCCGATCGGCGGCGTGGCGGCCTTCGATCCCGACCACGGCGGCATCATCAGTGCCGGCGGCGTCGGCTTCGACATCTCGTGCGGCATCCGCTGCCTGCGCACCGACCTCACCGCCGCCGACATCGCGCCGAACGCGGAGTGGCTCGGCGATGCGCTGCTGCGCGACATCCCGGCCGGCCTCGGCGTCGAAGGCGCGATCCAGCTCAACGAGCGCGAGCTCGACGCCGTGATGCGCGGCGGCGCGCGCTGGGCGGTCGAGCGGGGCTACGGCATCGCCGCTGACCTTGCGATGATCGAGGAGCACGGCTGCATCGACGGCGCGCACCCCGACAACGTCTCGTCGCTCGCGAAGCGGCGGCAGCGCGGCGAGATGGGCACGCTCGGCTCCGGCAACCACTACCTCGAGGTGCAGAAGGTCGAACGCGTGCACGACGAGCGCGCCGCGGCCGCGTACGGCCTCTTCAAGGACCAGGTGGTGGTGTCGATCCACTGCGGCTCGCGTGGGCTCGGGCACCAGATCGGCACCGAGTTCCTGGTGAGCCTCGCGAAGGCCGCCTCGCGGCTCGGGATCGCGCTGCCAGACCGCGAGCTCGCGTGCGCGCCGATCAAGTCGCCTGAAGGTCAGGAGTACCTCGGCGCGATGAACGCGGCGATCAACTGCGCGCTCGCCAACCGCCAGATCCTGGCGCACCTGGCGCGGCAGGTGTTCGCGCGGCGCTTCCCGCTGGCGCGGCTCGACACGCTGTACGACGTGTCGCACAACACCTGCAAGGCCGAGCGCCACAAGGTCGACGGCCGCGAGCGGCTGCTGTACGTGCATCGCAAGGGCGCCACGCGCGCGTTCGGGCCGGGCCATCCGGCGATCCCCGCGCCGTATCGCGATGTCGGGCAGCCGGTGATCATCGGCGGCAGCATGGGCACCGGCTCGTACATCCTCGCCGGCACCAAGCAGAGCGAAGACCGCGCGTGGAGCTCGGCCAGCCACGGCGCCGGCCGCGCGATGAGCCGCAACCAGGCGCTGCGCCGCTGGCGCGGCCGCGCGGTGGTCGACGAACTCGGCGCGCGCGGAATCGTGATCCGCTCCAACTCGATGCGCGGCATCGCCGAAGAGGCGCCCGGCGCCTACAAGGACATCGACGACGTCGCCGAGGCCACCGAACGCGCCGGCCTCGCAAAGCGCGTCGCCTCCCTGCGCCCGCTCGTCTGCATCAAGGGCTGAAAATCGGGGTCAGACCCCGATTACTCCCCGACATCTGTCGGGGGTGCGCGAAAAACGGGGTCTGACCCCGATTTCCTGTTTCTCCGACGATTGGCCCCTTGCCTTCGGCCGAAGAGTGCCGATGTCCAGGGTAGTGAAGCCTGCGGAAAGGCAAGGCGCGTCATGCTGATACTCAATGCGATGCTGGTGATGGCCTTCGTTTTCATGGTGGCCATCCTGTTGAAGGACGTCGTCGACGCCCACTGCCTGGACTAGCCGGCGCGCCAGGCCGCCGCGAGCCGCGCGATGAAGCGCGGGAGTTCTTCCTCCGGCAGCCGATCGATCCCCGCGGCCGCGGCGCGTCCGCCACCGCCGAACTCCCGTGCCAGGTCCGCCGCGCCACGCAGCGTCGCGTGCGGCGCGCGCACGCTGACCGCGTAGCCGCCTTCGGGCAGCCGCTTCAGCACGGCATGCGCGCGCTGCGGATCGCGCAGCGCCAGCTCGTTCGCGAACGTCCCCAGCACGCGGCGGCTCCACGCCGCGTCGGGCAACACGACCGCCATGCAGCGATCGTCCTTGTGATGCGGTGGCACTTCGCGCGCGTGGCGCAGGTCTTTGCGCCGCAGCGCGTCGAGTTCGCGCACGATCGACGCGTGTGCCATCGCATCGAAGGGATCGGCGTAGTGCGCGAGCCAGCGGTACAGCGCGGCCGGGTGGATCCGCACGTCGGCCTCGCTGTCGCCGTACGCGTTGTAGTTGACCGCTTCGCCGAGCATTCGCATCTGGCCGCGCGCGGCAGGCGCCAGTGCAAGCGTGTCGGCGAGCCGCTCGGCCGCGCGCGGCAGGTTGTCGCCGTAGGCCGCGGCCACCGCCCACGCGCGGAAGCGGCCGTGGCAATGCGCGTCGACGAGGACGCTGGTGCAGGTCTCCGGGTTCGTGTCGATGTGCGTCGTCAGCCGCGGGTGCGCGGGGATCGGGCCCGGTGCGTGGTGGTCGTACCAGGTGACGGCGATGTCGTTCGCGAGCAGGTGGTCGAGGGCCTTCCGGTTCCGCTCTAGCGCGATGTCGAGCACCGTCACGCGGTCGCCCGCGACCGCGGGCACGCGCGCGAGCAGAGCGATGTCGCGCTTGAGGCCGGTGACGACGATCGATTCGATCGGGTCGGCCAGGCGCAGCTGCCGCAGCGCGAACAGCCCGTCCGCGTCGCCGTTGCAGACGTCGTAGTGCGTCATCGCGGGCGCGCGCGGCGCGCTAGAGCTCCATCTCGGGCGCGCCCGCCTTCTGCTCCTCGATCTCGGTCATCGTCGCCTCGGTCAGCAGCAGGATGCTGGCGACCGACACGGCGTTCTCCAGCCCGATGCGCACGACCTTGGTCGGGTCGATGATGCCGGCCTCGACGAGGTCCACGTACTCGTTGCGCGCCGCGTCGAAGCCGAAATTGCCCTGGCCTTCGAGCATCTTCGCGACCACCACGCCGCCGTCGACGGCCGAGTTGTCGGCGATCTGCCGCGCCGGCGCCTCGAGCGCGCGCTTCAGGATCAGCACGCCGGTGCGCTCGTCGCCGCCGCAGGCCTCGGCCTCCGCGGCCAGCGCCGGCACGCAGCGCAGCAGCGCCAGCCCGCCGCCCGGCACGATGCCTTCGGCCACCGCCGCCTTGGTCGCGCTGATCGCGTCGTCGAGCGCGTCGTGCCTGGACTTCATCTCGGCCTCGGACGGCGCGCCGACGCGGATCACCGCGACGCCGCCGGAGAGCTTCGCCAGCCGTTCCTGCAGCTTCTCCTTGTCGTAGCTGCTCGTGGCCTTGTCGAGCTCCAGCCTGATCTGCTTGATGCGCGCGTCGATCGCCGCGCGGTCGCCCGCGCCGCCGATGAGCGTGGTGTTGTCCTTGTCGGCCACGACGCGCTTCGCGCGGCCGAGCTGCTCGAGCGTCATGTTCTCGAGTTTCATGCCGGTTTCCTCTGACAGCACCGTGCCGCCGGTGAGCACCGCCATGTCCTGCAGCATCGCCTTGCGGCGGTCGCCGAAGCCCGGCGCCTTCACCGCGCAGCACTTCAGCACGCCGCGGATCTGGTTGACGATCAGTGTCGCGAGCGCCTCGCCTTCGACCTCCTCGGCCACCACCAGCAGCGGCCGCCCGGCCTTGGCCACCTGGTCGAGCAGCGGCAGGAAGTCGACGAGGCTCGCGATCTTGCGCTCGGCCAGCAGCACGAGCGCGTCTTCGAGCACCGCCTCCATCTTCTCGGGCGCGGTGATGAAGTAGGGCGACTGGAAGCCGCGGTCGAACTGCATGCCTTCGACCACGTCGAGCGACGTGTCGGTCGTCTTCGATTCCTCCACGGTGATCACGCCCTCGCCGCCGACCTTCTCCATCGCGTCGGCGACCAGCTCGCCGATCGACGGGTCGTTGTGCGCCGAGATGGTCCCCACCTGCGCCTGTTCCTTGCGCGATGCGACCGGTCGCGACAGCGACTTCAGCGCTTCCACCGCACGCTTGCACCCGCGATCGAGCCCGCGCTTGATGTCGATCGCGCTGGCGCCGGCCGTCACGTTGCGCACGCCGTCCGCGAAAATCGCGTGCGCGAGCAGCGTCGCGGTGCTGGTGCCGTCGCCGACCGCGTCCCCGGTCTTCTCGGCCGCCTGCCGCAGCATGCGCGCGCCGAGGTTCTCCTCGGGATCCTTGAGCTCGAACTCCTTGGCGATCGTCACGCCGTCGTTGCACACGAGCGGCGCGCCCCACTTCTTCTGGATCAGCACCGACTTCGACTTCGGCCCGAGCGTGATGCGGATCGCGTTGGCGAGCTGGGTGGCGCCGCGCACGACCTTCTCGCGCGCGGCCGACTGGAACAGCACCTGCTTGTACGTCATGCGTTCA
>CAYGXL010000129.1:0-7381 GCA_964353935.1 uncultured Burkholderiaceae bacterium | reverse complement strand
GCCACCCGCTTCGTGCTGATGAACACGGAGGGACGCGACTGCGGGCTCGACCCCGCCGCGACCGTCGAACTGTCGGCGGTCGATCGCTGGATCATCGGCGAACTGCAGCGCGTCGAAGCCGCGGCGGCGGCAGGGTTCGCGGAGTACCGGCTCGACAACGTCGCCAATGCGATCTACTCGTTCGCGTGGAACGAGTACTGCGACTGGTACGTTGAGCTGGCGAAGGTGCAGCTCGCCGAGGCAATCGATGCGCGCAACGAGGCCGCGCAGCGCGGCACCCGCCGCACGCTCGTGCGAGTGCTCGAGGTGCTGCTGCGGCTGGCGCATCCGGTCATCCCGTTCATCACCGAAGAGCTGTGGCAGAAGATCTCGGTGCTGGCCGGCAAGCGCAAGGACGGCGAAGAGACGTCGATCATGGTGCAGCCCTACCCGCGGCCCGAGCCGGCGAAGATCGATCCGCGGGCCGACGCCGAGGTCGCGCTGATGAAGCGCGCGATCGACGCCCTGCGCAACCTGCGCAGCGAGATGAACCTGTCGCCCGCGCAGAAGGTGCCTCTGGTCGCGTCCGGCGACGCGAAGGCGCTCGCGGCCTATGCACCGTACATGCGGGCGCTCGCACGGCTGTCGGACGTGCAGGTCGTTGCCGACATCAATGTGACGGCGGACGGCGCGGCCGCGCCGATCAAGGTCGTCGACGACCTGCGGCTGATGCTGAAGATCGAGGTCGACGTCGGGGCGGAACGCGAGCGCCTGGGCAAGGAAGCCGAGCGGCTCGAGAACGAGATCCGCAAGGCCGAGGTCAAGCTGGGCAATGCGAGCTTCGTCGAGCGCGCGCCCGCCGCGGTCGTGGCGCAGGAGAAGGAGCGCCTCGCCGGCTTCGGCGCAACGCTTGCGAAAGTGCGGGAACAGCTGGGCCGCCTGCCGGCGGCGTGAGGCCCGCCGCGACGGCCTGACGCGCGCCGCTACTTCGTGATCGCCGGCGGAGGCTGCGCGGGCGTCGGAGTCGGCGCTGGCGCTGGTGCTGCCGCTGGTGCCGCCACTGGGTCCGCCGCAGGTGCCGAGGGCGGCGGCGGCGCGGACGCGGGAGCCAAGGGCTGCGTTGACGGCGCCGCTGTGCTGGTCGGGGGCACCGGCACCATCACTCCGGGCGAGATCGGGATCTCCGGCACCACGCTGATGCCGTTGACCCAGTGACGCGTCTCGCCGAAACAGGTCGTCGGCAGCCCCACCTTCTCGTCGTAGTGCAGCGACACGCGGCGCCCCATCGCGGCGTTGATCTGCGCAGCGACTTCGGCGTCCCACACGGTGAAGAAGAACTTCTCCGGGGTCGCGCCGGGCATCGAGATCATCGACAGCTCGCCTTCCCAGGTCTTGCAGAGCCAGCCCTTCTTCGAGAACTTCTGCACCCAGCCCGCGCGCTCGCCGGTCGAGTAGTTCCAGTTCAGCACCGCCATGAAGTAGAGCGCGACGAGCACCGCCGGAACGACGATCACCCAGAAGAAGAGTTTGATGCGCGACGGACCACGGCGCGGCACGGCAGGTGTGTTCATCGGCGCTTCAGGAAGTGGATGTAGTCCTTGCCCACGTTCTGCTGTCCCAGCAGTTCGTTGCCGGTCTGCTTGCAGAACGCCTGGAAGTCCCGGTCGGACCCGGGGTCCGTCGAGACGACCTTCAGCACCTGGCCCTGCATCATGTCCGCCAGGGCCTTCTTGGCGCGCAGGATCGGCAGCGGACAGTTGAGTCCCCGCGTGTCGATCTCCTTGTCGGCCGCGACGTTCAACGGCGGTGGTGGCTGCATGGGTTGGCGGCTTGCACCCGGGCCTGGGCGAAGGCGCGATTCTAGCCTCGGGGCAACCCTGAATACCGCATCCCGGCTAAGTCGCGGCCGAAGGCAGCCCGCGCGATCCCGCCTAACCTGCGGGTCCGGTTCATTGAAATTGAAGGAAGCGCGATGAAGTGGATCAAGGCATCCCTGGTCGCCGCCGCGGCGCTCGCGGCAGCAGGCGGTGCGCAGGCCGCGGGCGTGGGCTTGCGCGCCGGCACGACGGGCGTCGGCGGGGACGTCGGCTTCAGCCTGATGCCCACGCTGTCCGCGCGCCTCGGCTATTCCGGGCTCTCGTACAGCCGCACCATCGACGTGACCGACGTCGAGTACGACGGCAGGCTGCGGCTGTCCAACCTCAACCTTCTGCTCGACTTCAGCCCGCTGCCCGGTCCCTTCCGCGTCACCGGCGGCCTCATCTTGAACGACAACAAGATCGACGTGACCGGGCGCCCCACGGGCGGCACGTTCACGCTGAACGGACAGGCCTACCCGGCCGCCGCGATCGGCAGCCTGTCCGGGACCGTCAAGTCCGGCAACAGCGCGGCGCCGTACCTGGGCATCGGCTACGGCAACGTCGCCGGCGCCGGCGTGAACTTCTACTTCGACCTCGGGGTGATGTTCCAGGGCACGCCGGGCGCGAGCCTCTCGGCCACGTGCGGTTCGGCGGTGCCGGCCAACGTCTGTTCGCAGATCCAGCGCGACGTCGCCGCGGAGCAGGCCCGGCTGCAGGACCAGATCAGCCGCTTCAAGTACTACCCGGTCGCCAACATCGGCGTGACGATCGGCTTCTAGGCCGCCTCAGCCTCGCACTGGAAGCGGCGCGAACTCCACGGCGAGGCCCCTTCCCCGCATCCAGTCCGCGACCGCGAGCCCCGTGCCGAGCGGCCAGGGCCGGACGCGCGCGGGCTCGAGCAGCCTGTACTCCGCGAGTTCCTCGCCCAGCGCGATCGTTCCTTCGGCCGGCGTGTGGAAGGCGATGATCACCTCGTTGCGCCGCTGAAACTCGTAGACGCCGATCAGGTGCGTGGCGGTGACGACGAGGCCGGTCTCTTCGAGCACTTCGCGGGCCACGGCCTGCTGCGGCGTCTCGTCGCGCTCGAGGAAGCCGGCGACGAGCGCGAACATCTTCCCGGGCCACGCGGCGTTGCGCGCGAGCAGCACCTTGCCCTCGTACTCGATGACGGCCGCGACGACCGGCGTCGGGTTGTCCCAGTGCACCCACCCGCATGCGGGACACTGCGCCCGCTCGCGGCCGGCCTGCGGACCGAGCGCGAGCGCGGTGGCGCAGCGCGGGCAGTAGCGGAAGCCTGCCGGCATCACGTGCCCTGCAACGCCGCGATGGTCGATGGCAGCGGACGCCGAGCGCCGTCGAGCGGAACGTCGTTCCGCCGTGCCCACTCCTCGATTGCCAGCAGCCGCGTGCGTGTCAGCGGATGTGTGCGGAGCAGTTCGACCTGCGGCGCCGCGCTGTCGGCGCCCGGAAGATTCGCCATCGTCCGGAACAGGTCCGTTGCGCCACCGAGGTGTCCGTACTCCCGCGCGAGGACGGCCAGCGCCGCCTCGTCGGCCGCGCGCTCCTGGTCGCGGGTGAAGGACAGCGTCGTCGCCAGGCCGGCCTGGCTTAGCACTCCCGCCGCCGCGCCGCGGCCGAGCTCCGCCGACACCACCGACAGGACGACGCCGACGGCCACGCCGCGTCCGAGCGCCGCCGACGCATGGCGGTGCTGCAGGTGCGCCATCTCGTGCGCCATCACCATCGCGAGTTCATCTTCGCTGCCGAGCCGCGCCAGCAGGCCGCGGAAGAACACCGTCTGGCCGCCGAGCGTCGCGAACGCGTTGACCGTCTTCGAATCCGAATAGCCGACGCGGACCTGCATGCCGGCGGGCAGTTGCATGCGCGCCGCGAGCCGGTCAGCGAGTGCCTGCAATTCGCGCTGCACTGCGCGCCCCTGGTCGGTGTCGGGCGCCGTCGCGATCGGCGGCAGCGATGCGGCAAGCCGCGCTTCGTACTTGTAGGGAGTGCGCGGCGCAATCCACTGCGCGGCCAGCGAGACCGCGAACACCAGCGCGATCACCGCCGCCAAGCTGCCGCCGAGCAGCCACGCCAGTTCCTTCAGCGGGTTGTCGGTCGAAGAGTTGATCCCCTCGGCCGGCGGACGGTTCTCGATGCGCACGGCGGCGTCAGGCCGGCGGCCGGACAAGGCCGTCGCCGAGCAAGCGCGAGACACCCTTGCGAGGCTCCGGCAGCGACAGGCTGCCGTCGTCGGGTACCAGCGCGGTGCCGTAGGCAAACACTTCCATCGCCGGCGCCCAGCCGCTGGCGATCGTGGTCGTCTCGAAGCGCACACAGACGACCATCTTCGAGCCCTTGCGGCGGGCCTCGGCCTTCAGCCGCAGCAGCGCTTCGCGGCGCGCGCGTTCCATCAGGGTCTCGTACGAACGGAAGCGGCCGCCGAACAGGTTGCGCAGCCCGGCGACGAAGGTCTTGAAGTAATCGGCGCCGACGACCACCGTGCCATGGACGAGGAAGGCGCGCTGCGGCGTCGTGCGGTCGAACGGGAATCGCACCATGAAGGCAAGCACGTCGCGGTACTCGCGCTCGCGCTTGCGGATCGACGCGTAGTGCCGGCGCTCGATCATCGAACCGGCGAAATAGCCGACCGTCAGCAGCACGAGAAAGATTCCGAGCTGGATCAGCTCCGCCACGGCAGCCTCGCGCTACTGATCTTCGAGCCGCACGGCGCTGCCGTACGCGAGGATCTCGGCGGCGCCGACCGCGATCGACGTCGTCGCGAAGCGCACGTTCAACACGGCGTTCGCGCCCATCGACTGCGCCTCGGCAATCATCCGTTCCACCGCCTCGTCGCGCGCTTCCTGCATCAGCTCGGTGTAGCTCTTCAGTTCGCCGCCGACGATGTTCTTCAGGCTGGCAAAGATGTCCTTGCCGACGTGCTTGGCGCGCACCGTGCTGCCCTGCACGATGCCGTAGTGCGCAATGACGCGCCGGCCCGGAATCAGTTCAAGGTTGCTGACGATCATCGTCCCGTCCTCTGCTGCAACATGGTCCGTCCCCACAGGCCGAGGGCGCCCGGCGCATTCAGTCGGTCATCCCGACGCGCCGCCCGCCGGCAGCCGTGGCGGGCGCGGATTGAGGCGCGCCATCGCGTACGTGTCGGCGTACTCGCCATCGCGCAGCGAGTACGCGCGGTGCGTGCCCTCGATCTCGAATCCGAAGTTGCGGTACAGGCGCAGCGCGTGTTCGTTGTTGACGTACGCGGTCAGTTCGATGCGCAGCGCGCCGAGCCAGTGGTCGGCGAGGTCGATCAGCGCCTCCATCAGCCGGGTGCCGACGCGCCGGTTGCCCCAGTCGTCGCGCACCACCATGCCGAGGTGCCACGCGTGCGCGCGGCGCGGGTTCTCATAACCGTGCAGTCCGGCGTGGCCGACGATGTCCTCGCCGGCCAGCGCCACCAGCACGTAGTTGCGGGTCGGTTCGTTGGCCCGGAGCCGCTCGCTCCACTGCGCGATCGACGGATACGGGTTCTGCAGCGTCCCCAGTGAGGCTCCACGCGAGCGGAACGTCGCCGCGATGCCTTCCGCGTCCGACGGCTCCGCCCGGCGGATGACGATGTCGGTCACAGGCGCTGTTCGGCCCAGGCCTGCACGCTGGCGAGCGCGGCAGGGAGCTTCGACGGGTCGGTGCCGCCGGCCATCGCCATGTCGGGACGCCCGCCGCCCTTGCCGCCCACCTGCTGCGCGACGAAGTTCACGAGATCACCGGCCTTGACCCTGGCAGTCGCGTCGGCGGTCACGCCGGCCGCGAGCTGGACCCGGCCGCCCTCGACTACGCCGAGCACGATCACCGCGCTCTTCAGCTTGTCCTTCAGCTTGTCCATCGTCTCGCGCAGCGTCTTCGCGTCGGCGCCTTCCAGCGACGCGGCGAGCACCTTGATTCCGCGCACGTCGATCGCCCGGGCCGCGAGGTCATCGCCCTGGCTCGACGCCACCTTGCTCTTCAGCCGCGCGAGTTCCTTCTCGAGCGACTTCACGGTGTCCTGGACCTGCGCGATCTTCTGGCCGATCTCCGCCGGCGGCGCCTTCAGCAGCAAGGCCGCGTTGTGCAGTTCGCGGTCGAGCGCCTGCACGAACTCGAGCGCGCCGCGGCCGGTCACGGCCTCGACGCGGCGCACGCCGGCGGCGATGCCGGTCTCGCCGACGATCTTGAAGAAGCCGATGTCGCCGGTGCGCGCGACGTGCGTGCCGCCGCACAGCTCGGTCGAGTGGTCGCCCATCGCCAGCACGCGCACTTCGTCGCCGTACTTGTCGCCGAAGAATGCCAGCGCGCCCGCCTTGATGGCGTCGTCGTACTTCATCACGTTGGCGCTGACCTGCGCGTTGGCCCGGATCGCGTCGTTGACCATCGCCTCGACCTGCCGGATCTCGTCAGGAGTCATCGCCTTGTCGTGCGAGAAGTCGAAGCGCGTGCGCTCGGGGTCGACCAGCGATCCCTTCTGCTGCACGTGCCTGCCGAGCACCCTGCGCAGCGCCGCGTGCATCAGGTGCGTGGCCGAGTGGTTGCCGCGCGTGCGCTCGCGCAGCGCCGCGTCGACCCGCGCCTGCACGACGTCGCCAACGGCCAGCGTGCCGGACTCGAGCGTGCCGTGATGGCCGAAGACGTCGACCTGGATCTTCTGCGTGTCGACCACGGCGAAGCGCACGACGTGGCGGTTGCTGATGGCCTCCAGCACGCCGCGGTCGCCGACCTGGCCGCCGGACTCCGCGTAGAACGGCGTCGTGTTCAGCACCACGATGCCGCTGTCGCCGGCGTTCAGGCGCTGCACCGCCGTCCCGTCGAGGTAGAGCGCGACGACCTTGGCGTCGTCGACCAGCGACGCGTAGCCGGTGAAGCGCGTCTTGTCGCCGACGTACTCGACGCCAGCCGTCATGCGGAACTTGCCGGCGGCGCGCGCCTGCTCGCGCTGGCGCTCCATCGACTCGTTGAAGCCCGCGTGGTCGATCGACACGCCGCGCTCGCGGCAGATGTCGCCGGTGAGGTCGACCGGGAAGCCGTAGGTGTCGTACAGCACGAAGACGGTCTCGCCGTCGAGCATCTTCGGGTCGCCCGCGGAGAACTTGCCGAGCGACGCCTCGAGGATCCGCATGCCGTTGTCGAGCGTCTCGCCGAAGCGCTCCTCTTCCTGCTTCAGCACAGCCTCGATGCGCGCCTGCTGCTCCACCAGTTCCGGATACGCGGCTCCCATTTCCTTCGCGAGATCGGCCACGACCCGGTGGAAGAACGGCCTGGTCTGCCCCAGCTTGTAGCCGTGGCGCAGCGCGCGGCGGACGATCCGGCGCAGCACGTAGCCGCGCCCCTCGTTGCCCGGGATGACGCCGTCGGCGATCAGGAACGAACACGCGCGGATGTGATCGGCGATGACCTTGAGCGAGTTGCTCGCGAGGTCGTTCGTGCCGGTCTCTCGCGCGGCCGCCTTGATCAGGCTCTGGAAGAGATCGATCTCGTAGTTCGAGTGGACGTGTTGCTGCACGGCCGCCAGG
>CAYGXL010000128.1:3217-7414 GCA_964353935.1 uncultured Burkholderiaceae bacterium | reverse complement strand
TCGCCAGGAATTCCTGCCCCGCGAACCCGGGCGGGTTGAGGATTTGCAGCGAGCCGATGCGAAGGCCCAGCTCGCGGCCCAGCCTCGGCTCGAGCGCGAAAGCGCCTTGCAGGATGACCGGGCGCCCGAGCGCGGCAGAAGCCCGCTCGGCGGCCTCGTCGCGCCAGCGCGAGGCGTCGATCGACATGCCGGACAGCGCCACGGCGACGGCCAGGCCGATGGCGATCAGCACCACCACCAGCGGCACGCCGATCAGTGCCGCGATCATCCAGGCGACGGGGCGTCGACGAAGCAGACCCATCAAGCGCGGTGCTCGCGATGCGGTAGCACGGCGCGCTCAGCAACGGTGGGCCGCAGTGATCATGAAACCATCCTAGCGCATCGAGCGGCCGGCCCGACCGGGTCGTGATCCGCGCCAGAACGGCCTGCTTGCTACTTCTTCTCCGCGACCCGGGACTCGACCACGAGGTCGAGCTCGTAGACGTAGGCCGACGCGTCCGCCGGCGGCTGCGGCCGCTTGAACCGGTTGATGCGCAGCACGTTGCTCACGCCCGGCTGGTGGGTGTAGCCGACGATCTCGCCGTAGAAGGCCTGCCACGGGCCCGGCGCGCCGACGCGCAGGCCCTTGTCGTCGAAGCGCAGTTCGCGCACCTGCAGGCAGGTGCTGGCGGGCTGCAGCGCCGGCGTGCAAGCCACGCGCTGCGCCGCCACCTCGAGGAAGACGCGCGTCGGCGCACCGTACAGGCTCTTCGACGTGCGCCGGCCGCTGAAGCTCAGCGTCTGCCGCTCGGCCGACACGAGGTGCAGCATCGGTGCCTGGCCCGCCTCGACGCGTGCCTGCAGCGGCGCCGCGAGCGCCGCGGCCATGGCCGTATCGGCCGCCATCAGCGGCGGCTCGCAGGCCTTCTGCGTCGAGGCGACGCGGCCGATCTCCAGGCGGTTCTGCGGGCTCAGCCGCCAGGCGCCCGACAGCCGGTTGCAGCCGCCCTGCACGGCGATGCGCGCGCCGTCGAAGCGCATCGCGAACGGATGGCCCGGCACGAGCAACGCCTCGACCGGCTTGCCGGCGGCATCGATGGCCGCGTGCAGCGTCCAGTCGTGGTCCTGCAGCGCGCGCACGAGCGCGGCGTCGGCGGTGCGGCGCGGCGGAGTGGGCGCCGAGGCATCGGTTGCGGCAGCCGGCGGCGCCGGCAGCGCGCTGGCCGCTGCGGCCATCAGTACCAGCAGGGCCAGGCGGAGGGGTTGCTTGTGCATGGGAGATCCTTCCATCGTGAGGGCCGGTCAGTCGGGCTGGCGCGTCAGCACTCGACCCGTTGCGTTCCACGGCGGCACGCCGCCGTCGCGGTCGAGTTGCAGCAACCGGCCTTCACCGACGCGGAACTGCTGCCCGCCGCCGGCGCCGTCCAGCGTGATGGTGCTGCCGGCGGCGTTCCAGCTGAAGCTGCCGCGCACCGTCTGCGGGGTGGCCTGGCGGTCCAGGTACTGCGTGCTCAGCTCGAAGCGGCCGTCGCGCTGCAGCGTCAGCCGCATCCGGATGCCCGGGCAGTCGGCACAGGGAGTCACGCCCTCGTAGGCGCCGGCCCAGTCCAGCGAGTTGCGGCTGTTGTGCGCAGGGTCGGGCGCGGCGGGCGCCGCGCCGTCGTTGCGCGACGCGCAGCCGACGAGTCCCAGCACGCTGGCGACCAGCGCGATGACGATCCAACCGGGTGTGCGCGACATGTGTCCCTCATCCATGGCGTAGAGCGCGTGATTCTAGGCGGGCGCGAAGGCAGGCTGGTGCAGTCCAGTCGCCGCCGCACCGGCCATGCGGCACACTGCGGCACTCGTTCCGCTTCGCGTCCCACCTGCACCCATGGATCGCCTCCGCGTCGCCGTACACAGCACCGTGCTGATCCTGATCATTGGATGGGTGCTGTACATCGGCAAGTCGATCTTCGTGCCCGCGGTGCTCGGCGCCGTGATCGTCTACGTGATCGTCGGACTCGCAGAGCAGCTCGGGCGGCTGCCGTTCGTTGGGCCGCGGCTGCCGGTGCAGTTGCGCAACCTGTTTTCGGTGGTCGTCATCGGCCTGGCCTTCTTCCTGTTCGCCTACCTGATCATGGCCAACAGGGAGCGCGCGCTCGCGCTGGCGCCCCAGTACCAGCAGTCGCTGCTGGCGGCGATCCAGCAGGTTGCCGTCTTCTTCGGTGTCGAGACCGAGCCGACCTGGTCGACACTGCGACAGGAGTTGCTGGCGCAGGTCAACCTGCAGCGGCTGCTGACCTCGCTGGCGGCCTCGGTGGGTTCGATCCTGGTGAGCCTCGTGGTCGTCTTTCTCTATGCCACCTTCCTGCTCATCGAGCGCCGCGCGTTCGACGAGAAGCTGGCCAACCTGTCCGACGACCCGAAGCAAGTCGCGCGCATTCGCGGGGTGATCGAGGCGATCAACCGCCGGATCGGCTCGTACCTGGCGCTCAAGACGCTGCTCAGCCTGCTGCTGGGTGCGGTCAGCTACGGCGTGATGGCGCTTTGCGGCCTGGAATTCGCCGCGCTGTGGGCGGTGCTCACGGCCTTCCTGAACTTCGTGCCCTACGTCGGCTCGGTGCTCGGCATTGTGCTGCCCGTGCTGATGGCGGTGGTGCAATTCCAGGAGCCGGGCCCGGTCCTGACGCTGTTGCTCGCGCTGACCGCGGCGCAGTTCGCGATCGGCAACTTCCTCGACCCCTACGTGATGGGCAAATCGCTGAACCTGAGCCCGTTCGCCATCCTCATCAGCCTGGCGGTCTGGGCCGAGCTTTGGGGCATCCCGGGCGCATTTCTCGCCGTGCCGATCACTGCGATCCTCACGATCGTGTTCTCCGAGTTCCCGGCCACGCGACCGCTGGCTGTCCTGCTGTCGAAGGGAGGAAGGACGTAAGTGCCGCCCGACGAAGCCCGGGGCATACTTGCCTGCAGCAGCGCTATCTGATCGCAGGTCCAATCACGCAACGCCGACGCTTGTTGGCCCGGGTTCGACTCAGGCAGCCAAGAATCGCCGACCCTCGAGGCATGCCATGGGGAATCTGCAGGGCTTGCGAGAGCCGCTTCAGCCCAGCTGAATCAACGCATGGACCGTGAACGCCGGCGGCTCGCTCTTGCGCTGCTGCTCTCCCTGCTGACGCACTCGCTGCTGTTGACCCTCATCTTCGAAGGACAAGGTTTCGGGCTGCCTGGCTTCGGCTTCCCATGGCGAGAGCGGCGGATCGAGGTGCCCGAGCTGCGCGTGGTGCTCGCTCCGGTGCCCGGCACAACCGGTGAGCCGGCGATCACGCCGGTCGCGGAGCCCGCGCAGCAGGCATCGATCGCGCGGCCTGTCGCCAGCGAACCGGCCCCGGTTTCATCCATGACCCCTGCGCCGTCCCCGGGGGAGATGGCTGCAGCGGTCGTGCCCGCGGCCCGAGCCACGGCAGAAGCGGGGGCAGTGCAGGACGCCGTGGTCCGCGCGGCCCCTGCGAAAGCGCCTGCGCGCGCCGATGGACTCGAGCGCGTGGCGCCTGCGCGAATCCCTGAGCCGGCCGCTGTCGACGGGGCTTCATCCGACAGGCCCGCGACCGTCGCGCAAGCAGAGCCCGCGGAGCCGCCGCCTGTCATTGCGGCAGCGCCAATCGTTTCGAGCCCGGAGACGGTGACGTCGGCATTTCCGGATGCCGGCGACCGCGCGCCGGCCGCCGCGCGCCAGGCCGCGGCGCAACTGGAGGCGCAGCGTCACGACGAGGTTCGGCAGCAGGAAGCGGCGCGTGTCGAGGCGGCACGACTGCAGGCCGAGCACCAGGACGCCGAGCGCCGGGCCGCGGCGCAACTGGAGACGCAGCGTCGGGAGGCGGCGCGTCAACAGGAAGCGACGCGCGCCGCGTCGGCGCGAGTGGAGGCCGAACGCCAGGCAGCCGCGCGCGTCCGGGCCGAGCAGGAGGAAGCGGGAAGTCGCGAAGCGGCACTTCGGGAGGCGCGGCGTCAGGAGGAGGATCGCCAGCAGGAAGCGGCGCGCGCCGAAGCTGCACGACTGGAGGCCGAACGCCAAGCGGCTGCGCGTGTCCGGGCCGAGCAGGAGGACGCAGCAAGACGCGAGGCGGTGCTTGGGGAGGCGCAGCGTCAACAGGCGATTCGTCAACAGGAAGCAGCGCGCGCCGAAGCCGCCCGCCAGGCCGCGGCGCAAGTGGAGGCGCAGCGTCAAGAGGCGGC
>CAYGXL010000128.1:0-3117 GCA_964353935.1 uncultured Burkholderiaceae bacterium | reverse complement strand
CGTCAACAGGAAGCGGTGCGTCAACAGGAAGCGGCGCGCGCCCAGGCCGCGCGAATGGAGGCCGAGCGCGAGGCAGCCGCGCGTGTCCGGGCCGGACAGGAAGAGGCGGCAAGGCGGGAAGAAGTGCTTCGCGCAATTGGACGTCAGCTGAACGAGGAGGCCGCGCGGCGCGAAGAGGCGTCGAAGGCCGATCGCCAGTCCTCGACGCTGCCGCTGTCGTTGAGCACCGCGCGTCGAGCCAGGCTATGGGGGCGTGCGGACCCCAACGTCGAACTCGTCCGGTACGCGGAGGCGTGGGCACAGAAGATCCAGTTCAACACCCCGGGCGACACGGTCCGCGAAGTGGCGAAGCGGCTGCGCACCAATCCCGTGGTGACCGTAGCCATTCGAAGCGACGGATCCGTGGAGTCAGTGACTTTCGTGCTCTCCAGTGGCGTGGCGGAAGTCGATGAAGAGATACGGCGCATCGTTCACAGCCACCAGCACTACGGGGCATTCCCGCCGGCACTGGCCCGCGAGTACGACGTGATCGAAATCCGCCGAACGTGGCACTTCGACGTGGCTGTCCGGTTGTACTGATGCCGCTCCCGAGCTGTGCCGGAAGTACTATCGCGCAGCCGGTCTCGATGCGAGCGAGCTGGACTTGCTCCATCGCCAGCCGAGTCGCGCGAGGCGTCTATATCGGGCGGCGATCGAAACAAGAGCCCGCGAAGTTGCCGTGATCGTTCGATCCAGGAGGAAGCCATGCCATCTCACCTGCAGCCCGCGATCGTCGCCGTCGTCCTGGCCGCGCTGACCGCCCCGGTCGGCGCTCAGCTCCCCGTCAACGACGAACCGCTCACTGCCAAATGGGCGCCGAGCGAGTGGGGCCCCGACGACAAGATCGGCGCCGCCAACCGCGCGACGCCGGAGCTGGTGCTGAAGGCCGTCGGTCTCGTCAAGAAAGGCAAGACCGCCACGCTCGGCAAGGTCTACGCGGCGGATGCGCCGACGTTCGGCGGGCGCAGCTGGAAGCTCGTCATCCCGGGGCGCCCGACCGGCGGACCCTTCGGCGACCAGCAGCTCGTCTACAACGACGAGTACGTCGCGACCGAACTGGGCCAGATCGGCACGCAGTTCGACGGCCCGGGCCACGTCGGCGTCGTCACGTCGAAGGGCCGCTTCTACTACAACGGTCGCTTCGACCATGACCCGGGCATCGGAGCCGCGGGCATGGGTCCGCTGGGCGTCGAGCATGTCGCGCAGAAGGGCTTCGCCTGCCGCGGCGTGCTGCTCGATGCGGTCGCGCTGCGCGGCGGCGTGCTGCCGGTTCCGAAGGAGAACAGTGCCAGCGATCCCGGCATCGTGACCGCGAAGGACGTGGAGGCGATGATCAAGCGCCAGGGCATCGCGCCGATCGGTCCCGGCGACTGCGTGTTCCTCTACACCGGCCACGGCGATCTGTGGCATCCGCGGGACTGGGACAAGTTCGACGCCGCCGAGAAGGCCCGACGCATCGCACAGTTCAACGCCGGCGAGCCGGGTTTCGGCATCTCTGCCTGCGAGTACCTGGCGGAGCGCAAGGTGACTCTGACCGGCGCCGACACCTGGGGAATGGAGGCCGTTGGCAAGGGCTTCGGGGGAGAGACGCCCCAGCCCTTCGAGTGCCACGTCAAGCTCCAGACCAAGCGAGGCATCTGGAACCTCGAGAACCTGGACCTTTCCCAGCTGGTTGCCGACAGGGCCTACGAGTTCCTGTTCGTGTGGTCGCCGCTCAAGATGAAGGGCGCGACGGGTTCGCCGGGCAACCCGATGGCTCTGTACTAGGGCGGCCCGTTCGCCGGGCGCGAGCCGCAGTCGCGCATCGCGCCGTATGCTGTCGCGATGACCACTCCCTCCAGGCGCGCGCCCGCGCCGAAGACCGGGCGGGCCGCCAAGCCGCCATCAGGGCCCTCCGCTCCCGACAGCAAGCCCTTCCTGCGCTTCCATCACTCCGAGGCGCTGCGCAAGAAGACGCTGGCGGTCATCGGCGCCATCGAACAGGCCGACGATCCCGCCACTCACCGCGACGCCCTTGCGGATCTCGTGGTGGAGTTGACGAACAGCGGCCTGGACTATTACTTCATGAAGCACCTCAAGCTCGCGAAGCCGGGGTTCCTCGTGGAGCAGTCGGCGAACCTCGGGATGGTTGGAACGCAGCAGGTCATGGGAACCGTGATCCGCCAGGTCATCGGCCGCATGGATGGCCCGCAACTGCTTTCAGTGTGCGGGTCCATCCGGCAACTCATGCGATGAAGCCGCGCGCCGCGCGGTAGCGGAGCTCAGCAGCGCATCTCCACCCGGTGCGGCTTGCCGTCGTCGACCAGCGGCACCGACCGGCCGGCCTGGAGCTCTCCATCCAGCCGCACTTCGATCGCGTCGGCCACCGGTCTGACCTGGGTGATCTCGATCTGGTACTGGGTCCGGCCAAAGCGGTACTCCAGCGCGTAGCCGGGCCAGTCGCCGGGCAGGCAGGGCGACAGCACCAGGCGAGCGCCGTCGCCGTCGGCCTTCAACTGCAGTCCGAGCAACGACTCGACGATCAATCGATACATCCAGCCCGATGAGCCCGTGTACCAGCTCCAGCCGCCGCGTCCGGTGTGCGGTGCGACGGTGTAGACATCGGCCGCCATCACGTACGGCTCGACCGTGTAGCGCGCCATTTCATCGGCGGTCGAGGCGCGGTTCACCGGATTGACGATCCCGAGCAGGGACCAGGCGCGCGCTCGGTCGCCGAGCGCGGCAAACGCCATGGCGGCCCAGATCGCCGCGTGGTTGTACTGGCCGCCGTTCTCGCGCACGCCTGGCAGGTAACCCGCGATGTACCCGGGGCTCGGCCCTTTGTGATCGAACGGCGGATCCAGCAGAAGCACGACTTTCGCGTCGGGTCGCACGAGGCGCGCGTGCATCGCGTCCATCGCGCCGCGGGCGCGTTCTGGCGCGGCGACGCCCGACAGCACCGACCAGCTCTGCGCGATCGAGTCGATCTGGCACTCGGCGTTGCTCGCCGATCCCAGCGGCGTGCCGTCGTCGAAGTAGGCGCGGCGATACCAGGCGCCGTCCCAGCCGTGCGCTTCGAGGCGCGCCGCCAGTTGCGCG
>CAYGXL010000127.1:0-7432 GCA_964353935.1 uncultured Burkholderiaceae bacterium | reverse complement strand
GGCACCGGTACTGATCGGCGACGGCCGCCGCGGCCTGCGGGGTCCGCCGTGTGCGGTGATGGCGATGTGCCCGCGGCCGCCGGCGCGCACACTGGCGCTCGGCGAGGACGTGCTGTGGGACCTGGACCTGCACGCGCTTGCGGCGCCCCGGAGCTAGCCGATCTGCAATGGGTGTCAGTCGGGCGGCAGCGCCAACAGGTCGATGTGGCCCACGCGAAGGAGGCCGTTCGCAGCCCACGCGTGCCGCCGCGCCTGCCAGGCACGCACAGTCGCGCCCGCGGCCGGTTCCTGTTCGCAGGCGGCAGTCGCGATGCCGTCGACCATCGCCCGCTGCAACGCGCGCGCGCGCGGGTCGGCACGGCCGTCGAGCAACCAGTCGCTGCGGGCGGTGCGCACGCGCCAGCCCGCGGCGCGCAGTGCCCGCCGCAGTTCCGGTGCGGCGCGCGCGCCGAGCGCCGGACCGAAGCCCTTGTCGCGCCCCTGGTGCGCTTCGAACAGCGCGCCGACGGTGGCGTCGTGTCGATCGCGCGGCATCCAGCGGTGACGGCCGTCGGCACTCAGCGCGAACAGCAGGGCCACGCGAGCCGAAACGGCGGCGGCCACCAGCCGTTGCAGCCAGGCCGCACTCACCAGGTCCAGCAGCGCCGAGGCCGTGACCAGATGGGCGGCCTGCCAGGGCAACGCTTCGAGCCGCGATGACAGATCAAGTGGGTGGCGCACGATGGCGGCGGCGAAGCCCGGCCCGCCGAAGCTCAGCGGCTCGTCGAGGGGCACCGCGCCCTGCGCCCGCTTGACCGTGGTGCCGCGGGCGGGGCCGGCGGCAGCCGTCAGGCACGCGGGCCAGCGCTGCAGCAGTTCAACGTCATGATCGACCACCAGCCACTGCTGCGATCCGAGAAGGCGCGGCGCCAGCCAGCGCAGGTTGGCGCCTGTGCCGCACGCCAGGTCGATGACGCGCCAGGGCGTGGTTCGGTTCGGGCGCAGCGCGGCGAGCTCCGGCAATCCCGGGCGCAGGGCGGCTGCGTTACGCGCGCTCGCATCGAAGGGCTCGCGCTGCTGCAGCCAGTCGGCGCTGAAGGCGGCCAGCCGAGGCGACGCCGGGCGGCGGCGCGTCATCCCAGTCCCTCCAGCACCAGCGCGAAGCGCGCCGCCTGCGTTTCCCACGTCGGCAGGTGGCGGGCGGCGCCCCGGGCGCCCGCCGCCAGTTGTGCGCGCAGGCCCGGCTCGGCGATCAGGCGTTCGAGAGCGGCCTGCAGCGCTGCGACGTCACCCGGCGGCACCAGCAGCCCGGCCTGCGCCGGCACCGTGTGTTCCAAGGCGCCGGCCCGACTGGCGAGAACCGGCAGACCTGCCGCGAGCGCCTCGGCGACGACCATGCCGTAGCCCTCGTGCAGCGACGGCAGCACCAGCAGGTCGGCGGCCGCGTAATGCGCCTGCACGGTGGCGGCGTCGACGGCGCCATGCCAGAACACGCGCCCGGCCAGGGGCGCGTCGGTGCTCATCTCCTGCAATCGTGCGGCGGTGACGGGATCGCGCGTGAGGCTGCCGACGTTGTGCAGTTCCCAGTCCGGCGCGCTCAGTCCCCTCAGCGCGTGCAACAGGACCGCGTGGCCCTTGCGCGGGGTCAGCGTGGCAACGCACAGCAGCCGGACCGGGCCGACGCCGGCCGCAGCGCGGGCACCTGACGGTCGCCGAACGGGATCGGTCCCCGGCTCGACCACGGCGATGAGCTCGCGCGGGACGCCCATCGCCGCCACGTCTCCGGAGGTGCTGGCACTGGTCACCACCACCCGCCGGGCCAGCCGCAGTGCCAGCGACTCGTTCGCAAGCAGACGACCGCGCACGATCTCGTCGAGCCCGGTTTCCAGGTGCAGCGGGTGATGCACCAGCGCCAGCCAGCGCAGCCGCTCGGCGTGGGCCTGCACGACGCCTTCCAGAGCGCCGAACGCCAGGCCGTCGGCCACCACCAGGGTGCCGTCGGCCAGCGCGCCGATCATCGCCGAAGCCGCCGCCCGCGCCTGAGCATCGGGCGCCGGCCAGGTGCCGTCGAGTCGCCGGACGTCGACCTCCCAGCCGGATTCGCGCAGCGACTGCACGAGCCTGCGGTCGTAGGTGTAGCCGCCGGTGGGCGTGAACCAGTCGCCCGGAATCAGGAAGCAGCAGGCGCGAGGCCGGGGCATCGGACGCGCGTTCGGTCAGGCCGCCGGCGCCACGGGGAGCTTTCCTTCGTACGCCGCCCAGGCGACGTGCGACTCGTGCAGCGTCACCCGCATCTGTGTCAGTCCGGCCGAACCTGCGGCGGGCAGCGCCTGCGGGCCCAGTGCGCCAGCGGCGATGCGCGCGGCGATGCGATCGAAGATCACGCGCGCGAGGAACTCGGTCGTCGTGTTGCGGCCGGCGAACTGCGGCACCTCGTCGAGGTTGCGGAAGTTCAGGGCCGCCAGCTCCTCGCGCAGCGCCTGCGTGGCCAGGCCGATGTCGACCACGATGCCGTCGGCGTCGAGCGCGTCGCGGCGCAGTTCCAGGTCGACTACGTAGGTGGCGCCGTGCATGCCCTGTGCGGGGCCGAAGACTTCGCCGCGGAAGCTGTGGGCGATCATGAAGTGGTCTCTGACGTTGACGGCGTACATCGATGAAGGTGCCTTTCGAGGTTGGGGCGTGGCGTGCAGCCGCGCGATCAGTCGGTCGCGGTCGGCGGGTAGTCGATGCGCTGGCACAGCGTCAGGGGATCGGGGTTGCCACCGGCGCCGGCCAGCCGCGCCAGCACGCCCGGCAGTTCGTCGAATGGTGCGCTGTGCGTTATCAGCCGATCCAGCAGCGGGTCGCCCAGCAGCGACAGCGCCAGTTCAAGACGCCGCCGGTGGCTCCAGCGGCCACGCTGCGCGCTGGCAACGTGACCGACCTGCGAGCTCTTCAGCACCAGGCGCCGGGCATGAAAGGCCTCGCCCAGCGGCACGCTGACGTCACGGGTGCCGTACCAGCTCAACTCGAGCACCGTCGCCTCGAAAGCGGCCAGGCGTAACGCGGTTGCCAGCCCGGCGGCGTGGCCGCTGGCGTGGATGACCAGATCCGCCTCGGGCGCGGCCGCCGCGGGCAGGGCGAAGGCCGCGCCCAGCGCGCGGGCCACGTCGGCGCGTGCCGGCTCGGTGTCGATCACCTGCACGGCGCACCCCGGCACCCGTGCCGCCAGCCAGGCCACCAGCAGACCCAGCACACCGCCGCCCACCACCGCGATGCGGTCACCGATCCCGGGCGCGGCGTCCCACAGTGCGTTGATCGCGGTTTCGAGCAGTGGGGCGAGTACCGCGCGCGCGGCGGGCACGTCGGCTGGCAGCGGCAGCACCGCATCGGCAGGCACCTGGTAGACGGTCTGATGCGGATACAGGCAGAACACTGTCCGCCCCTGCAACTCATCCGGTCCGACCTCGACCACACCGACACTGGAGTAGCCATACTTCACCGGCGCCGGGAAGTCGCCGGTCTGGAACGGTGCGCGCATGCGCCGGGTCTCGCTGGCCGGCACCTCACCGCGAAAGACCAGGCTCTCGGTGCCGCGGCTCACGCCGGTGTGCAACGTGCGCACGCGCACATCGCCCGAAGGCAGTGCCGCCAGCGTTTCCGCGCGCAGTTCGGCCCGGCCGGGGGCCATCACCCAGCAGGCGCGGGCCGCGACCGGGCCGCCTCTGTCCCGGGGCAGGGAAGGTGCGAGCCACGAAGATGTCATGGATGCGTTGATCGATGCGAGAACGGGAGAACCTGCCGTGAAGCGCATTGTGACGAACGGCGACGCAAAGACGCTAATTTCACGGCCACGCCGCGCCGGCGCGACGATGTTACGGTGTGGACGATGAACCTGCCGCGACACCACTCGTTGACGCCGCCGGCCGCGCAAGGGTGCGCCGCGGGGAGCGTCGGCCTGACTGCCTTGCAGCGCTCGGCGGCGCGTGATCTCGTGGTCACCGCGGTCGCGCTGGCGCTGGTGGGTACCGCGGCGTCCGTGACCGGCGGCCTCGGCGCGGATTACCCGCTCAAGGGTTTGCTTCTCTACGCGGTCGGCGCGTGGGTGGTCTGGCGCGCTCTGGGTCGAGGCACGCATCCCCACCCCCGTTTCGGCGCGGCCAACCGCGTGACGCTGGTGCGTCTGGCGCTGGTGGCCCTGCTGGCCGCGTTGGTCGGCGAGGCGGTGCCGCAGCCCCCCCTGGCCGCAATGCCCGCGGCCTGGCTGATCGTGGTGGCGGCCACGCTGACGGCGCTGCTCGACGCGGCCGATGGCCCGCTGGCGCGCCGCAGCGGCCAGAGCAGCAAATTCGGAGCGCGCTTCGACATGGAAACCGACGCCGCATTCACCCTCGTCCTGTGCGTACTGGTTCTACAGGCCGGCCAGGCCGGCCCCTGGGTGCTGGCCGCCGGTCTGATGCGCTACGCCTTCGTCGTCGCCGCGCGCCGCCTTCCATGGCTGGCCGGCGCACTGCCGCCGAGCCGACGCCGCCAGACAGTGTGCGTGGTCCAGATCACCACATTGATCGTCTGTCTCGGCCCGATCGTGCCGCCATCGGTTGCGGCGGCGCTGGCCGCTGTCAGCGTAGGTTTGCTGGCCGTTTCGTTCGCCATCGATATCCGCACGCTGGCGCGTGCCCGTCGTTCAATCCAGGAGACCTGAGCATGCATTCTTCACCCTCGGCATCGCCGCCAGCGCACGACCGCATCCCGCCACGGCCGACGGCACGTCGGCAAGCGGTCTGGTCGATCGCCGGCCTCATCGCGCTGGCCTGCTGCGCCAGCCTGCTGGCCGTCGCGCCGGCGCGGGCGCAGGCCGCGCGCTACAACATCGACCCCGATCACCTGACACTGGCCTTCCTGGTCGACCACATCGGCTATGCGAAGGTGCTGGGAATGTTCCGTTCGGCCCGGGGCGGCTTCCGCTTCGACGAAGCCACCGCCACGCTGACCGCGGTGCGAATCGAGGTCGACACCGCGAGTGTCTTCACCAACGAGCGCAAGCGTGACGATCACCTGAAGGGCCCCGACTTCCTCAACAGCAGCGAGTTCCCGCGCATGGTGTTCACCGCCGACACGGCACGGCGCACCGGCGAGCGCACGTTCGACATCGCCGGTCAGCTCGAAGTGCTCGGCAAGACGCAGCCGCTGATCTTGAAGGCGACCTGGAACAAGAGTGCCGAGTCGCCGCTCGCCGTCCTTGGCCGCAAGCCCTACGTGATGGGCGTGTCCGCGCGCGGCAGCTTCAAGCGCAGCGCTTACGGAATGAATTACGCGGTGGCCAACGGCTGGGTCGGCGACGAGGTGGCACTGATCATCGAGTTCGAGGCGATTCGTCAGTGACGCAGGAGCACGCTACTGGGACGGCCGGCATGCGGCCGAACTCCTGCGGTTGCGCTTGCGGGTGATGGCCGACTTCAACCGTCAGCCCTGGCGGGAACGCACGCTGCGACCCGCTCAGATCCGGACCTGCGGTACTTCAACGGCCTCGGGATGAATATCGGCAGCGGCTTCAACCTCCACGTCGTCATCCGGTTCGGCGATCACATCCGGCACATCGTTGGCGAGGAATCCGCCGGACTGGCGCTTCCATAGAAGCGCGTAGTGGCCGCCGGCGCGCAGCAGTTCCTCGTGCGTGCCCTGCTCGACGATGCGACCGGCGTCCATCACCACGAGGCGGTCCATGCGCGCGATCGTGGACAGCCGGTGCGCGATGGCGATCACGGTCTTGCCCTGCATCAGCGTCTCGAGCTGCTCCTGGATGGCGGCCTCGATCTCGCTGTCGAGCGCGGAGGTGGCCTCGTCCAGCACCAGGATTGGCGCGTTCTTGAGGATCACGCGGGCGAGTGCCACACGCTGGCGCTGGCCCCCGGAAAGCTTGACGCCGCGTTCACCGGCGTGAGCTTCGTAGCCGCCACGGTCTTTCCAGTCGCGCAGCCCGACGATGAACTCGTGCGCATGCGCCTGGCGCGCCGCCGCCTCGACTTCGGCATCAGTCGCCTGCGGCCGGCCGTACCGGATGTTGGCCGCAATCGAGCGATGCAGCATCGAGGTGTCCTGCGTGACCACGCCGATTGCCGCGCGCAGAGATTCCTGCGTCACTTCGCGCACGTCCTGACCGTCGATCGTGATGCGCCCGGCTTCGACGTCATGAAAGCGCAGCAGCAGGCTCACGAGGGTCGACTTGCCGGCACCCGACCGGCCCACGACACCGACACGCTCGCCGGCGGCGATTTCCAGGCTCAGATCGTCGATCACGGTGCGCCCGCCGCGCGCCAGCGCGCCGTAGCTGAAGCCCACGTGGTCGAAGCCGATGGTGCCGCCGCTGACCTGGAGTTCGCGCGCATCGGGGCAATCCGTCAACGCATGCGGCACCGCGATCGTCTCCATGCCTTCCTGCACGACGCCGATGTTCTCGAAGATGCCGCTGACCTCCCACGACACCCAGCCCGCCATGTTGGCGATCTGCCACGCCAGGGGCAGCGCGGTAGCGACCGCCACCGCGCTCGCCTGACCGGCCAGCCACAACCACACGCCGAGCGCGGCCGTGCCCACGACCAGGGCGGCATTCATGCAGGTGAGCGTGGCCATGAAGCGGGTGGTCATGCGCATGTGGGCGGCGATGCGCTCGCGGTGCTCGACCATCGCCTCGCGCACGTACGAGTCCTCGTCCGCCGCGCGCGCGAACAGCTTCACCGTCGGGAAGTTGGTGTACGAATCCACCACCCTTCCCATCACCAGCGAACGCGCCTCCGAGCTCAGCCGCGACAGGTCGCGCATGCGCGGCACGAAGTAGCGCAGGAAGAACACGAAGGCGACGATCCACAGGACGATCGGCGCCGCGAGTCGCCAGTCCGCCGAGCTGACCAGCAGGAGCGCGGTGATCCCGTACACGACGATGTACCAGACGGCGCGAATGCTCGAGACCACGCTTTCGCGCAGCGAGTTCGAGGTGTTCATCACGCGGTTGGCGATGCGGCCGGCAAAGTCGTTCTGGAAGAAGTTCCAGCTCTGCCGGATCACGTGCCAGTGGCTCTGCCAGCGGATCAGCGTGGTCACGCCGGGGATCACCGCGTTGTTGCGCACCATCGAGTCCGCGAGGATCGCGAGCGGCCGCGCAACCAGCACCAGGGCCGCCATCGCCAGCAGCAGCGGCGCCTGCGCGAGTACCGCGGCGCGCGGGTCGGGCGTGGTCATCAGCCCGACCAGCCTTCCGATGAAAAGAGGAATCACCGTATCCAGCAGAGCCACCGTCGCGCCGAACACGAACATCGCGGCATACAGCCGCGGCGACTGGCGCACGAAGTGCAGGTAGAAGGGCAGCAGCCCGGGCGGCGGCCCGTCGCGTTCGACTGCCGCCGGCGGCGCCCCCGTGGCGTTCGGCACGCGCGATTCGAAGTAGCTGAACAGGCTCATGGTTCGATGGAGATTCGTG
>CAYGXL010000126.1:0-7587 GCA_964353935.1 uncultured Burkholderiaceae bacterium | reverse complement strand
GGAACCAGATCTCGCGCGCCTTCTTCTGGCCGACGATGCGCGCCATGTACGAGGCGCCGTAGCCGCCGTCGAAGCTGCCGACCTTGGGGCCGGTCTGGCCGAAGCGCGCGTTGTCGGCCGCGATGGTGAGGTCGCAGATCATGTGCAGCACGTGGCCGCCGCCGATGGCGTAGCCCGCGACCATCGCCACCACCGGCTTCGGCAGCGTGCGGATCTGGCGCTGCAGGTCGAGCACGTTGAGCCGCGGCACGTTGTCACCGCCGACGTATCCGCCCGCGCCGCGCACGCGCTGGTCACCACCCGAGCAGAACGCGTCCTTGCCCTGTCCGGTCAGGATGATCACGCCGATGTTCTCGTCGTCGCGCGCGTCGTCGAACGCGCGTTGCATTTCCTTCACCGTCTCGGGCCGGAAGGCGTTGCGGACTTCGGGCCGGTTGATCGTGATCTTCGCGATGCCTTCGTCGGCCTTCGAATAGATGATGTCGGTGTAGCCAGGAACGACGGTCCATGCGGGAATCGGAGGCAGTGCTTTCGTGTCCATGCGGTCTGCTCGATGACTGGGTGGCTGTGACTTCAATCGATGCGGGCGCCCGACGCCTTGACGACGACGGCCCACTTCTTCGTGCTCTCGACGATGTGCTGCGCGAAGTCCTGCGGCGTGCCGGCCACCGGCCGCGCCCCGCGGCTCTTCAGCGTCTCGACCAGTTCGGGGTCGGCGAGCGCGGTGCGGATCGCCGCGTTGAGCCGGTTGACGATCGCCTCCGGCGTGCCGGCCGGCGCGAGCACGCCATCCCACGCGCTCGATTCGAAACCGGCGACGCCCGATTCCGAGATCGTCGGCAGCTCCGGCGCACCGGGGAAGCGCACCGCCGTCGACACCGCGATGGCGCGGATGCGGCCGTCCTTCGCAAGCGGATACACGTTCGGCATCACGTCGATCATCATCTGCACCTGCCCGCTGACCAGGTCGGTGACGGCGGCGGCGCCACCGCGGTAAGGGATGTGCACGATGTCGATGCCGGTCATCGTCCTGAAGAGCTCGCCGGACAAGTGCGACGTGGTGCCGTTGCCGGCCGACGCGAAGTTGACCTTGCCTGGATTGGCCGTCGCGTAGCGGATCAGCTGCGTGGTCGTCATTACCGGCAATTGCGGGTTCACCACCAGCATCGCCGCGATCTCGGTCATCCGCGACACCGGCGCGAAGTCCTTGATCGGATCGAAGCGCAGGTTCCGGTACAGCGCCTGGTTGATCGAGTGCGTGCCGTTGGTGCCGTACAGCAGCGTGTAGCCGTCCGGCGGCGAGCCGGCGACGAGCTCGGCGCCGATGTTGCCGCCGGCGCCCGGCTTGTTGTCGACGATGATCGGCTTGCCGAGCGCGTGCGACACCTTCGGCATGATGGCGCGCGCGAGGTTGTCGGCGCCGCCGCCCGGCGGGAATGGCACGACGAGGCGCACCGGCTTGTCCGGATACTCCTCGTTGGCGGCGCGCGCGGCCGACGCCACCGGCAGCAGCGCCGCGGTCGCCAGCAGGCGTCGACGTTCGAAATTCACGGTTCCCTTTCCCTCAGGGCGCGACCGCCGTCCGGCAGCGCACCAGCGTCATCGCCTTCATCGACATCGCGACGACGCCCTTGTCGTTGATCACTTCGATCAGCACGCGCGCCACGCCGCGATCGGGCTTCGATTCGGAGCGCTGCGCCTCGATCACCGTGAACCTGAACCACAGACCATCGCCGGGACGCACCGGCGCAGTCCACCGCAGCTCGTCCAGGCCCGGCGATCCCATCCCGGCCGGGCGCGAAAGGTAGCGGTCGACCAGCACGCGCATCATCATCGATCCGGTGTGCCAGCCACTGGCGATCACGCCGCCGAACGGGCTCTTCGCCGCCTTCGCCGGGTCGGTGTGGAAGTCCTGTGGATCGAAGCGCCGGCCGAACTCGATGACCTCGGCCTCGTCGACGATGGTCGGGCCGTACTGCGCGACCGACCCGACCGGGTAGTCCTCGAAATGGCGTTGGTCGCGTGCGACCGGGAGGTCCTGCTCTTTCATGCGGCGTTCGATTCGTCAGGCGATAAAACGATGCGCCTCGAGGGGCGCAGGGCGAACTTTACCGCGCTCGAGCGCCCGGGCCGCGGCGGGCTCGTCACCCCGCCGGACGGGCATCGACACCGGGTCGACGGCGAGCACACGATCTCGCAGTGCGCGTGGGAGTCAGCCCTTCGATGCGCCGCCTGCGGACGCGGGCGCGCCCGATGCAACCGAGTTCAGCAGGACCTTGAGGTGAAGCGGATCGACCGGCTTCACGAGGTGGTGGTCGAAGCCGGCCTCCGCCGAGCGACGCCGGTCTTCCTGACGCCCCCACTCGGTCAGCGCCACCAGGCGCGTGGTGCGCGTGGCCGGTCCGGCGCGCACCAGGCTCGCCACCAGGTAGGCGCCGCCGTGCGGCAGTCCGATGTCGAGCAGCGCGACGTCCGGCCTCCAGTTCGTCGCGGCATCGACGCCGGCCGGTGCGCCGACCTCGACACGCACCTCGTGGCCGGTGGCCGACAGCAGCGCCGCGAGGTTCTCGGCGCTGTCGAGGTCGTCGTCGACGATCAGGACTCTCATCCCATGCAAGCTCCGTCACGATGCATCGACGGCAACTATGCAACGCATCGCGTCGAACCTGCACGCGTTCGACGCAATAACCACCGCTTTCCGGGACGCTCAGGTTGCGTGCGTAGGAAGAGCTACGTAGGAGACACGGCGCGCCCGCACGGCTGCGCTCAGCGCAGCCCGGCGACTCGATCGACCGAGAGACGGCCCGCACCGCGCGCGGCGAGATAGAGCAGCGCCGCCGCCCAGACGAGGTGCGTGGGCCAGGCGAGCGGATACACGAAGACCTGGATCACGGCCGTCATGCCGAGCAGCGCCAGCGCCGAGACACGGGTGGCCAGGCCAAGCACGAGCAGCACCGGAAACAGGTGCTCCGCATACGCGGCCAGGTGCGTCGCCAGCTCCGGCGACAGCACGGGCACCTTGTATTCGTCTTCGAACAGCGCAACGGCGTTCTCGCTGACCGACAGCCATCCTTCGACCTTGGTACGGCCCGACAGCCAGAAGACGCCGGCGATGCCGAAGCGCGACGCGAGCGCGAGCAGGTCGTGTCCGACCCAGGTCTCGAGCCACTGCGCCGCGCGGTTGTACAGCGCGCGCGGTCCGGTGGCCGCCGTAATGGGTTTCAGGGGAAGCGAGTTCACGTTGATTCCTTTGTGGCAATGGGCTGCAGCCCGCTGAACGCACCGGCCAGCAGGAGTTGTTGAACCAGGGCGGCGAAGTCGACATCGGACTGCGCATCGAGCGCGCACTGCACCGCGCGCTCGATGGACTGGCCGGCGAGGCAGGCATCGAGCAGGGCCACCCCACCGCGCGCGAACGCTTCGACGCGAACCGGGCCGAGCGGCCGGGTGACGAGGACGCCCTCCCCGATCCACTCGATCTGCGTGCCGGGATCCGCGTCGTGCGAGCGGTTGCGCGACCACAGCGCGTGGATGGGCCAGTCGTCGCTCCATGTCCAGCGCGCGGCCGGATGCAGGCGCAGGCCGAACGAAGACATCTCCGACGGCGGCAAGTCAGCCAACTCGGCGGCGGCGAGCACCGGCGCATCGGCGGCCACGTGCGCCTCCGTCCAAAGGCGGTCGACGCGCGCGACGTCCGCGAGATACGGGATCTCCCGCGCCGGCTCGAACGCCGCGAGGAACGACGGGAACTCCTCGCCGTACAGCAGCAGCGACGGCTGCGATGGCAACTGCCCGCGCGCGAACACGCCGGCGGCCGCGCGCAGCCACTCTTCCCCCACCAGCCGTTCGACTGTCGGAAAGTTGGCCTGCAGCGCATCGATGCAACCCTTCATGACCGTGTTGCGATACACGGCGAAGCCGGGCTGGCGTCGGAGCCGCTCGACCATCGGGGACGGCGAGGCCTCCGAGCTGTCCGCCAGCAGCGCCGCGGCGAACGCATCCTGGTATGCGGCCACGTCCATCACGCCGCCTTCGCGATCGGCTCGACGAGTTGCACGTGCGCGCGATCGCGCTCGCGCAACAGCTCTTCGAACGGCGGGATGTGTTCGTCGCGTTCGATCAGGGTGGGACGCGGCCCGATACGCGCGACCAGGCGCTCGTACAGCGCCCACACGGCAGGAGCGACGGGCGCGTCGTGCGTGTCGATCAGCAGGGCCGCGCCGAGCATCGGGTCTTCGCCGTGGCCGGCGAGGTGGATCTCGGCAACGAGGTCCGCGGGGATCGCATCGATCACTTCGTCCGCGCGGTAGCGCAGGTTGTTCGCGCTGACGTGGACGTTGTTGACGTCGAGCAGCAGCGCGCAGCCACTGCAGCGCGCGATCTCGACCAGGAATTCGACTTCATCGCACGCGTGGTCGTCGAATGCCAGGTAGTGCGACGGGTTTTCCAGCGCGATGCGACGCTTCAGTCGATCCTGCACGCGATGGATGTTGTCGACCACGCGCTGCCGTACCGCCGTCGACCTCGGAACCGGCAGCAGGTCGGGCCGATAGGCGCCGCGCCACGTGCTCCACGCCAGGTGCTCCGACACGAGCACGGGTTCGATGCGCTCGACCAGCGCGGCGAGCCGCTCGAGGTGGCGTTCATCGGGCGGCGCGTCCGCCGCGAGCGAGAGCGCGACCCCGTGCAGCGACACCGGATGCCGCGCCCGGATGCGCTCGAGCCACGCCAGGCGCGGCCCGCCGTCAACGGTGTAGTTCTCGGCGTGCACTTCGAACCAGACGCCGGGCGCGGCGCAGCGCTCGGCCTCGTCGAAATGCTGCGGCTTCAGGCCGAGGCCCGCGGTGACGGCAGTCATCGGGAAGAAATCCTTGGGTCCAGGCGGCCGCGACGCGCGAGCGCGCGCATCGTTCCAGGAAGTGCGGGCGCGCGGCGCCGCGGCCAGTCCTTCTTACATCTTGACCGGCTTCAGCGAACCCTTGCCCTTCGGCGACGCCATCGTTTCGCACGTGCCCTTGGCCACGTACTTCCAGGCATTGCCCTGGTAGTCGACCTTGGACGAGCCGGCGCAGGTGGTTCCCGGCCCGGCCTCGCAGTCGTTCTGGCCGGCCTTCGCGATGCCGTAGCAGCGCTCCTTTTCACCCTTGATCGAGGCGCCCTTGTCCTGGGCCAGGGCCGCGCCCGCGGTGACGGCGGCCAACGCGAACGCCGTCGCGGCGAGGGATAGACGATGGTTCATGGCAATTCTCCTGAAGTTGGGTGACCGCCCGCTTGCCGGCACGATCTGCCTGCTTGATCGCGCGAGCCTGCCCATGTCTTACAACCGATGCGATGGGCGAGCAGGAACTCCCGCGTATCCGGAGCGGATGGGGCCGGCACTGTAAGAAGTCGTGTCCGGCGACGACGAATGCCATTTCGCCGGCCTCGGCTTCAGGCAGGACCAGCCGCCTTCAACGATGTCTCCCGCGCAGGGCCCCCAGCGCCCGGCGTGCGCGCCGCCGGCGGAATGAACCGCGCCGTTGCGGGGTCGAACGGCGCGAAGAGCGGATCCGGACGGACCACGCTGCACCCGCCCCCGTGGCACCGGCCGTGCGGAAGCGGCGCGCCGCCACGCCTGCCCGCGGCGCGCGGCGCGCCTGATCCCCTCCGCGTAACAACTACGCAGTTTCACGACCCCTGCCCCGGGGCGATCGAGGCCTGCGCACCCTCATTGCCACCACCTTGACGCAGGGCCATGCACTGCAACATTCGCGTGCCATTAATGGGAGAAGACCCACAGAGAAGTGGAGCGGAGACCATGGAAAAGATCTGGCTGAAGCAGTACCCGGAAGGGATTCCCGCCGAAGTTGACGTTGCGGCCTACAGCTCCCTCAAGGAAATCCTGGAGAAGAGCTGTGCCCGGTTCGCCGACCTGCCGGCCTACGGGAACATGGGCGTGTCGATCACCTACCGCGAACTCGACCAGATGAGCCGGGATTTCGCGGCCTACCTGCAGAAGGTGGTCGGCATGAAGAAGGGCGACCGGATGGCGATCATGCTGCCGAACCTTCTGCAGTACCCGGTCGCGCTGTTCGGCGCGCAGCGGGCGGGCGTGGTGGTGGTCAACACCAACCCGCTCTACACGGCGCGTGAACTCGAGCACCAGCTGAAGGACTCCGGCGCGACCGCGATCGTCGTGCTCGAGAACTTCGCGCACACGCTCGAACAGGTGCTGCCGCGCACGCCGGTGAAGACGATCATCACCACGCAGATCGGCGACATGTTCCCGGCGTTCAAGCGGATGCTGACCAACCTCGTGGTCAAGCACGTGAAGAAGATGGTGCCCGAGTGGCACCTGGCGCAGACGACCACGTTCAACGACGCGCTCGCCGCGGGGCACGCGCAGACGCTGGACGACGTGCCGGTCCGCCTCGACGACCTCGCGTTCCTGCAGTACACGGGCGGCACCACCGGCGTGGCCAAGGGCGCGATGCTGACGCAGGCCAACATGGTGGCGAACGTGCAGCAGGTGGGCACCTGGATCGCGCGCGACCTGCTCGACGGCAAGGAAGTCGCGATCATTCCGCTGCCGCTGTATCACATCTACGCGACCACCACGAACCTGGTGTTCATGAAGATCGGCACGCGCAGCGAGCTGATCACCAACCCGCGCGACATGCCGGCCTTCATCCAGACGCTGAAGAAGGTGCCCTTCACCGTGATCATCGGCGTGAACACGCTGTACAACGGGCTGCTGAACGCACCCGGGTTCGCCGAACTCAACCTGCATCGCCTGAAAGTGGTTTCGGCGGGCGGCATGGCCGTGCAGCACGCGGTCGCCGACCGCTGGAAGCAGATGACCGGCGTGCCGATCGTCGAGGGCTACGGGCTGACCGAGACCGCGCCGGTCGCGATCTCCAACCCGCTGAACATCAAGGACTGGAGCGGCAACATCGGCGTGCCGATTCCGTCGACCGAGGCGGCGATCCTCGACGAGGACGGCTCGATGCTGCCGATCAACGCCGTCGGCGAGATCGCCATCCGCGGGCCGCAGGTGATGAAGGGCTACTGGAACAAGCCCGACGAGACCGCCAAGGTCTTTACGCCCGACGGCTGGTTCCGGACCGGCGACATGGGATTCATGAACGAGCTCGGCCAGTTCAAGATCACCGACCGCAAGAAGGACATGATCATCGTGTCCGGCTTCAAGGTGTTCCCGAACGAAGTCGAGGACGTGGTGATGATGAATCCGAAGGTGATGGAGGTCGCCGCGATCGGCGTGCCGGACGAGAAGTCCGGCGAGGCGGTGAAGATCGTCGTCGTGAAGAAGGACGCGACCCTCACCGACCGCGAACTGCTCGACCACTGCCGGCAACACCTGACCAACTACAAGGTGCCGCGCATGGTCGAGTTCCGCACCGAGCCGCTGCCGAAGACGCCGATCGGCAAGATCCTGCGGCGCGAGCTGCGTACGCCGACCGTGTCAACAGGCAAGGAAGCGATGCCGGCCTGATCGGCGTAGATTGACGAATTCCGGGCGGGGCCCTGCAGGACCGCCCGTCAACGAAACGGCCCACGCTGCCCGGCGCGGGCCGTTTCACATCCGGC
>CAYGXL010000125.1:0-7629 GCA_964353935.1 uncultured Burkholderiaceae bacterium | reverse complement strand
CTGCTTCTCCTGTGTCTGACGCCTCTACTCATCCTTGGGGTCTATGGGTTCATCTATCGGACCAAGACGGGGAACTCCATCCGTGCGGTGGCGCAGGATCCTCTGGCAGCCGCGCTGGTGGGAATCAGGGAAGACAGGGTCATGGTCGTGACCTTCGCCCTTGCCTCAGCCCTGGCCGGGGTAGCAGGATCCCTGGTAGGCGCCATCCCCGGAATGGCCTTGAGCCCCACCATGGCCTCCATGCTCACGGCCAAGGCCTTTGTGATCGTCATCTTCGGCGGCCTCGGGAGCATGACCGGCGCCATCATAGCAGGTTACATCATTGGATTGACCGAGAGCCTGAGTGCCGGCCTCATCCAAGGGTACATTCCTTTCCTGGGAAAGGGATACGCGGACGCCTATGCGTTCATCATCCTTTTGATCTTTGTCATCTTGAAACCGGAGGGCCTCTTTGGAGAAAAATAAGGAATATCCTCCCTCCCGGCTTTTGGGGTTGAGGAAGAAAACACCACCTCTCCTCATCCTTCTTGTGGCCCTGGGCCTTCCTTACCTACTGGGGGATGAGTACTACATCCACGTTGCCGTGAAAATAGCGATCTGGTGCATCGCGGTGCTGGGCCTGGGCATTCTTGCCGGCTTCACGGGCCAGATTTCCGTGGCTCAAGCAAGCTTTCTCGGTATCGGCGCTTATGCTTCTTCCCTGCTGGCGCTTAAGGCCGGATTTCCCTTCTGGGCCTGCGTTTTTTCGGCAGGGATCATCTCCGCCATGGTAGGCATCCTTATCGGTTACCCTTTCTTGAGGTTGCGAGGGCACTATTTTGCCATTTCCACCCTGGCCTTCTGTATCCTCATGGCGCATATCTTCTCCAACTGGGTATTCCTGACCGCGGGGCCTCCAGGCGTGACCATGGGTCCGGGACAGGTGTCGGGAATCCCGGGGGCTTCTTTGCCCATTCCCTTTGTCGGTGAGTTCCTGTTCGACACAAAGACTTCTTACTATTACCTGGTGCTATTCTTTTTGCTTCTCGCCATTTACGTGATGGATCGGCTTCTGCGATCCACTGCGGGCCGCGCCTTTGTGGCCATGAGGGAGGATGAGGATCTTTCGAGAGCGGTGGGCATTGATCCGACGAGGTATAAGCTCTTCGCTTTTTTCCTGAGCGCCTTTTTCGCAGGGGTCTCAGGCAGTCTCTATGCCCATTATGTCCATTTTCTTAGCGCAGACTCTTTCAATTTCCTGGAGTCCTTCTTCATTCTCATGGCGGTGATCATTGGCGGAAAAGACTCCATCCTGGGTCTTATTCTGGGAGCTATCTTTATCAATCTGCTGCCGGAGTTTCTCAGTTTTCCCGCAGCGGCCACCATGATCAGCGCTCTGTCCATGGCCATCCTCGCCGTCATCCTGGTGGTGATCATTATTTTTCTTCCCGGGGGTCTCGTGGACATTGGAAAGCTCTTCAGGAGCAAGAAACATGGGTGAGAACGGGATATTGCTCAAAACCGAAAACGTGACCAAGCGTTTCGGAGGCCTCTCCGCCCTGACAGAGGTGGAAATCAGTATAAAGCGGGGCGAGATCGTGGGGCTCATCGGCCCCAATGGTTCCGGCAAGACGACTCTCTTCAACTGCATCAGTGGTTTCTACAAGCCGGACGCTGGAAGAGTTTTTCTGGAAGCCGAAGAGATCACCCGCCTGGAACCCCACCAGGTGGCCCGTCGAGGCATCAGCCGGACCTTTCAACTGGCCAAGCTCTTCTACAACCTGACCGCCGTGGACAATATCCTGGTCGCCAAACACCTGACCCGCAAAGCAGGTTTTCTGGCCTCTCTCGTGAAGACCAGGAAGTACAGGGACGATGAACTTGCGGCGCTTGAGGAAACGGAACACCTGCTGGCCCTGGTGGGTCTATCTGAGAAGAGGGATCATACGGCGAAAGATCTGCCCTACGGCTCTCAAAGATTGCTCACTCTTGCCATTGCCCTCAGTTCCAACCCGAAGCTTATCCTCCTGGATGAGCCTACGGCCGGTATGAACCAGAAGGAAGCAGGAAAACTCTCTGAAGTGCTCAACACCGTCAACCAAAAGGGAGTGAGTCTTTTCCTGGTGGAACATAACATGAGATTCGTCATGGGACTGGCCGAGCGAGTCATTGTGTTGAACTACGGCCGTGTGATTTGCGAAGGGCTTCCTGAGCAGGTCCGCAAGGACCAGGCGGTCATTGACGCTTACCTGGGGGGGGCCATATGACGTTTTTCGCCATGAACGAAGTGGTGGTCCATCGCGGCCCAATCCAGGTCATCAAGGGGCTGAGTTTGCAAATCGAAAAAGGGGACATCGTTTCTCTGATTGGAGCGAATGGGGCAGGGAAAACGACCACCCTCTGGACGATTGTTGGGCTGCTCAAACCCTCTTCAGGCAGCATTCATTTTGACGGCGAGAACATTACAGGGATGAAACCGGATGAAGTCTTGAGGAAAGGGATTGCCCTTTGCCCGTCTGAAAGACATCTTTTCCCTCGTATGACCGTGTATGAGAATCTCATGATGGGGGCGTTTACAAGGAAATCCAAGGAAGCGGTGCAGAAAGATCTCGAAAGGGTTTTTGTTTCTTTCCCACGCCTGAAGGAGCGGTTGAACCAACTGGGGGCAACTCTGAGCGGAGGGGAGCAGCAAATGCTCGCCATGGCCAGGTCGGTGATGGGACATCCAAGCCTGCTTCTGATGGATGAGCCTTCCCTGGGGCTTGCTCCCATTCTGGTTCGCGAGGTAGGAAATCTGGTCCGAAACCTTCACCAGGGAGGGACGACGATCTTTCTGGTGGAGCAGAATGCGTTGCTCGCGCTTGAAGTATCCGAGAGAACTTACGTGATGGAACTGGGGGAGATTGTCATGAGCGGCCGTTCAAAGGAACTGGCCCATCAAGACAGTGTCCGAAAGGCCTTCCTCGGGGAGTGATTGTTCCTCAAACGACTGTGGAGAGGGGTCTTGCCATGTTTTACGATGTGACGCTTTACTTGGCGCTTGTCGTTTTCGGCATCGGGATGCTCATCCGAATGGCCTCTTGGTTTCGCCGAGACGTGGGCATAGGAGAAAAGGGAATCCCTGCTACTGCGAGAATGGTCGCCTCCGTCAAAGGCCTTCTTGGCGCCATTTTCAGCGGGAGGATTCTCGGCCTGATCAAGGCGTTGCTCGTGGATGTGCTCCTGCAGGTGAGAATTCTCCGGGACAAAGAAGACCGGATTCTGTGGATCATGCACATTCTCATCTTTGCAGGCTTCACCCTCCTCCTCCTGATGCACGCTCTGGGAAGCCTGCTGACCGTATCCCTCTTTCCGGAGTATCAGTCTACCTTGAATCCCTTCCTTTTCCTGAGGAACCTCTTCGGGGTCATGGTCTTCGTCGGCCTCGTGCTGGCCGTCGTGCGCAGGGTGAGTCTCAGAAAGGGTCGGGTCCAAACGAGGGGTATGGATTACTTGGTGATTGTGATCTTCGTTGTCATCATGGTCTCCGGCTTTCTTCTGGAAGGCACCAAGATCAGTTCCTATTCCCTCTACCGGCAAATGGTGGAGGACTACGCAACGGTTGCCGGCCAGGAGGAGCGGAAGGCCCTGGAGGCTTACTGGGTGGCGAACTTCGGGGTCGTCTCACCTGCCGTCAAAGAGCCTTTGCCCTCGGAGGTCCTGGCCAGAGGCAAGGAAGCTCATGAGGTGAGCTGCGCGTCATGCCATTCCCGGCCGCAAGCGGCGTTCATTTCCTATCCGCTCAGTCGGGCGATGAAATCCATGGCCTTGAGCCTGGACGAAGCCGGCCTTCCGAAAGCGCTGTGGATCATTCACTTCATGGCGTGTTTCGTGGGACTGGCCTATCTCCCTTTCAGCAAGATGTTCCATATCATTGCCACTCCGGTCAGCCTTCTCGTGGCCTCGGCAGGCGCGGAGAAAGAAGGCCCGGCGGCTGTGGCCACCCGGAAGGTCATTGAGTTGGACGGATGCAGCCACGGGGGGACCTGCCACATGGAATGCCCGATCCGACAGAAACGGCAGGAAAGAATAAGCTTGACGAACCCCTTTGGTCCGGAAGTGGACTTCATAGGAGAGAAGAGCGGGAAGGAACTCGGAAGCCGGTCCTTCCAAGGATAGCCTGGAGGTTTGAAGACGGGTCAAGACGTTGGTTTACTTTTAGACGATGGAATCAAGATTCCCAGGAGGAAAGGAATGCTTTGGGACAGTCAGCATATCATGAAGGGCGAAGATGTCTGGGTGCCAACCGTTTGCGCCGGGTGCTATAACTGCTGCGGGATCAGGGTTCACCGTGTGAACGGCAAAGTGGTGGAAGTCGCCGGGGATCCCAAGGCGGACAACTCCAAAGGCTACATTTGCGCGAAGGGACTTTCCAGGGTGCTGGATCTCCACCATCCGGCCAGAGTGCTCAAGCCTCGGAAAAGGACCAACCCGGAGAAGGGAATCGGCGTGGATCCCAAGTGGGTTGAGATCTCCTGGGAAGAAGCGATGGAGGCGATCGTCGAGCGGCTGAAAAAAATCAGACAGGAAGATCCTCGGAAGCTTATTATCTCTCATTTCGACATATCAGGGTACAAGATCAGCGCTGCCTTTGCCCTGGCTTTCGGGACAGGGAACTTCCACTGGAACAGGGCCGATTACTGCGGCTCTGCCTCCCACCCGGCTTGGCTGATCACCAATGGCTCTCTCAATTCAGAGATCGATTTTGAGAACTGCAACTATGTGGTCCTCTGGGGAACCCAGCTCGGCCATGTGGTGAACACCATTCCTCTGGTTTCTGGGCCTGCCCTGGCCAAGGCCAGGCGCGAGGGAAGAAAGCTCGTGGTCGTAGATCCCTTCTGCTCCCATGCGGCGGCCAAAGCCGACGAATGGCTTCCTATTCGACCCGGAACGGACGGGGCTCTTGCCCTTGCCATGCTTCATGTGATGGTTTCTGAGCTCGGCATCTATGATGCATGGTTTATCAAACATCAAACGAACGGCCCTTATTTGGTGAAATCGGATCAGCACTACATGAGGGACGATCAAACAGGCAAGCCTCTTGTCCAGGATCTGAGCGACGGCAGGCTCAAACCCTATGATGACGAAAGCCTCAAAGATCCTGCCATCGAAGGGGAGTTCGCGGTCAAGGGAGAGCGCTGCAAACCTTCCTTCCAAGTCCTAAAAGACCATCTCGGCCGCGTGAACGTGGAGGAAATGGCCACGACGTGCACGATTCCCTTAGAGCGCATCAGAAAGATCACCAAAGAATTCTGCGAAGCCGCCCAGATCGGCAGCACCATTGAAATCGAAGGGCACACGCTACCGCTCAGGCCGGCGGGGATTGACTACAAGAGAGGGGTAGCCGCTCACAAGGGAGGCCTGAACAGCTGCTTTGCCGTGCACCTCCTCAACCTCCTGGTCGGGGCTGTGGATGTGCCGGGCGGACAGAGGGGCGTGAATCCGGTGGGGCCCTACTGGAGCGCCGACACGGGACCGGACGGTCTCCTCACCCCTTCGGACATTATCACCAAATACAACAAGCCCTATCCGGGCCGGCAGGCAAGGATTCCTACGACCCTGGATTTGCAGGAGCTCTTCCCTGCGGCCCTCTTCACAAGGGGGCTCTATCCCATGGGGATCGAAAACCCCAAGAAGTACGGGATTCCCTACGAACCGGAGATGATGATCCATGGCCGCTCGAACCTCATGATGAACAGCCATGATCCGGAGGCCATGGCACACACCCTCAGGAAGATCAAATTCCAGGTCTCCATTTGCATGTTCATTGATGAGACGTGCGAGTTTGCGGATATCATTCTTCCCGATGCCCACGATTTTGAGAGATGGGATATGTTTCCGGGTAATGATCCTTATGCCTTTATCGCTCCGGGACCGGGGAACTGGTACTGGCTGATGAGGCAGCCGGTGGTTGACCCTCCCGAGGCGGCAAAGCCATGGAACCAGATCTACATGGAAATCGCGGAGAGGATCGGCATTCTGGAAGACATCTACCAGCTCGGTAACGGCATGTGGGTCCTCAATGACCAGAACAAGCTTGAGAAGGGCAAGACATACAGCATCCGAGATATCGCGGAGAGACAGGCGAAAACGATCGTGGGACCGGAATTCAACTGGGAAAGACTCGAAGAGTCCTCCTGCATGGTGAGCCGGAAGAAGACCGTGGAGGAGGCCTTCCCCAGAGTGTTCTTCAAGAACAGGGTCCCCATTTACCTGGAATACCTGCTGAAGCATAAAGAAGACGTGAAGGCCGTAACGGACAGGCTGGGCCTGGATTGGGATTTCACTCCCTACAGTCCTGTTCCGGTCTGGATACCGTGCGCGGCCCATCAGGACGACCGGGAATATGACCTGCTGGCGACGAACTGCAAAATCCCCACGCATCAGTTCTCCGTGACCTGCGAGAACCTCTGGATCGATGAGATCGCTACCGCGAATCCTTACAGCTACAACATCATGATTCATACCTCCGTAGCTCAAAAGAAAGGGCTCTTCACCGGTGAGATCGTGACCGTGGAGTCAAAACATGGGAAGTACACCGGCCGGTTGCGGGTGACGGAGCTCGTTCATCCGGAATGTGTGAATGTGTGCGGGACCTTCGGCCACTGGGCCCAAGGGATGCCCATTGCCAGGGGCAAGGGGGTCATGCACAACCGATTGCTGCCACCGCCGAGCCTGGAAAGGATTGATACTCTCAGCGGCCAGATCGATCAATGTGTGCGTGTGAAAATCACCAAAGCACAGGGGGTATAGAGCGATGCCCAAGTATGGAATGGTCGTGGATTTGAGAAAGTGTATCGGTTGCCAGTCCTGTGTCGTGGCTTGCAAGTCGGAGCACAATACTCCCACCGGCATTCTTCAGACCAATGTTCTGGAGAGAGAACTGGGGAAGTTCCCCAACTCTGTGCGGATCTTTTTGCCTGTTCTCTGCAACCATTGCGAGGAGCCCACGTGCGTGGAAGTTTGCCCGTCCCAGGCAACCTACAAGAGGGATGACGGCGTGGTGATGATTGATTTTGAGAAGTGCATCGGATGCGGAGCCTGCGTCGAACATTGCCCGTACCATGCGCGGGTTCTGGTGCAGGACAACAGAACCCTTTTTCCGGATGGGGAAACGGTTTTTGAAAAACCCGTGTACCAAAAGATCCCCGGCAAGGTCGCCTTGAAATGCGATTTCTGTTTTTTCAGATTGGAAAAGGGAAAACAGCCCGCCTGTGTCGAGGTGTGTCCCACGGAAGCGAGATTGTTCGGAGACGTCGCTGACCCGAAGAGCACGGTGAGCGGGCTGATTCAGAAGTACCATGCCTGGGTCATGCTTCCCGACAAAGAAACCAAGCCTCAAGTTTATTACATCGGCTAGAAAAGCCCAAAGATCCCAAAGGCGGCCTTTTCCCGGTTCGGCACTGTTGTGCCGATGCTCGCTTGATCCCAGAGGCAGAAACTCCCTTAGAATTCTCTCTCCTCCAACATCTTGCTGAGAGAGTTTCTTCTGTGTGGTCACCCAACCCCGCGTTCATATCCTCCTAAGCTATTGATCGGTTTTTCCAATCTGAAACACAGGATTTATCGTAACTTCCAGTTTGCCAAAGGGAAATCCTGCGACTATATTTT
>CAYGXL010000124.1:0-7641 GCA_964353935.1 uncultured Burkholderiaceae bacterium | reverse complement strand
CTTGTGCTGCGAGCGGTCGTCCTGGCACTCGACCACGATGCCGGTCGCCAGGTGCGTGATGCGCACCGCGCTCTCGGTCTTGTTGACGTGCTGTCCTCCCGCGCCGGAGGCGCGATAGACATCGACGCGGATCTCGGTCGGGTCGATCTTCACGTCGTTGATCTCGTCGGCTTCCGGCAGCACGGCCACGGTGCACGCCGACGTGTGGATGCGACCCTGCGCCTCGGTTTCCGGCACCCGCTGCACGCGATGGCCGCCCGACTCGAACTTCAGCTTCGAGTACGCGCCGGCGCCGACGATGCGCACGATGACTTCCCTGTAACCGCCCATGTCGGAAGTGCTCTCGGAGATCATTTCCGTGGTCCAGCGATGCCGCTCGGCGTAGCGCATGTACATGCGCAGCAGGTCGCCCGCGAAGATCGCCGACTCGTCGCCACCCGTGCCGGCGCGGATCTCGAGGAAGATGTTGCGGTCGTCGTTCGGGTCCTTCGGCAGCAGCAGTCGTTGCAGGTCGGCTTCCAGCGTTTCGATGCGGCCGCCGGCGGCGTGGACCTCCTCCTCCGCGAGCGCCTTCATGTCCGGGTCGGAAAGCATTTCCTGCGCTCCCGCGAGCTCGGCGCGGGCGCGGTTGTACTCGTGGAAGCGCGTCACCACGGGCTCGATCTCGGACCGTTCGCGGCCCATCGCGCGGAAGCGGTTCATGTCGCGCGCCGCTTCCTCGCTCGCGAGTCCGCGGTCGATCTCCTCGAGCCGGCGGGCGAGCTGCTCGAGCTTGCGGTGCATGGACGGTTTCATCGAATCGTTTCTCTTCGGATCGGGAGGGGCGGCGGGCGCGGGTGCCCGGCAGGCGCTCGCGGTGCGAGCGGACAGCGGCCCGCGCGGCCAGGCCTGGCGGCCCGGGCACGGGCGGCAGCTAATGATCGGAGCTGGAGTAGAAGCGGGCGAGCAGCGACTGCAGGCGGGCCCGTTCGTTTTCCTCGGTGGCCTCGCGCAGCGCGCTCATCGGGTCGTGCAGGAACTTGTTGGTCAGCGCCTGTGAGAGGTGCTCGATGACCGCCTCGGGCGAGTCGCCCTTGGCAAGCTGCTTCAGCGCGCGCTCCAGCTCCCGGCGGCGCAGCGTGTCGGCGCGCGTGCGCAGGTCCTGGATGATCGGGACCGAGCGGCGCGCCTTGATCCACTCCTCGAAGTCGCGGACACCGCTCTCGATGATCGCTTCGGCCTGCTCGACGGCGGCCTGGCGCGATTCGCTGCCGCTCTGGACGATGCGGCCCAGGTCGTCGACCGTGTGCACGTAGACGTCGTCGAGGCGGGCGACTTCGGGCTCGACGTCGCGCGGGACGGCGAGGTCGACGATGAACATCGGCTTGCGGCGGCGGCTCTTGATCGCGCGCTCGACCATGCCGAGGCCGATGATCGGCAGCGAACTGGCGGTGGACGACACGATGATGTCGAAGCGCGACAGCGCGTCCGGCAGGTCGCCGAGCTTCATCGGATGCGCGTGCAGCTTGTGCGCAAGCGCCTCGGCGCGCTCCAGCGTCCGGTTGGCCACGGTGATGGATTTCGGATGCTGCGCGGCGAAGTGCGTGGCACACAGCTCGATCATTTCGCCAGCGCCGACGAACAGCACGTTTTCCTGCGACAGGTCGCCGAAGATGCGCTGCGCAACGCGCACGGCCGCCGCGGCCATCGACACCGACTGCGTGCCGATCTCGGTGGTGGTGCGCACTTCCTTCGCCACCGCGAAGGTGCGCTGGAACAGGTGATTCAGCAGCAGGCCCAGGCCGCCGGCGTTGCGGGCGAGCTTCTCCGCCTGCTTCATCTGGCCGAGGATCTGGGGCTCGCCGAGCACCATCGAATCGAGGCCGCTCGCCACCCGGAAGGCGTGCCGGACGGCGGTGTCGTTCGGCAGCACATACGAGTGCTTCTGCAACTCGTTGACGTCGAGCTGCTTCTCCGCCGCGATGAACTGCGTGAGCGCGTGCTGGGCGCGCTCCGGTTCGTGCACCGCGCAGTAGAGCTCGGTCCGGTTGCAGGTCGAGACGATTGCTGCCTCGGTGATCCGGCCGCCGGCGGGTTCCGCCAGCATCTCGCGCAGGCGACCGATCGTCGAGCCCACTTCGTCGGGGACGAACGCCACCCGTTCGCGCACGGCGAGCGGCGCGGTCGTGTGGTTAAGTCCCAGCGTCAGTAGCTGCATCGAAGGGGCGCCGGGGAGATCGGGCCGGCTGGGCATCGGGAACTTCCGTTCGGGCAGCAAATTATAGGGTTCTCGGTTCCCCAAGCGGAAAGTCACGTCGAGAGCCCGCCCTGCGCTGGATCAAGGTGCGGAGGTCTACAGCCGACGGAACCGGCCTGCCGCGGGGCAATAACGCCCATTCGGGCGGAGTGGGAATCCGCCCGCTTCTCCGTCACTCCGCGGGTGGAGGCCGGCGCGCTCGTCAGGTCAGATCGCCTTGGCGTTCGCCAGCGCGGTCACGAGCGACGTCGCGAAGTCCGCGATCGTCGCCTGCATGCTGGACGTGGGCGTCGTCGTCGACGAACCTGACCACAGCACCATGAAGTCCTTCGCGTCGAACAGGCGGGTGTCGACGACCACGTTCTGCACCGTGTAGACGCTCGGCGGGATCGCGTAGGCCGATGTCCACATGCCGTGGTAGAAGCCGTAGAAGCCGCCCCACCCGAAGCCATGCGGCGGGCCCATCAACATGCCGGGACTGACCCGGATCTCGTTGGTCACGCTGACCGTGCGGGAGATCAGGACCGCATCGGCGCCTGCATCGCGGACTGCCCGTTCGATCTCCGGCTGCGCGGCGGGACCGTCGTCGGGAAGGTGTCGGTACGAAGGCTGCGCCTTGACGCCGCGCGCCGCGAGCTGCGCGACCATCGTGTCTTCGTAGACGCGCCGCGCGGTGGTGTCGCGGCTGATGCCGATCACGAGGACGCTTCTCACGGGCAGGCGGCTGCCCGCCTCGGGATTCAGCCACTGGGCGTTGAACTGCGTGCTCGCGCACGCCGACAGCAGCAGCGCCGCGCCGCCGAGGAGAGCGAGCCGGGCGGCGTGGACGACGGGATGGCTCACGATGCCTCCTTGCAGCAGCGATCGCGCTACTTCAGCGCTTCCTGCTCCATCCTGAGATAGGTGCCGTACGCGTTGATCCGATTGGCCGCCTCGAATGCCGGAACCTTGGCAAAGCGCGACCAGTCGACCGCGGCGTAGGCCTCGTCGAACGGCGTGAGGTCCTGCACCGCCTTGCCCATCTGCTCGCGCAGGAAGCGCAGGTACTCGCGCGTCAGGTCCATGTCCGGCTGCGGATTGTTCGATGCACGTCCATGACCCGGGATGACCATCGCCGGCTTCAGCGGGCCGATGCGGTCCATCGCCGCCAGCCACACCTTGCTGTCGGCATTGCCGACGAAGGGAATGCGGCCGCTGAAGTAGAGATCGCCGGCGATCAGCACACGGTCGCTCTCGACCCACAGCATCAGGTCTTCGGGCGAGTGCGCTCCGGAGACGTCGATCAGCCTGAAGCGGACACCGCCGCGCTCGAACGCCATCTCCCCGGATGGACCGAAGTCGAGCCAGCGCGTGGCGCCGACGAGCCGCGTGTCCTGGTCGACGTCCGGCCAGAGGTCGCGTCGCCGCTGCTCGAGCCGCTCCTGGGTGGACGGGGAGCCGAGCACCTCGCGGCCCTTGGCGTGCGCCCAGATCTCGACGTCCGGGCCGGCGAGCGCCTGCAGCCCGTAGAAGTGATCCGCGTGGAAGTGGCTGACGATGACGAGACGGATCGGCTGCTTCGTGACGTTCGCGATCGCCGTCTTCATCGCCGCGCCGAGGGCCGGCGTGCCGAGGGCATCGAACACGACGACACCGTCGTTGGTGACGATGAAGGCCGCGTTGGAGTTGAAGGCGCGGTTGGCCGACGAGGCCATCGCGGGCTCGCCCTCGAAGTAGTACACGCGTTCCGAGGCCTTCTTCGGCTGCAGCTTCATTGGCGGCGGTTCAGCGCCGGCCACGGCGGTGACCAGGCCGAGCGTGACGGCGAGCAGGGCGTGGGCGAGGTTCATCGCAAGGTTCCGGTTCTCTTCCGGTCAATCGTAGTGGCCCAGCCGCACCTGCGTGTTGCCGGGCTTCAGGTGCCGCAGCGACGGCATCACGAGCACCGTGTCGTCGTACGGCGCCGTCCAGGTGCGGTCGCCGTCGCGCGCGATCGGCATCCCTGCTTTCGGGACCACGCTGAGCCCCACGACCGGGACCAGGAACTGGAAGTCCATCGACCGCACGACGACCGGTTCGGTGACCCGCACGACCCGCTGCTGCGCGGGAAGCGGCACCGTGAGCTGCGCCTGCACGCGCTCGAACGGGACGACGCCGACCGCGGCCAGGAAGCGCAGCGTGGTGTCGACCGCCACGTCGGCCGCGGACCGCTCCCAGTGCTGGCCGCACTCGACCAGCAGGGCCTGGCGGGGACTCGCCGGATCGTTGAACCCGCCTCGGTCGCGCATGCGAAGACCGGCCGGATGCCCCGTGTCGATCAGCAGGTCCGCCGGCATGCCGATGCGGCGCGCGAGTTCGAGGTGCTTGTCGATCATTCCGCAGACGCCGATCGGCCGGCAGGGATCGTGCATCGAGTGGATGTCGAGCAGGAAGTCGGCCTGGTCGACGAACGGCTGGAGCTGGCGTGCGCGACGCAGTTCCACCGAGTCGCGCGGCCCGAAGAGCACCTCGTCGGCCCACACGCGATTGAAGTCCTCGTCGATGCAGCGCGAGGCATCCGGGTCGTCGAAGTCGAAACGCCTGAACGCCTCGACGTTGGCGAAGGCGAGGATGAGCCGGCCGGCTTCCGGGCGCAGCCCCGAGCGGAACAGGAAGTCGAGCGCGATCGCGCCGCAGATCTCGTTGCCATGGGTCAGCGCCTGCACCATCGCGGTGGGGCCGGGCCGGCCGGAGTCGAGGACGTGCACGTAGTCGACGCCGGCGTTGCCGTCCCGGTACGGCGCGATGTCGGGCGGCTGGATCTCGATCGGGTAGTGCTGGGTGGTCATCGGTTTCGAATGAAGTCGCGAATGGTCTCGACCAGGGTGGCGAGATTCTTCTGGAGCGTCGCGTAACCCTCATTCGGCACGCAACGCTCCTCGTCCATGTAGAGGCGCTTGTTGATCTCGACCTGCAGGCTGTGGCGCCCTCGCGCCGGATCCGAATGTGCGCGCACGAGCTCGACGCCCTTGTACGGATCGTTGACCTTCACCGCGTATCCCATCGACGACAGCGCCTGCCGCACGAACTCGGTGAATGCAGGATCGCAGGTCGTCTGGTCGCGGTCGCCGAGCACGAAGTCGGCGCGCTCGGTGCCTTCGCCGCCTTCGCCCATCTTCCCGGCGACCGAGTTCATCGAGTGGCAGTTGATGTGGAAGACCTCGCCGAACTGCGCGTGCGCCGCGTCGATGAGCCGCCGCAGCTCGCCGTGGTACGGGGCATGGACCCGCTCGATGCGCCCGACCACCTCTTCCACGGTCAGCCTGCGCCGGTAGATCGCGCGGCCGTCGTCCAGCGTGCGCCAGAGGAGCGCCTTGCCGATCGCCGCCTTGCCGCTCGGCACGAACTCGTGCGGCCATTGCCCGCCTTCGATCAGCTCGAGGTCGATGTCGCCGGCATGCCGGTTGTTGTCGAGGTAGGTGCGCGGAAACTCGGCGGCGAGCAGCGGAACGCCGAGCTCGGTCGCGGGCAGGTACAGCTGGTCCACGAAGCAGTCTTCGCCGTCACGCAGGTCGAGCTCGCCGACGACAGCGTCGAAATCGGAAGGAAAGCGGAAGCCTGAGTGCGGCGAGTCGAGGACCAGCGGGACAGCGGGCACGGCCGGGCCGTGCAGTCGAAAGGCTTCGTGCTTCATGACGGCGTGGAATCGTTCAGGTGGCAGGCCGATTGCCGGCCGGGCGCGATCTCGCGCAGCCGAGGCGCTTCGGACGAGCAGCGCGGCATGGCGTGCGGGCAGCGCGGATGGAAGTGGCAGCCCGTCGGCGGATTCATCGGCGACGGAATCTCGCCCTTGATCGGAACGAAGGTGCGGCGCTTGCGGTCGATGCGCGGCACTTCGGTGAGGAGCGCGCTCGTGTACGGGTGATTGGGCGCGGCGAACAGCGCCTCGGTAGGCGCGATCTCGACCACCCGGCCGAGGTACATCACGACCACGCGGTTCGACAGGTGCCGCACGACGCCGAGGTCGTGGCTGATGAACAGGTACGTCAGCCGGAACTCGTCGCGCAGGTCCATGAAGAGGTTCAGCACCTGCGCCTGGATCGACACGTCGAGCGCCGCGACGGCCTCGTCGCACACCAGGAACTCCGGCTTCACGGCCAGCGCGCGCGCGATGCCGATCCGGGCGCGCTGACCGCCCGAGAACTGGTGCGGGTAGCGGCGCACGTAGCCGGGGTCGAGGCCGACGCGCGACAGCAGCTGCGCCACGTAGTCCTCGACCTGCTTCGCATCCACGAGGCCGTGCACGCGCGGCGCCTCGCCGATGATGTCGGCCACGCGCATCCGCGGATTCAGCGACGCGAACGGATCCTGGAAGATCATCTGGACCGGGCGCTGCGCACCGTTCATGTGGTGGATGGGCTGCCCGCGGTAGCGCACCGCGCCCTCTGTCGGTTCGTACAGTCCGCAGGCGATGCGGCCGAGCGTCGACTTGCCGCAGCCGGACTCGCCGACGAGTCCGACGACTTCGCGCTCGTCGACCGCGAACGTCACCTTGTCGACCGCGTGCACGGTGTGCTCGCTGACGCTGGCGCCAAGCCTGCGTGCGAATCGCTCGATCACGTCGAGGCGCTTCGAGAAGCGTTTCGAGACCGCGTCGAACTCCAGCAGCGCGCGGGCGCGCGAGCCTTCGCCCTGCTGAAGAAAGGCGCCGTCGGGCAGGACCTGCGCGCTCACGCGGCCTCCCGCACCGCGTCGAGCGGGTAATGGCAGCGCAGCGAGCGGCCGTCGAGCGCGGTCATGTCGGGCATCGTGCCGCACGCCTGGCCTGCCTGCTGGCAGCGGTCGCGGAACGCACAGCCCGCGCCGAGGCGCAGCAGCGACGGCGTCGAGCCGCTGATCTGCTTCAGGCGCTGACCGGGCGCCGTGGCGGCCGGCACCGAGTCGAGCAGGCCGCGCGTGTACGGATGGCGCGGCCCGTCGAGCACCTCGCCGGCGTCGCCGATCTCCACGATGCGTCCCGCGTACATCACCGCGATCCGGTCCGCGAGGCCGGCCACGACCGCGAGGTCGTGCGTGATCCAGATCAGCGAGGTGCCCGACTCGCGCGTCAGCTTCTGCATCTCGTACAGGATCTGGCCCTGCACCGTGACGTCGAGCGCGGTGGTCGGCTCGTCCGCGATGATCAGTTCGGGGTTGTGCAGCAGCGCGATGGCGATGGCCACGCGCTGGCGCATGCCGCCGGAGAACTGGTGCGGGTACTGCTGCAGCCGCTCGGCGGCCGAGGCGATGCCGACGCGCGACAGCACCTCGATCGAGCGGTCCCGGGCGGCCTGGTGCGAGACGCGTTCGTGCGCCAGCACCGTCTCGACCATCTGCGTCTCGATCGACAGGACCGGGTTCAGCGTCATCATCGGATCCTGGAAGATCATCGCGATGCGCTTGCCGCA
>CAYGXL010000123.1:0-7787 GCA_964353935.1 uncultured Burkholderiaceae bacterium | reverse complement strand
AGAACTGGATGTCGTCGATCAGCAGCAGGTCGAGCGAGTGGTAGTAGCGCTTGAAGTCGTCGAACGCCTTGCGTTGGTACGCGCGCACCACGTCGCTCACATACTGCTCCGCGTGGATGTAGCGCACCTTCGCGTTGGGCTTGCGCGCCAGGATGCCGTTGCCAACGGCGTGGATCAGGTGGGTCTTGCCGAGGCCGACGCCGCCGTACAGGAACAGCGGGTTGTACGAACCCCCGGGGTTCTCCGCCACCTGCATCGCGGCGGCGCGCGCGAGTTGGTTCGCCTTGCCGGTGACGAAGGTATCGAACGTCAGGTTCGGATTCAGTCGGCTGCGCTCGAACTGCTCCGAGTTGCCGACGACGCCGTCGACGACCGGACCCGTCTCGGCCGCCGCGTCGTTGCCGGCGCCGTCGCCGTTCGGAAACCGCATCGCGGCCGCGAGCGCCGAGGCGCCATCGACCGCGAACACGATCGCGACCGGTCGCTGGGCAATGCGCGATGCGGCCTGCGCGATGCGGTCGGAAAACTGCGAGCGAATGGCGTCCAGCTTCAGCCGGTTCGGTGCGCCGATGGTCAGCGTGGCGGTCGACTCATCGAAGTCGATGGCTTTCAGCGGTTTGATCCAGGCCGAGAATTGCTGTGGGGTCAGCTCGGTCTCGAGGAGGCGCGAGCAGTCTTGCCAGATGTGCTGCATTGAGGTGTGGTCTCGTCTTTTTTGTACTTCGCGGTACGCATTGGCCGGTCCATCGCCGCCCTGCTCCGCCCCGGTCGCGCCGGCCGTCAGTGGTTCGCATCCCCTCGGTACGATGACCCCGACGAAGCTGGGCATTCTACTCGAAGTGACCCGGTTATCCACAGGCTGCAGCCCCGGCAACACCACCTGTTCGGGTGCTCAAACCCGCGCCAATCCTGATTGTTCTACGATAGCGTGCGCTTACAGCCAGAAGTCGTCGCGCGGCGCCGCAAGACAGTTCTTGTGTTGCAGCGCACAGCGAACTTATCCACAGGGCTATCCCCCGGGTTGTCCACTTTCCACGCCCGGAAGTTGAAGGCCGTCCGCCCCGAGAGGCCGCGGTTTGACAGTGTCTCGCTGCATCGCGTTTAATACCGGGCTTTTCTCCGCGGCCTTCGCTGGCCGGCGAACGCGGCAAGTTTCCTCGATGCCGCCTCGTGCGGCATGCCGTCACCCGGCGCCTCGGCAAACAGCGACGAGGACAAGCGTGAGCGACTGCAGGCGAGGAACGCCGCTCCTCTCGCGCCACCCGGGCGGCTCGCCACCTCGCTTCGGCGCAGTCACCGTCAAGGAAGAACAATGTCAACCAAACGCACCTACCAGCCCTCCAAAGTCAAACGCGCGCGCACGCATGGCTTCCTCGTTCGCATGCGGTCCCGTGGTGGCCGGGCGGTGATTGCCGCCCGTCGTGCCAAGGGGCGCAAGCGCCTGGCGGTCTGACGCCGGATGCGGCTCGCGTGCCGCTTTCCAGCACGAATCGGGATGAGCCACCTGCTGAGGCGAACAGGACCGGCCGGTTTGGTGTCGCCCGGCGCCTGCGGCGCCCGTCCGAGTTCACGGCGGTGCTCGCCGCTCCGCGGTCGCAGGGGTTGCGCGCAGCCCGGCATTGGCTGTCGATGACGGCCGCGTGGTTTCCGAGCGAGCAGGCGGCGGTGCGGTTCGGCGCCACCGTGGGAAAGCGCAATGCACGGCGCGCGGTCGACCGGAACCTCGTGAAGCGAGTGCTGCGCGAGGCGGCGCGGCGCGCCGCGCCGCAACTGGAAGCCGCGTGCGCACAACGGGGGCTGCGGCTCGACGTTTCATTCCGGCTCAAGTCGCCGCGCGACCGCGCGGCCGAAGCGCCGCCCGCCTCGCTCGCCCTGTGGCGCCGTGCGCTGCGCGAGGAAGCGGACGCGCTGCTCGACCGCCTCGGCCGGCACCTTGCGCAACCCGACGCGTGACCCGACACGCCACGACCCGATGCTCAAGCGCGCCCTGCTCGCCCTGATCCGTGCCTATCGATATGTGCTGTCGCCGTGGGTCGGCGGCGGTTGCCGCTTCTGGCCGACCTGCTCCGAGTACGCGCGCGAGGCCATCGAGCAGCACGGCGCGCTGAAGGGCAGCTGGATGATGGGGACCCGCCTGGCGCGGTGTCACCCGTATGGACGCGGCGGGGTCGATCCCGTCCCGGAGCAGTTTCGCTGGCGCTGCTGGTGCCAGCAAGACCCGGTGCAGAGCGCGCCCCGCACGTTCACCGATCAACTGAAATCGCAGTAGGAATCGAGCGCCCGATGGGTACAGATTTTCAGCGCACCGTCTTGTGGGTTTTCTTCGGCATGTCGCTGTTCCTGTTGTGGGACCGGTGGCTGGTTCACACGGGCAAGCCGTCGATGTTCGGCACCACGCCGACGCCTCCGCCCGCTGCCGCGCCGGCCGACGCCGCAAAGGCTGCGGTGCCGCCCGTCGCGCCGACGGTGCCCGGGTCCGTGCCGGCCGTGCCGCCGCCGGCCGTTGCAGCGTCCGACGCCGCGGCGCCGGGTGCCGTGCCTGCGCAGGCCCCGAGCGCCGCTGCCGCCAGGGTGGCACCGGTCGTGATCCAGACCGACGTGATGAAAGTCTCGATCGATCCCGAAGGGGCCGTGGTGTCGCGCGCGGAACTGCTGACGCAGAAGGTCGCGCCGGACTGGACGGCCAGCGGATTGCTCGGCCTCGTCACCGGCAAGAAGCACGACCTCAATCGCAACACCGTCCTGCTTGAAGTGAGCCCGAACCGGGTCTACGTGACGCAGAGCGGCGTGGTCGGCGGCAACTTCCCCAACCACCGCTCGCCCTTCACGGTCGTCGACGGGCCGCGCGAACTGGCGCCAGGCCAGGACACGCTGCCGGTGACCTTCGTGTCGGAGAGCGACGGCGTGCGGGTCACCAAGACCTACACGTTCCACCGCGGGCGCCACGACATCGAGGTGACGCACAAGGTGGAGAACATCGGCGACGCGCCGGTGACGCCCTCGGTGTACCTGCAGATCGTGCGCGACGGCAACAAGCCGGAGGGCGAGTCGTCGCTGTACTACACGTACACCGGCCCGGCGGTCTACACAGACCTGGAGAAGTTCAGGAAGGTCGAGTTCTCGGCCATCGAGAAGAACAAGCCCGAACTGCCCAAGGCGGCCAACGACGGCTGGGTCGGCATGATCCAGCACTACTTCGCCACCGCCTGGGTGCCGGAGAAGGGCGAGCGCCAGTTCTACGCGCGCAGCGTCGACAAGAACCTGTACTCGATCGGCACGCTGCTGCCGCTCGGCACGGTGGCGCCCGGCGCGGCGGCGACCGGGAAGGCGACGCTGTACATCGGGCCCCAGAGCCAGCAGGCGCTGGAGGCGATCGCGCCGGGGCTGGACCTCGTGGTCGACTACGGCTGGCTGACCTTCCTCGCGAAGCCGATCTACTGGCTGCTGGAGTTCCTGTACCGGATCGTCGGCAACTGGGGCTGGGCGATCGTGCTGCTGACCGTGCTGATCAAGGCGGCGTTCTACCCCCTGTCAGCCGCGAGCTACAAGTCGATGGCGAAGATGAAGGAAGTGACGCCGCGGCTGACGAAGCTCCGCGAGCAGTACGGCGACGACAAGCAGAAGCTGAACGCGGCGATGATGGAGCTGTACCGCAACGAGAAGATCAACCCGCTCGGCGGCTGCCTGCCGATCCTGGTGCAGATCCCCGTGTTCATTTCGCTCTACTGGGTGCTGCTCGCCAGCGTCGAGATGCGGAACGCGCCGTGGACGCTGTGGGTGACCGACCTCGCCACGCCGGACCCGTGGTTCATCCTGCCGCTGCTGATGATGGCCACGATGTGGATCCAGTACAAGCTGAACCCCGTGCCGCCCGACCCCGTGCAGGCCAAGGTGATGATGTTCATGCCGCTGATCTTCGGCGTGATGTTCTTCTTCTTCCCGGCGGGCCTGGTGCTCTACTGGCTGACCAACAACATCCTGTCGATCGCGCAGCAGTGGTACGTGACGAAGCAGATCGCGAAGGCGAAGAAGCCGGGCTGACCGGACGGCGCCAACGGAGGCAGCGGGCCGCGGCAAAATGCCCCGGCCCGTTTTTTTTCAGCGGCGCTGCCAGGCGAGCAGCGCGAACACCGGCCACAGCCAGATGGTGGCGGTCCACAGCAGCACGCGACCGGGCGACAGGCGCCCGCCCTCGGAGCGGTGGGCGAGGATGAACATCACCGCGGCGCCAACGAGCACCCACAGAACGAGGCCCGTGTAGATCGCCGCGCGCGTCGAGTAGTCGCCGTCGAACTGGCCCGCGGCCATCGCTGCGACCATGATCGACAGCACGACCGCCAGCAGCACGGCGGCCAGCGGCGCGCCGTAGCGGATCAGCGGGTCCTGGTCGTCGGGGCCGGGCACGGTGGGAAGCAGGCTTTCTGCGCGAGGCGAAAGACGAAGAGTGCCAAAAAACGGCGCTCACCGGCGCTCGGGGTCTTCATCGATGGGCACCGTACACTCGTTCCATGGCCGCAGACCCCATCGTCGCCATCGCCACGCCACCGGGACGCGGCGGCATCGGGATCGTCCGAGTGTCCGGCGGCGACCTCGGGCCGGTGATCGAAGGCGTGCTGGGGCCGAAGGCGAACCGGTTGACGCCGCGCGTGGCGCTGCACGCACCGTTCCTCGACGCCGACGGCGCGCCGATCGACGACGGCATCGCGCTCTTCTTCCCCGCGCCCCACTCGTACACCGGCGAGAACGTGCTCGAGCTGCAAGGCCACGGCGGGCCGGTCGTGCTGCGCCTCGTCGTCGAGCGCTGCCTGCAGGCCGGCCGGGCGCTTGGCGCGCGCATCGCCGCGCCCGGCGAGTTCACGCAGCGCGCCTTTCTCAACGATCGGCTCGACCTCGCGCAGGCCGAGGCGGTCGCCGACCTGATCGATGCCTCGACCGAGCTGGCGGCCCGCAGTGCGGTGCGGTCGCTGGCGGGCGAGTTCTCGCGGCGCGTGCACGCACTGCACGACGGGCTGGTCGAGTTGCGCATGCTGGTCGAAGCCACGCTCGATTTTCCCGAGGAGGAAATTGACTTCCTGCAGAAGGCGGACGCCGCCGGGAAGCTGGCGCGGCTGCGCGAGGATCTCGATCGCCTGCTGGCGCAATCGAAGCAGGGCGCGGTGCTGCGCGATGGACTGGACGTGGTGCTCGTCGGCGCGCCGAACGTCGGCAAGTCGAGCCTGCTGAACGCGCTCGCGGGCGAGGAGATCGCGATCGTCACCGCCGTGCCGGGCACGACACGCGACCGCATCGCGCAGACGATCAGCGTCGACGGCATTCCACTGAACATCGTCGACACGGCGGGACTGCGCGCCACCGCCGACGAAGTCGAGACGATCGGCATCGAGCGCACCCTGGCCGAACTCGCGCGCGCCGACGCGGTGCTGCACCTCGTCGACGCCACGCACCCGGATCGCGACGAGGACGTCATGCGGCAGGTCGATGCGCGCGTCGGGCGGGGCGTGCCGGTCCTGACGGTGCTGAACAAGATCGACCTGGCCGCGCAGCCGCCTCGCGTCGACGGGTCGCGCGTGTGGCTCTCGGCGAAGAGCGGCGCCGGTGTCGAGTTGCTGCGCGCCGAACTGAAGCGCGTCGCCGGGTGGGAGCGCGACACCACGGGGGAGAACCTGATCCTCGCCCGCGCACGCCAGGTCCAGGCGCTCGAGCGCGCGCGCGAGCACCTGGGCATCGCCGCGGCGCATGCCGCTCGGCGCGACGCGGTGCTCGATCTCTTCGCCGAGGAGTTGCGCCTCGCCGGCAACGCACTCGCGGAGGTCACCGGCGAATTCACGGCCGACGACCTGCTCGGCGTCATCTTCAGCCGGTTCTGCATCGGCAAGTGAGCGGGCCGGGCTGGCCCGGGCGACGCTCCGGTGCCGGCGCCAGCGGCGCGATGCGGGGCGTGAAACGCCGCGCCGGGGGCGTGGAACGGGGCGGGCCGGGCGCACGCATCCGATAGCATTGCGCCGCTCCCTCACTACGGATCCTCAATGGCTGATCAACCCGCCAGCGGCCCCTCGTCCTCGGCTTCACTGTCGCGGCTCTCGATCGATCGCAGCGCGGGGCCGGCGTTGCGCCGCCGTCGTCCGCTGTGGAAGCGCTGGTGGGTGTGGCTCATCGTGCTGGCCGTCGTGGCGGCCGCGGCATTCGCGGTGCGCGGGCGGCAGGCGGCGATGGCGGTCGACATGGCGACCGTCGCGTCCGCCTACCCGTCGACGTCGATTGCCGTGCTGAACGCGACGGGGCGGGTGGTCGCCGCCCGGCGCGCGTCGGTGTCGTCCAAGGGCACCGGTCGCCTCGAGTGGCTCGGCGTGCAGGAGGGCCAGATGGTCAAGGAAGGCGACGTCATCGCGCGCCTCGAGAACCGCGACGTCGCGGCGCAGCGCGAGCAGGCGCAGGCGCAGGTGCAGGCCGCGCGGGCCAACCTCGCGCAGGGCCAGGCCGAACTCGACGACGCGCAGGCGGCGCTGAAGCGCGCGCAGGACCTCGCGAAGCAGAACTTCATCTCGGGCTCCGCGCTCGACACGGCGGAAGCGCGCCGCAACAAGGCCCGCGCCGCGATCGAGTCGCTGAAGGCGCAGATCGCGGTGGCGGAGGCAAGCGCCCGCGTTGCCGGCGTGGCCTACGACCAGACGCTGATCCGCGCGCCGTTTACGGGCATGGTGCTGACGAAGAGTGCGAACGTCGGCGACATCGTCACGCCGTTCTCGTCGGCGTCGGGCACGACCGGCGCCGTGGTGACGATGGCCGACATGGAAACGCTCGAAGTCGAGGCGGACGTCTCCGAGTCGTCGATCGCGAAGATCACGGTCGGCCAGCCGGCCGAGATCCAGCTCGACGCCTTCCCCGACCTGCGGCTGCTCGGGGAGGTGAGCCGCGTGGTGCCGACGGTCGATCGCAGCAAGGCGACGCTGCTCGTCAAGGTGGCGTTCGTGGAGCGCGATGCGCGCGTGCTTCCCGACATGAGCGCGAAGATCGGGTTCCTGTCGCGCTCGCTGGCGGCCGACGAGCGCAAGCCGGTGCCCGCCGTGCGCCCGGACGCGATCGTCAAGCGTGACGGCCGCGACGTCGTGTTCGTGGTCACGCGCGACGAGAAGGGCGGCGACGAGCGGGTGAAATCGCAGCCGGTGACGGCCGGGGCGAAGGTCGGGGACCTGGTCCGCGTCGATCTCGCGCCCGGCACCCGCGTGGTGTCGGCGCCGAACGAGCGCCTCGCCGACGGCGCGACCGTGACGGCGGCGAAGAAGTAGGGCGATGGCCGCCGCGCCGCTTCCGGCGGGTGAACGCCCGCTGCTGGTCGAGATCGTCGGCCTCTCCAAGTCGTACGTGCGCGGCGACCAGGTCGTGCCGGTGCTCACCGACATCAACCTGACGATCCGCGAGGGCGATTTCGTCGCGCTGATGGGGCCGTCCGGGTCGGGCAAGAGCACGCTGCTGAACCTGATCGCCGGCATCGACAAGCCGGACGCCGGGCGGCTGGCGATCGCCGGCGAGGACATCACCCGCTTCGGCGACTCGGAACTCGCCGACTGGCGCGCGCGCAGCGTCGGTTTCGTGTTCCAGTTCTACAACCTGATACCGGTGCTGACGGCGTTCGAGAACGTCGAGCTGCCGCTGCAGCTCACCGACCTGTCGCGCGCCGAGCGCCGCGAGCGCGTCGAGCTGCTGCTCGACATGGTGGGGCTCACCGACCGGATGAAGCACTACCCGAACGAGTTGTCCGGCGGACAGCAGCAGCGCGTGGCGATCGC
>CAYGXL010000122.1:0-7798 GCA_964353935.1 uncultured Burkholderiaceae bacterium | reverse complement strand
GAGCACGCCGGCCATCTCGTTGCCGCGCTCGCCGCAGCCGAGGTAGACGATCACGTCGGCGCTGCACCCCTTGGCGAGGCTTTCGAGCAGGATCGTCTTGCCGGTGCCGAACCCGCCCGGGATGGCCGCCTTGCCCCCCAGCGCCACCGGAAACAGCGAGTCGAGGATCCGCTGGCCGGTCACGAGCGGCTCGTCCGACGTCAGGCGGGCACGCACCGGACGCGGCGTGCGCACCGGCCAGAAGTGGCTGAGCGCGACCTCGTGCGTTGCGCCGCCCTCCGACGCGATGCGCAGGACCGTGGCATCGTCGGTCACTTCGCCCGCGTCCGCGATCCACGCAACGCGCCCGGCGACATTCGGCGGTAGCAACGCGCGCTGCGGGCGTCCGCGCGGCGACAGCACGTCGCCGAAGGGCGCGCCGGGTTCCAGTTGCACGCCCGATTGCACCGTCGGGTCGAAGCGGAAGCTCAACGCGCCCGCTGGCCGCAGCGGCCGCAGCAGGCCGTCGTAGATGTTTCCAAGCAGGCCCGGACCCACCCGGATGCCGAGCAGGTTCCCGGTGCCGCGCACCTCCACGCCGGGCCGCAGGCCGGTCGTGTCTTCGTACACCTGCGCGACGATCTCGTCCTCGTTCAGTCGAATCACTTCGCCCAGCAGGCCGGCCGGGCCGACGCGGATCGCCTCGCGCAGCAGGAAGGGTCCTTCGGCGCGCGCGCGCAGCACCGGGCCGCTGATCCAGCGGATCAGTGCGCGCGAACCGGAGTCGGCGTCGCGAGAGGTCATCGTTGTTCCTGTTGCAGGTAGTGCAGCAGATTGCCTTCGAGTTGCGTGCGGTCGGCGAGCAGGCCCTCGATGGTCGCGTCGAGGATGTTGTTGCCGCTGACGACCCGGAAGCCGGCGCTGATGGCGGCGGCGGTCTCGAATGCCACCTGGGCGACCCCATCGATGCGCAGCTGTTCGAGCCAGTGTGCGCGCTCGTCGTCGGTCCACGCCGGGTGCGTCTGGATCCGCCAGCCGCCGCTCGCGCACGGCACCGACCGCAGGGCCCGCTGCAGATAGGCACGAACCCACTGCGCCCGGGTCGGCGCGGCGTCCCAGCGTGCCACGAGGCGGGCGCGCAGTTCGTGCCAGGCCGTGTCCAGGAGTTGCACCGCGTGGCGCTGCTGGAACAGGCGACGGTCCGTGGCCAGCGCCGCTTCCACCGCGCTCACCTCGAGCGCATAGCGCTTGCGTTCCTCGACGATCGCGGTGTGCACGCGGCGGCGCGCTTCGGCGAGCGCCGCACGCGCCACCTGGCGCGCTTCGGCCTGCGCGGGCTCCAGCAGTTCGGCGAAGCGCCGCGCACGGTATTGCTCGACCAGTTCGAGCAGGGCGGCGGTGCGTTGTTCGAGGTTCATCGCAGCGGCTCAGGCTTCGAGTCCGAGCTGGGCGCGGACCCGTTCCGCGGGATCGAGCCGACACGGCGGCTGGCCGGGCTCGGGCAGCACGACGACGAGCGGGCGGCCCGCCGCCAGCGCCGACTCGAGCTCGACGCGCGCGACGCGTTCCGCCACTTCGGCCGTGATGAACACCGCCTCGGCACCGCTTGCGAGCGCCGCCCGCAACGCGTCCGCCTCGTCGCCTCGCGGCGTCCAGCAGCGCATGCCGGCCAGCCGGAATCCGGCCGCGTCTTCGGCAGCGCCGACGTAGGCGAACGCCGTCATCGGCGACTCACGCGAGCCGGTTCAGGATCAGGATCGAGATGATCACGCCGTAGATGGCGATGCCCTCCGCGAGCCCGACGAAGATCAGCAGGCGTCCGAAGAGATCGGGCTTCTCGGCGAGCGCACCGACCGCGGCGGCGCCGAGCTTCGCCACCGCGTAGCCGCCGGCGATCGAGGAGGCCGCCGTGGCGAGCGCGGCGGACACCAGCCCCCAGGTCCATGCCTCGGGGGGAAGGCCGGCGCGCGCGGCGGTCTGGGCGGATGCGGTGTCCGGGAAGAACACCAGCGCAGTGCCCAGCGCTGCCAGCACGGCCACGCCGGCGATCAGGACCATCGGGATAGCGAATCGACTCATGACGACTCCTCAGTGATCAAGCGTGACCGGCGGTGCCGCGAGTGGACGGAACTCGCGACCTTCCGGTCGGAAGAAACGGGTGAAGAACTCGAACAACACCAGGCGGGTGGTCTGGATCGACACGACCAGGCCCTCGACGACCAGGATCAGCACGTTGCCGAGCACCAGCACGATCACGCCGACGAGCGCGCTGTCGCCGGCCCGGGCCAGCGCGACCACGGCCGACGCGAGACCGGCATGCGCGAGCGCGAATGCGCCAACGCGTGCGAAAGAAAGCGTGTTGATCAGGATCTGGACGGTGTGCTCCGCGAGTTGCCCCAGCCCTGCCAACGCCGACTTCACGCTGGGCCGCTCGATCATCGCGGCGATCATCGACCAGGCGACGCCTGCCGCGGCGATCCACCATCCCGGCGTCCAGACGAAGCCCAGCAGCGCGCCGGCGTACGTCGCGAGCACGGGAGCGTCCTCGCGCAACCAGTGGTCGAGCCGCGAGCCCCACCACGCTTCGAGGGCGCCAAGCAGCAGGCCCAGCGACAGCAGCACCGCGCCGCCGGCGATCGGAACCAGCAGCACCGGCAGCGGATGCTCGATCGGGTGCAGCCACAGAGGTTGGATCACGTCTTCGAGGCAGAACACGCTGCCGAACACGAATCCGAACATCGCGGCCGCCAGCCCGCCGGGCACCAGCAGGCGCAGCAGCGGAAGTCGGTGCCGCATCACCCAGCCGAAGACGGCCAGCACCAGGCCCTGTCCGACGTCGCCGAACATGTAGCCGAACATCAGCGGCACGGCCAGCGCAAGCAGCACGCTGGGGTCGGCTCCGCTCGCGCTCGGCATGCCGACCAGCCGAGTGAACACTTCGAACGGCTGGGCCCACCACGGGTTGCGCAGCACCAGCGGTGCGCGGGCGCCGCGCGGCGGCCGCGGGAACGTGGCCAGCGCGCGCGCGTCGCAGCCTTCCAGCGCGCGCACGACCTTCTCGCGGTCGGCGGTCCATCCGGTGATGCGCGCGAACACGTCGCCCTGGTCGATCGCGCCGCCGTGTTCGAAGCACCAGGTGGCGCGCGCGATGTCGCCGAGCGCACGGGCCAGCGCGTGCCGCTCGGAGACGGCCGCGAGTTCGGAACGCAACCGGGCTACCTCTTTCTGCTTGTCGGCGAGCTTGTCGGCGACGAGCGACAGGTTGGCGGTCGCGCTCGGCTGCAGCCAGTCCGGGAAGCGGGCGCGGCGGCCATTGACTTCGGCCACCGCGCGGCCAATGGCCTCGATGTCTTCGGGCGCGCCGATCGCCAGCAGGAGCCGTTCGCTCGCCAGGGCGGCGAAGCGCGTGATCGTGTCCTGCGGCAGTTCGATCTCGACGCCCAGCGGCAGCGCGAACAGGGCGGCGGTGACGCCGTGGTCGGCGCGCGCCAGCGCGGCGAAGTCGATGTGACTCTCGGCCATTTCGCGCAGCGCGGCCGCGGCGAGTTCGAGCTCAGCCGCCTCGGCTTCGGCGCCCTGGAGGCGCGCGATGACCGTGTCGGCATCGGTCGCCCACGTGCGCGCTGTGCGCAGGCCGTCGCCCAGCGCATCCGCCGGCGCGCGTCGCTCGGCCGCGAGCGCGGACGCGGCGCGAGGCCAGTACGGCCGGTACTTGCGGGCCAGCGCGTTGAAGTCCTTCAGGAGGTCCTGAGGCATGCCGGCGCCGGGCGCTTCGGTCTGGTGCCACTCGACTTCGATGCAGCCGGCGGCCGCGAGGGCTTCGAGCGCAATGAACGCGTCGTCGCGCCCGACCATGATCTCGAACCACGTGCACGGCTGCGGGCGGATCATCCGCTGCCCCCGACCGGCCGGGCGCGCAGCATGAACTCGCCGCGCATGCGCTCGAGATCGACCGCAAACAACGCGAGGTACGCGAACAGCGCCGCGGGCTGGGAAGCGCTGCGGTGGACAGCCGTCGCGAGCCTGGCGCCGAGCGCCTGCCGTGCGCCTGTGGCCTCGTCGACGGGAACCGACGGAAATCGCAGCAAATGCGCGCGGACCAGCTCGGCCAAGCCGTCGAGGGCCGTGCGCTCTTCGTCATCGAGAGGGGGCCAGAGCCGACGCCACTCCGCCTCCCACGCGGCCAACAGGCGGTGCAGCGTCCCGCCGGCGCGCAGCCGGCGCAGGGCGCGGGCGATCGGTTCGACGGGGCGGCGCACTTCGGTGCTCAGCTCCGCGGCGGCCACCAGGGGGCCGAGCGGACCGTCGGCCAGCGCGGCGCGGCGTTGTGCGGGCGTCGCGAGCGCATAGGGCGAAAGCGCGGGGTCGGCCGTGATCCAGCGCGGGGGCGGTTCGTCGGCGAGCAGATGCAGCAGCGCGGGAAGGTCGATGAGGTGCCGCGTGTACAACAGCGACGGTCGCCATGGCGCGGGCGACCAGCCGGCGACCTCGACGATGCGGGTCCGAAGCTGCTGGCGGAACGACAGTTCGATGGCGTCGGCGTCGCCGGTGGGCGGAACGCCGCTGACGGTGGACGCCGCGCTCGACGCGCGCACGGCCTCCAGCAGCGCCGGGACGCTGCGGGACGAGCGCAACTGGGTCCACAGCCGGTCGTCGGGTCGCTGGGCCAGTCGCGCGGCGACGCGTGCGTGCGCGTAGTCGAACGTCAGTCCGCTGATCATTCGCCGCTGCCGGTCAGTTCCGCGCTCAGGCGATCGAGCGCCCGCGCCACGCGCGCCGGTTCGTCCGGATCCGGCGGGGCGGGCTGCTGCAAGGCGGCACGCTGCTGGTTGAGCCGCGCGACTTCGGACCGCAGCGCGGCGTCGGTCCACCGATGCGCGCGCGCGACGCGTTCGGCGGCGCGCTCCGCGATCGTGCGCGCGTGCGCCTTGGCGTCCTGGCGCAGAAGCTCGGCGTCCACCGCGCATTGCGCGACGGCTTCGCGCGCGGACTGCTCCGCATGGAGCACCCGCACGATCGCTTGGTCCACCCGCGAGGTGTCCGTTGTGTCCACGTGCGCTGCCTCAAGGTCTCGCAGCCGGCGCCGGTCGTCCGGCGCGGCTCCGAGTCTCTTTATAGGCGGGCGGGCGCGGTTTTCGCTTGCGGCAGAGCAACCGGACCCCGTTCGACCGGGCGGCTGCGTGTCGACTGGATCAGCCCGGCGCGCGTTCGCCGGCGGGCCGCCGCGCGCGATGCCGGGCGAGGTACAGCGGCGTGCGCGACTTGGGCACCTTGCGCACGAAGTTGTAACGGGCCACGTGGTAGCTGGGGTCGAAGCCGAAGAAGTTGAGGCGCATCCGTTCAAGCTCTTCCGTCCGGTAGGCGGAAAGCGGCTTGTCCGCCTCGTCCGCGGCACGCTGCGTGCGCTTGTCGGCCAGTCGCTGCCCCCAGCCCTCGCCGGCGAGGTCCTGCGCCTGCGCGATCGTCCCGGCGAGGAAGGCCGCCGGAGAGTCGCCGTGGTGCGCGTCGATCAGTCCGATGGCCTGCGCGGCGTTCGTGCCGAGCGGCAGGCGCGCCTCGGTGAGGCGCTTCGCGCCGTCGGCGCCGACCCGCCGCGGCAGCAGGTAGGTCCAGTACTCGGAGCCGTACAGGTTGCCCATGCCCTTGTAGTGCGGGTTCAGCACGACGCCCGACCGGGCGACGACGCGGTCGGCGGCGAGCGCGAGGAACACGCCGCCGGCGCCGGCGTTGCCCTGCAGCGCGGACACCGTGAGGTGCGACTTGGTGGTCAGGATCGCAAGCGCGAGGTCGTCGATCGCGTTGATGTTGCGCCACGACTCCTCGGCCGCCTGCGCCGACGCTTCGATCACGTTCAGGTGGATGCCGTTGGACCAGAAGTCGGTGCCGCCTGCGAGCACGATGACCTTCACGGGCCGGCCGCAGGCGTGGCGATACGCGGCGGTGAGTCGCTCGCATTGCGACGTCGACATCGCGCCGTTGTAGAAGGGAAAGTGGAGCACACCGACGTCGCCGGATTCCTGGTAGCGGATGTCGCGCCACGTGGCGGCACCGCCAACGGCGTCGATCGCGACCGGCACCTCGGGAACGCCCGCGAGCCGCTCGCCGAGCACCATCGCCGCCGGCAGCTTGAACGGCCGCTCCTCGTCGAGCGAGGCCTTCAGGTGCGTGATCCACACCGCGCCATCGCGGGTCGCGCGGCAGATCGCGCCATGGCGCTGGGCGATTGCCGCGCCCGGCGCGCCGCGCAGCTCGCCCTCCGAGTGCGCGTCGTAGAGATGCACCGGCAGGTCGAGGATGCGGTCGGCGACGCCCGGCACGCCGTCCGCGCACCGGATCTTGCGCAGCACGGTCGCGCTGTCGTCGCGCTGCCAGTCGATCGCCCGGTCGGGCTGCTTCGCCAGTGGTCGCAACCGGCCGCGCACCTCGGGCTTGCCGTAGTCCAGTGGCACGGGTTCAGCGCCGCCGGCGATGCGCTCGATCGTCGTGCGAACGGCCGCGACGGCGGCTTCCGTGACTTCGTTTCGGTACAGCGATCCCTTGCTCGCCGGCCGCATGTCGAACTCGACGCTCGCCCAGATGTCGCCCGCATCCATTTCGGCGTTCGCCTGCAGCGCGGTCACGCCCCAGCGCGACTCGCCGTCCAGCACCGCCCAGTCGAGCGCCGACGGTCCGCGGTCGCCCTCGATGCCGGGATGGACCACGATGCAACGGTGGACCTTCCAGACTTCCTCGGGGATCGCGCGCTTCAGGAAGGGCGCGACGACCAGGTCGGGCGCGAACATGCGAACGGCCTCGATCGTCACCGAGTCGCGCACGTCGAACTCGAGCGACAGCTCGTGGCCGGCGTCCGTCAGTTCGACCCACAGCCGCTGCGTCAGGCTGTTGAACGAGTGCGCGAGCAGAAGGATGCGCATCGGCGTGCCGCCGTCAGCAGATGCGCGGGAGCTGCTCGCCGGTGAGCCAGTCCACCACGCGGCGTCCGCCGAACGCGGTCTCCATCTGCACGAAGCGGTGAGGGTCCTCGACGACTTCGCCGATGATCGCCGCGCCGGCGGCGCGCGGATGCGCGCGCATCACGTCGAGCAGCCGCCCGGCGTCTTGCTGCGGGCAGATCGCGATCAGCTTGCCCTCGTTGGCCACGTAGAGCGGATCGAGCCCGAGGAACTCGCAGGCGGCGTTGACCTGCGGCTTCACCGGGATGGCGGCTTCGCGGATCAGCATGCCGACGTTCGACTGACGGGCGAACTCGTTCAGCGTGGTGCCGAGGCCTCCGCGCGTGGGATCGCGCAGGCAGCGGATCGTCGGCACCGCCTCGATCATCGCCGCCACCAGGCCGTGCAGCGCGGCCGTATCGGACTCGATCGTCGTCTCGAAGCTCAGGTTCTCGCGCAGCGACATGATCGCGACGCCGTGGTCTCCGATCGAGCCGGACACCAGGATGGCATCGCCCGGACGCGCGCGGTTGCCGGAGATCTCCACGCCCGGAGGCACGACGCCGAATCCGGTGGTCGTGATGAACACGCCGTCGCCCTTGCCCTGTTCGACGACCTTGGTGTCGCCGGTGACGATGGGCACGCCGGCATCGCGCGAGGCTGCGGCCATCGACTCGACGATGCGCTTCAGGTCCGCCAGCGGGAAGCCTTCCTCGAGGATGAAGCTGGCGGCGAGGTAGAGCGGCCTCGCGCCGTTCATCGCGACGTCGTTCAGCGTGCCATGCACGGACAGGCAGCCGATGTCGCCGCCGGGGAAGAACAGCGGCGACACGACGTGACTGTCGGTGGCGATCACCAGGCGGCCGGCAGGCGCCTGGACGACGGCG
>CAYGXL010000121.1:0-8181 GCA_964353935.1 uncultured Burkholderiaceae bacterium | reverse complement strand
CAGGAGCCGCAGTGCATCCTGACGATGCCGCTGCTCGAGGGCCTCGACGGTGTCGACAAGATGTCGAAGTCGAAGAACAACTACATCGGCATCACCGAGGCCCCGTTCGAGATGTTCGGCAAGGTGATGTCCGTTTCCGACGCGCAGATGTGGCGCTGGTACGACCTGCTGTCGATGCGCAGCAACGAGGAGATCGCGGCGCTGAAGCGGCAGGCGGCCGACGGGCGCAATCCGCGCGACATCAAGGTCCTGCTCGCGAAGGAGATCATCACGCGCTTCCATTCCGGTCGCGACGCGGAGCAGGCCGAATTCGAGTTCCTGTCGCGCTTCAAGTTCGGCGCGATTCCGGACGACATGCCGGAGTGCACGGTGGACGCGGACGCGGACGGTGGCGTCACCATTGCAGCGCTGCTGAAGCAGGCGGGCCTGGCGCCGTCGACCAGCGAAGCGATCCGCAACGTCGAGCAGGGTGGCGTGAAGGTCGACGGCGAGAAGGTCGGCGACCGGGGCGTGCGACTGGGTGCGGGCACCTACGTGGTGCAGGTCGGCAAGCGCAAGTGGGCGCGCGTGACGGTGAAGTGATCCGCGGATCGCCCGCGACGGGCAGAACCCTGCGGGGCCGTTCTGGCTCGACGGCGTGGCCTTTCCACAGGGGCAGGGTTGGCCTTGTCGAGTAATGCAAAGACCGGCCCCTGAGCCACGCGCAGTATCCTCATGATGAAGCCTGTGCGGATCACCCCGCGGGCGAAGACAGGACGAGCGACATGAGCGACAGAAAGACGGATTTCGGCGCGGCCTATTGGTCGCAGAGCCTGAGCGAAGTGGACAAGGAAGTCGCTCGCCTGGCGACGATCTGCAACGTCCGGCTGCTCGACCCCGGCGTCATCGAGCGCGTGCTGGCCAATGACGCGGGCGTCTGCGGCACCAGCAACCCGCTGGCCTTCGAGAAACTGCGCAACGTCCTGATGATGCATTACGCCGTGCGCACGCGCGCCGTGGATCAGATCGGGCACACGGGCGCGGACACCCTCATGAAGGAGATCATCGAAGACCTGCAGAAGAAGTTCGGCGACCGGCTGGGCGGGCCTCCCGCGGCCAAGTAGCTCGCGAACGACTCTAACTTCCCTGCCGGGCCAAACGCGCTCCGGCAGTTAGTGGCCACTTCCTCGGAACGGTCCGTCCGGCAATCCGGACGGGCGGGACTTGAAATCGCAATCCCGCTGTCTAGATTGGATAAGACTGCGTCCAGTGTGCGGCGCAGCATGGAGCCAACGGCGATCTGATCGGGTTCTCCACTTCGGCCTGGGGTCCGACTCACCGTCTCCAGGGCCGGCCTGGCGCCCGCACTCCGATCCCCGTTGTGCGGACCGAACCGAATTCAACCGAGGTGCAAGCGATGGACATCGGCCACCAACTGGCACGCAGCCAGGACATCTCCACGAAGGTTTCGCTGGTCTTCCGCAAGCGCGCCGAGGTGGCACAGCGCAACCTGAACGATGCATTGAGGAAGGCGTACGAAGAAGGCGGCGTCGGGCACATGAAGCCCGACATGCAGTCGGCGACGCACGCCTGGACCGACTGGGTTTCGTACGCGGTCGATGCGGCGCAGCGCTCGGTGCTCTTCCTCGACACGATGCGCCAGCGCGGCAACAACTACCTGCAGCACGTCGCTGAGGGACAGCCGCCGCTGCTGCACTTCGACCACGAGACCGTGATGGACGGGCGCAAGCTGGCGCGCCCCGTCAACTACGCGCTGCTGAAGATCACGCCGCCGGAAGGCGTGACCATCGATCCGAAGCGGCGTCCCTACGTGATCATCGACCCGCGCGCCGGCCACGGCCCGGGCATCGGCGGCTTCAAGGACGACTCGCAGGTCGGCGTCGCGCTGCGCGAGGGCCACCCGGTCTACTTCGTGATCTTCTTCCGCGACCCGGAGCCCGGCCAGACGTTGATCGATGTCTGCGAAGCCGAGAAGCAGTTCGTGCGCAAGGTGCGCGAACTGCACCCGGACAGCCCCAAGCCCGCGATCATCGGCAACTGCCAGGGCGGCTGGGCCGCGATGATGCTGGCCGCGGCCGACCCTGAAGACACCGGACCGATCGTGATCAACGGCGCGCCGATGTCCTACTGGGGCGGCGCGTGGCAGGAGGGCGCGGGAGACAACCCGATGCGCTACGCCGGCGGCAACCTCGGCGGCACCTGGCTCTCTTCGATGACGGCCGACCAGGGCAATGGAGTGTTCGACGGCGCCTACCTCGTCGAGAACTTCGAGAACCTGAACCCGGCCAACACGTTCTGGGACAAGTACTACAACCTGTACGCCAACGTCGACACCGAGCCCCCGCGCTTCCTGGAATTCGAGCGCTGGTGGGGCGGCTTCTTCCTGATGAACCGGGAAGAGATCGAGTGGATCACCCAGAACCTTTTCGTCGGCAACAAGCTGTGGACCGGCGAGACGAAGATGAAGGGCGGCAAGGCCTTCGACCTGCGGGACATCAAGGCGCCGATCATCCTGTTCGCTTCGATGGGCGACAACATCACGCCGCCGCAGCAGGCGTTCAACTGGGTCGCGGACGTCTACGGCTCCACTGACGAGATCAAGGCGCGGGGCCAGGTCATCGTCGGCCTGCTGCACGAGGACATCGGCCACCTCGGCATCTTCGTGTCCGGCAAGGTGGCGAAGAAGGAACACGCGCAGATCGTGTCGGTGCTGAAGTCGATCGAGGCGCTCACGCCCGGGCTGTACGCGATGGCCATCAAGGAGCACGCCGGGCGCGGCGGCAAGACGGAGTACGAAGTCGAGTTCACCGAGCGGTCGCTCGAAGAGGTCGCGGCACGCACCAACCGCTTCGGGCGCGTCGACGAAAAGCCGTTCGAGGCCGTCGCCGCCATCTCGGAATTCAACCAGCGCGCCTATGAACTGTTCATGCAGCCTTTCGTCCAGGCCACCTCGAACGAGTTCACGGCCAAGATGCGTCGGCAGTTCCATCCGCTGCGCTGGCAGCGCTGGATGCTGTCGGAGCTCAACCCCTGGCTGGGCTGGGTCGCGCCGGCCGCGGAAATGGTGCGTGCGCAGCGCCGGCCGGCGGAAAAGGACAACGCCGCATCGAAGCTGGAGAAGGTCGCATCCGCCGCCATCAGCGCCTCGCTCGAGTACTACCGCGCGATGCGCGACGCGTCCAGCGAAGCGCAGTTCTTCCAGACGTACGGCAACGTGTTCTCGCTCTACATCGCCGACAAGGCGGAGGCCGAAACCGCGGCGGCGCCGGTGGCCGAGGGCCGCGACCTCCCGTTCGTGAAGGAGGCGCTCGCGTCGATCGCCGAAGGCGGCTACCCCGAGGCCCTGGCGCGCGTCGCCTGCCTGCTCGCGCGCAAGGGCGAGCCGCTGATGCTGTCCAGGCTGCAGATGAAGCAGCAGTTGATCAAGGAGTACGGCGACCTGCTGCCGAAGATGACGCCGGACGAGTGGCGCCGGGTCAGGGGCGAGCAGGAAATCATCGTGCGCTACGAGCCCGAGCGCGCGCTCGCCACGTTGCCTGAGCTGCTGAAGACCCCCGGCGACAGGGAACGGCTGGCTACGCTGGCGCGGGCGCTGATGGGCGACGAGCGCGTGCAGCCTCGCTCCGAGGAGCAACTGGCGATGATCGACCAGATCGGCACCACGCTGAAGCGCAAGCGCGCAAACAGCGGCCCCGTGGCGAGGAAAGTGAAGGCGCGCGCGCCCGCGCCGGCCGCCCGCAGGACCGCGGCCAGGCGCCGGGCACGCAAGTGAGGCCGTGATGGATCAACGAGCGCACGAGAAGTACCAGCGGCTGATCGACTTCTGCAAGGCGCTGCCGCCGACACCGACCGCGGTGGCCCACCCCTGCGACGAAAGCTCGCTGCGGGGCGCGGTGGACGCCGCAAAGCTCGGCCTGATCGCGCCGATCCTCGTCGGCCCGAAGGACAAGATCGAGGCGGTGGCGAAGAAGTTCGGCATCGACATCAGCCCGTATCCGATCGTCGACGCGGCGTACAGCCAGGAATCGGCCGCCAAGGCGGTCGAACTGGTCCGGATGGGCAAGGCCGAGGCGCTGATGAAAGGAAGCCTGCACACCGACGAACTGATGGGGGAGGTGGTCAAGCGCGACACCGGACTGCGCACCGCGCGTCGTGTCAGCCACTGCTTCGTGATGGACGTGCCGTCCTACGCAGAGACGCTGATCGTCACCGATGCGGCCGTGAACATTGCGCCGACAATGGAAGACAAGGTCGACATAATCCAGAACGCCATCGATCTCGGGCATGCGCTGCGCTTCCCTGAAGTCCGTGTGGCGATCCTGTCCGCGATGGAAACCGTCAATCCGAAGGTGCCGTCGACCGTCGAGGCCGGCGCGTTGTGCAAGATGGCCGACCGTGGCCAGATCACCGGGGCCGTGGTCGACGGCCCGCTCGCGCTCGACAACGCGATCAGCCTCGAGTCGGTGAAGATAAAGAAGATCGACTCGCCGGTGGCGGGCCGCGCCAATGTGCTGGTCGTTCCCGATCTCGAGGCCGGCAACATGCTGGCCAAGAGCCTGTCGTTCCTCGCGGGCGCGGATGCGGCCGGCATCGTGCTCGGCGCGCGCGTGCCGATCATCCTTACCAGTCGCGCCGACTCGGTGATGACCCGCCTCGCGTCGTGCGGGGTCGCGGTGCTCGTCGCCCAGGCGCGCAAGGAAGCGGCAAACAAGGTGGTGCCTGCATGACCGAAGCCATCGTCGTACTGAATGCGGGGTCGTCGAGCTTCAAGTTCTCCCTGTTCGCAACTTCGGGGCAGGACCTCGCGCTCGTCGCCCGCGGCCAGGCGGAAGGGCTCTACACGTCGCCGCGCTTCGTCGCGAAGGACGATCAGGGCAAGGTGATCGAAGAGAAGAAATGGGGCGATGGCGTCGCGCTCGGGCACGAGGGCGCGCTCGACCATCTGGTCGGCTTCCTGCGCGGGCGTGCCGACGGCTACAAGCTGGCCGGCGTGGGGCATCGCGTCGTGCACGGCGGCCTCGAGTACTCGCGCCCGGCGCGCATGACCGAGGCCGTGCTGAAGGCGCTCGAGAAGTACATCCCGCTGGCGCCGCTGCACCAGCCGCACAACCTCGCGCCGATCCGTGGCCTGTTGCAGCGGTCGCCGGACCTGCCGCAGGTGGCCTGCTTCGACACCGCGTTCCATCGCACGCAGCCGCCGGTCGCGCAGGCGTTCGCGCTGCCGAAGTCGATCACCGACCGCGGTGTCGTGCGTTATGGCTTCCACGGCCTCTCGTACGAGTACATCGCAAGCGTGCTGCCGCAGGTCGACCCGAAGGCCGCGGCGGGCAAGACTGTCGTGCTGCACCTCGGCAACGGTTCGAGCATGTGCGGAATGTCGGCGTGCCGCAGCATGGCGAGCACGATGGGCTTCACGGCGGTCGACGGCCTGCCGATGGGCACGCGCTGCGGCAACCTCGACCCGGGCGTCGTCCTCTACCTGATGGACGAGCTGAAGATGGACGTGCGTGCCGTCGAGAAGCTGATCTACCAGCAGTCGGGACTGCTCGGCGTGTCCGGCATCTCGAGCGACATGCGCGCGCTGCTGGAGAGCCCGGAGCCGGGTGCGAAGCAGGCGATCGACCTGTACGTCTATCGCATCGGCCGCGAACTCGGTTCGCTGGCGTCCGCGCTCGGCGGTATCGACGCGATCGTGTTCACCGCCGGCATCGGCGAGAACAGCGCCGAGCTGCGCGAGCGGATCTGCCATGACGCCGCTTGGCTGGGGCTCGACTTCGATCCCGATGCCAACCGCGCCGGTGCCCAGCGCATCAGCCGGGCGGGGAGCCGCGTCGGCGCGTTCGTGGTGCCGACCAACGAGGAACTGATGATCGCCCGCCACACGCGCGCCGTGCTGGCGGCGCCCGCGAAAGAGCGGACGCCGTAGCGCGACGCATCGCCGTCGCGCGGCCTTGCCGGCGCGACGGCCTCAACGAGGAATCAGCATGTCCATCGATCTTCCCCGCCCGATCCTGTCAGGCAAGAAGGCGCTCGTCATCGGCGTAGCGAACGACTCGTCGATCGCCTATGGCTGCGCGAAGGCGTTCCGCGAGGTCGGCGCCGACCTCGCGATCACCTATCTGAACGATAGGGCGCGGCCGCACGTCGAGCCCCTGGCGAAGGAACTCGAGGCGCCGATCTTCCTGCCGCTCGACGTCAGCGTTCCGGGGCAACTCGAAGCCGTGTTCGAGGCCGTCCATCGCACCTGGGGCCGGCTCGACGTCCTGGTGCACTCGATCGCCTTCGCGCCGAAGGACGACCTGCAGGGCGGGCTGCTGAACTGCTCGGCCGAGGGGTTCTCGAAGGCGATGGATGTCTCGTGCCACTCGTTCGTCCGCATGGCCAAGCACGCGGCGCCCTTGATGACCGACGGCGGGACGATGTTCGCGATGAGCTACTACGGCGCGAACAAGGTCGTGGCGAACTACAACGTGATGGGGCCGGTGAAGGCGGCGCTCGAGGCGTGCTGCCGCTACCTCGCGTTCGAGCTCGGCGGCCGGAACATCCGGGTGCACGCGATTTCGCCGGGGCCGCTGAAGACGCGCGCGGCGTCCGGGCTGAAGGACTTCGAAACGCTGCTCAACGAGGCGGCACACCGCGCGCCGCTCGGCGAGCTGGTCGACATCATGGACGTCGGCTACACCTGCGCGTTCCTGGCGACGCCTTACGCGAAGCGCCTGTCGGGCTCGACGCTGTACGTCGACGGTGGCGTGAACATCGTCGCCTGAGCAAGCCGGCCGCGCGCCGGATCGGGTGACCGGAGGCTATGGCTAAGGCGGGGCCGCGTCCTCCGTGTCCCGGCCGCGTCGGCGGCTGTACGCGACATACGGCACGAGCGTCAGCGCCGAGATCACGAGGTAGGCGAAGATGGTGGCGACGACGCCAGTCGGCGCGGAGTTCAGCGTCGCCACCAGCAGGGCCAGTCCAGGGTTCCGCGCGGCCGCGCAGACGCCGACGGCCGTGCGCGTCGAGTGGTGCGGGCCCCCGAGCGCGTGGCCGGTCAGTGCGGCAAGGGTGGTCAGTGCGACGATCGCGATCGCCGCGCCCGTCCGGGTGGCGAGGATCATGGGCGCGATGTCGATCATCACCAGCGCCAGCAGCACGACCAGGAGAAGCGTGGCGAGTCGCCTGGACCACGGTTCGCAGCGTGCGGTGAGTTCCGGCGCGAGCCGCCGCGCGATGATGCCGACCCCGAGCGGAAGCAGTTGCGCGATGAAGACCTGCCGCGCTATCTCGCGCGGATCGAGGCTAGCCTGGCCGCTGTAGAGGTGGTTCAGCGCGGCGATTGACAAGGGCATGGACGCGACCGCGAGTGTCGCGACGAGGATCTGCAGCGCCGGGGCGAAGGCGCGATGGCCGCCGGCGCCCAGCGAGCGGCGCAGGGCCACGGGCGCGCCGGGGGAGATCGCCATCAGCACGATGCCGATCTCGACGCCGCGCGGCAGGTCGAAGGCGCGCACCAGCATGAGCGCGAGCACCGGAACGGCCACCAACACCGCGAACAGCCCGCGAAGCAGCAGCCCCGGGTGCTTCAGCACCCAGCGGAACTCGCGCGGGACGATGCCGAGCCCGAGGTCGAACATTACGGCGAACACCGTCGCCGCCGCGACGAGCGTCAGCAGCTGTTCGGGAATCGGGCCGGTGATGGGCATCCGCGGTCAGGCTCCCGCCGCATGCGTCCCCGTGTGGGGGTCACGGAACGGTCGCTGGAGCGGCGATGGCAGATGCCACCAGCAGCCGTCCATCGTCGACGGAGACGTCGTGCACTTCGGTCCGCAGGTTGGGCAAACCGTCGACGCAGCCGCGCTCCACGTCGTACTTCCAGCCGCATCCGACGCAGGTCAGCACTCGCCCTGAAAGCGATGCTGTCGACAGCGACCGGCTGCACCTCAGGCAGAGGTCGCCGACGGCAACGACTCGCTCGCCGACATTCACTAGGAGGAGATCGGACGCGCCGACCGTCACCCGCATCGAGGCTCCTGCCGGCAACTGCGCGAGCGATCCAACCTTCACGAAGCCCGCTGCCTCGGACGCAAGGGCCCTATCCCGGTCGTTTCGCTCGCACATGGTTCCTGGCATCCCGTAAGGGTCTCGGACGTCGTTCCCGCGCCGGCAGACTGCGTGACCATCCGCCATTCCGGA
>CAYGXL010000120.1:3303-8213 GCA_964353935.1 uncultured Burkholderiaceae bacterium | reverse complement strand
ATCCCGATCGCCGCTCGCGTCAGCGCCCTGGCGGACGTCTTCGATGCGCTCACGCACAAGCGCCCGTACAAGGAGGCCTGGAAGGTCTCGGATGCGCTTGCCGAAATCCGGTCGCTGAAGGGCCGCCAGTTCGATCCGGAACTGACCGACATCTTCCTCGACCTCGTGCCGCGCCTGCAACGCGAGCACGGCGATCTCGATGAATTCCTGGCCGTCGAAGCGAAGAACTCGCCGTTCATCAAGGCGCGCAAGCAGATCGCCGAAGCCCTCAAGGGGCAGGATCCGGAGACTTCGCTCTTCGAGATGCGCCGGTAGCCGCCTGCGTTCGGCTATCCCCTCGCCGGCATATCGAGGCTCGGCACCCCTTTCGGGCGCTGGGCGCCATTCGCGGAATCGCCCGGACACGCGTTGAGGATCGGCGCACTCGCGTCGCCGTCGCCGCTCTCGCCTGCAGCTGGCGCTGCCTTCTCCGACTCGCGGACTTCCGGACCGCGCGCTTGACCGGCTCAGGGTCTGCGCGCCTGTCTGTCCACGAGACGGCCTCGTGTCTGAGTCGCGGCCTGACGACACAGCAACACCCATGCACCGAAATTGCGTGATTCCCCGACTTGCGCCAACCCCGCCATTGCCGCTACAGATGCCGTCATGCACGACCCCGACCTGCGCGACGAACTGAACCAGGCGCGCGACCACACCGACGCGCTGTTCGCCCTCCTCTCCGATGAGACGCTCTACGAGCGGCCGATCGCGGACCGCCATCGCCTGATCTTCTACCTCGGCCACCTCGACGCCTTCGACTGGAACCAGGTCGCGCGCGGCGCCCTCGACGCGCCGTCGTTCCATCCCGCATTCGACCGCCTGTTCGAAGCGGGCATCGATCCCCCGCCGGGCCAGGCTCCCCAGGATCGCCCGTCCGACTGGCCGCACGTCGACGAGGTGCGAGCCTATGTCCGGCACGCACGGGACCGGCTGGACGACCTCTGGAGCCGTGCGCCGATCGAGCGTCGCCACGTCGCCATCGAGCATCGATGGATGCACGCCGAAACGCTCTGCTACCTGCTGCATCGGTTGCCGCACGCGCTGAAGCGGATGCCGGCAAGGCCGGCCGCGGCCAGCGCCCCTTTGCCGTGCCACGACGTCGTTCCGATTCCCGCCGGCCGGGCGACCCTCGGACAGCGCGTCGATCAGTTCGGCTGGGACAACGAGTTCCCGCCGTGCGAGGTCGAGGTGCCGGCATTCGAGATCGGCCGCTACAAGGTGACCAACGCCCAGTACCTGCGGTTCGTCCTCGACGGCGCCTCGCCGCCGCCGTTCTGGCGCGAGCGCGAGGGCCGCTGGTGGCTGCGCCGGATGTTCGACGACGTTCCGCTGCCGGCCGAGGCACCGGTGTACGCAACGCAGCGGCAGGCGGCCGACTACGCCGCCTGGACCGGCGGGGCGCTGCCCACCGAAGCGCAGTGGCACCGCGCGGCCTGTGGCGACGACGATCGCGCCTTTCCGTGGGGCAATGAGGACCCGTCGCCGGACCGCGGCCACTTCGACTTCGCGGGCTGGGATCCGGTCGCCGTCACCGCCAATCCCGCGGGCGCGAGTCCCTATGGAGTCGAGCAGATGACCGGCAACGGCTGGGAGTGGACGTCGACGCCGTTCGCGGGGTTCGAGGGTTTCACGCCGCGCGCGTACTACCCCGGCTACTCCGCGAACTTCTTCGACGGCGAGCACTGGGTGCTCAAGGGCGCGTCCCCGCGCACCGCGCGCTGCCTGCTGCGCCGCTCGTTCCGCAACTGGTTCCGCGGCGACTATCCGTTCGCGTACACGGCCTTCCGCGTCGTCCGCAACTAGGCCGCCGCCACCGCCACGGCGAAACCGCCCTCTTCATCCGTCCACAGCTGCGTGTCGCCGAAGCCCGCACGCTGCAGCAGGGCGCGCAATCCGGGCGGCGTGTACTTGTACGAGTTCTCGGTGTGGATGCGGTCCGCGGCGCGAAAGTGTCGCCCGCCCCCGCTCCAGCGCACGGCGACGTCGCAACGCGCCTCCACGTGCATCTCGATCCGCGCGGTGACCGGATCGAAGAACGCCACGTGCCTCCAGTCGGCGACGTCGAAGTCGGCATCGATGCAGCGGTTGACGTTGCGGAGCACGTTCAGGTTGAAGGCGGCGGTCACGCCGAGCGGATCGGCGTACGCGAGATCGAGCGCGTGCTTGTCGCGCACGAGATCGGCGCCGAGGATCAGGCAGCCGCCCGCGCCGCAGGCCGCGCGCGTCCGCTCCAGGAATTCCAGCGCGGCGGGCGGCGCGAAGTTGCCGATGGACGATCCGGGGTAGAACACGGTGCGCGGTCCCGGCTGCACGACATCCGGCAACGCCAGCGCAGCGGTGAAGTCCTGCGCCAGGCCGACCATCGGCAGACCCGGGCGCCGCAACGCCAGCGCCGCCAGGCGATCGCGGAGGAAGTCGGCCGCGATGTCGACCGCCACGTACTGCGACGGCGCCAGCACGCCGAACAGCTGCTCGGCCTTCTCGCAGTTCCCGGCGCCGAGATCGATCAGCGGACGGTCGATCCCGGCCCGCGTCGCGATCTCGTCCCCGTGCCGCTCGAAGATGCGGCGCTCGGCACGCGTCAGCGGGTACTCCGGCAGCTCGCAGATCGCCTCGAACAGGCGCGAACCCAGCGCGTCGTAGAAGAACTTGGGAGCGATGAACGGCGCGTCGGCGGAGAGCGACGCGCGCAGCTCGTCGGCGGGATCCGCGCTCGCCGTTCGCAGATCCAGAAAACCTGGCACCGCGGCGAGCGGTGCCCTCACATCGTTTGAGCCCATCGGCCGAGTGTATGGGACCCGACCGGCCTCCCGACATCAGCAATGCTGCGTATCGAGGGCGGCCCAGTGCCCGTTGCGACGCGTGAGCCGCACGCCTTCCTGGCGCAGCATGGTGGCGCGATAGAGCGCATCGAGCGGCCACTTCGGGTGCAGCGTGCCGTCGTCGCGCACCAGCCGCCAGATGGGCCAGCGCGGCCGGCGGCGCTGGCCGAGGTCTTCGACGACCGCGCCGGCGAGAATCGTCGCGAACATGCCGGTCATCAGCGGACAGGTGGAGTCGGCGCCGAAACGCTCCGCAAGCGCGCGGCGCAGCTGGCCGATCGTCATCACGCGTCCGCGTGGTATGGCGGCAACCACCTCGCCGAGCAGCAGCGGCGTCGGCAGGAGCAGGCTCTTGCCGTGGCGGCTGTCTTCCACCACCCGCGGCGGCACTTCGGGGCGCAGCTTCGCCTCCCAGCTCGTGCGCGCGGCCGGGCGCTTCGGTTTACTCGTTGTCTTGGCCTGCACCGACCGCACGGCGTTCGGCACCCGGCTGATGTTCGGCGTTCGAGCGGCGACCATCGGAATCTCCTCGCCTTGAACCACCTACCCACACTAGCCACCGCGTGCCCTCGCCGAAATGATCTGGAACAAGGCCGACCGGTCGCCGTTTGGCCGGATTCGATCCGACACCACGCCGATCAATAAGGGTGCGTCGTCGCGTAGAGGCCGGCGGCGCGCAGCGTCGCCAGGACTTCCTCGATGTGCTCGGGCCCGCGCGTCTGCAGAACGAACTCCAGTTCCGCATTCTGAACAGGCAGCGTGGTGAAGGCCCGCTGGTGTGCCACTTCCTCGATGTTGGCGCCGGCCTGGCCGATCAGCGTCGCCGCGCGCGCCAGCTCGCCCGGAACATCGCGCGTGTGCACCCGGATCCGTGCCAGGCGCCCGGCCCTGACCATGCCGCGCTCGATGATGTCGGCCAGCACCATCGGATCGATGTTGCCGCCGCAGAGGATGAGCCCGACCTTGCGACCGGTGAACCGCGTGCGATGGCGCAGCACCGCGGCGAGCCCCGCGCCGCCCGCGCCCTCGACGACCGTCTTCTCGATCTCCAGCAGCATGACGATCGCCTGCTCGATGTCGCCCTCTGAAACGAGCAGCACGTCGGTCACGAGCCGCTTGACGATCTCGACGGTGAGGTCGCCGGGCTGCTTGACGGCGATGCCCTCGGCCAGGGTCGCGTTGGCCGACGGCATCTGCACGCCCTTGAACGCCGAGTACATCGAGGGGAACTGATCCGTCTGCACGCCGATGACTTCGATCGTCGGCTTCAGTGCCCGTGCCGCCGTCGCAACGCCCGCGATGAGCCCGCCGCCGCCCACGGCGACGCACAGGCAGTCGATCTCGGGCTGCTGCGCCAGCATCTCCAGCGCGATCGTCCCCTGCCCCGCGATCACGTCGGCGTCGTCGTACGGATGCACCATGGTCAACGAGCGGTCCGCGGCCAGTCGCGCCGCCTCGGCCTTCGAGTCGTCGAACGTGTCGCCCGACAGCACGACCTCCGCGCCGAAGCCGCGCGTCCGCTCGATCTTCACCATCGGAGAGAAGCGCGGCATCACGATGACGGCCGGAATGCCGAGCCGCTGCGCGTGGTACGCCACGCCCTGCGCGTGATTGCCGGCCGACACGGCGATCACGCCGCGCGCCTTCTGCTCCGCGGTCAGGGTCGACAGCTTGTTGAGCGCGCCGCGCTCCTTGAACGACGCGGTGAACTGCAGGTTCTCGAACTTGAGGTACACCTCGGCGCCCGTGATCTCCGACAGCGTGCGCGAGTGCAGGCACGGCGTGTTGTCGACGTGGCCCGCCAGGCGCGCCTGCGCCGCGCGAATGGAGTCGATGGTGACGGTGGGGGTGCTCAACGGCGGGACCAGGCGGTGGCGGGCGGGCATTGTAGCCAGAGGGAAAGAGGTCGCGCCCGTAGAATCGTCCGATGCTCCTGGTCGACGGTCTCACCAAGCGCTTCGGTGCGCGCACCGTGCTCGACGGGCTCGGCTTGCGGGTCGGGCCGGGCGAATACGTCGCGATCGTCGGCGAGTCGGGCTCGGGCAAGTC
>CAYGXL010000120.1:0-3203 GCA_964353935.1 uncultured Burkholderiaceae bacterium | reverse complement strand
AGCATGCCGCGCGAACTGTCGGGCGGCGAACTGCAACGCGTCGCGGTGGCGCGGGCGCTCGTGCATCGTCCCGCGCTGGTGCTGGCCGACGAGCCGACCGGCAACCTCGACCCGGACACCGCCCGGACCGTGCTCGACCTGCTGGGGCACGAGATCCGCTCGCGCGGCGCGGGCGGCGTGCTGGTCACGCACTCGGAGGCCGCAGCGCGGTCGGCCGACCGCATCGTCGTGCTCGATCACGGCAAGCTGCGCGAGCACGCGGCCGTCTGATCCTGGGGTGATTCTCATGTGACCGGCGTTGGCGACGGTCAACACCGGCCGCCGGCCGCGGGCTACGGTGAATCCATGTCGCGCGCGTCTGCCCCTGCCGGTTCGACGAGCCCCTCCCCCTGGTCGAGCAGCCTCGACGCGCTGGCACAGAGCCTCCGCACCGGTCCTTCCGGCCTGTCGGCCGCGGAAGCCCGCCGGCGGCGGGAAGCGGCGGGCAGCGCGCCGCCGCCGTCGCGCACCAAGGCGCTGCGCCTCTTCCTGCAGCAGTTCAAGAGCCCGCTCGTCCTGATCCTCGTGTTTGCCGCGACGGTCTCGGTGCTGACGCGGGACTGGGTCGACGCCGGGATCGTGCTCGCGATCGTGCTCGCCAGCGCAGCGCTCAGCTTCCAGCAGGAATACCGCGCCGGACGCGCCATCGAGAAACTGCTGGCGCGCATCGCGCCGTCCGCGCGGGTGCTGCGCGACGGTCAACCCGTCACCATTGCCGCCGACGACGTCGTGCCTGGCGACGTGCTCGTCCTGTCCGCCGGCAGCCTGATCTCCGCCGACGCCCGCGTGATCGACGCGGACGACTTCTTCGTCAACCAGGCGGTCATGACCGGCGAGACGTTCCCGGTCGAGAAGCACGCGGAACCGGTCGCCGAGTCCGCCACGATGGCCGAGCGCACGAACGTGGTGTTCAAGGGCACCAATGTGCGCAGCGGCACCGCCCGGGCGCTGGTCTACGCGACCGGGGCCGGCACGGAGTACGGCGCGATCGCCGATCGGCTGGCCCTGCGCGCGCCCGAGACCGAGTTCGAGCGCGGCATCCGCCACTTCGGGCAGTTGCTGACGCAACTGATGACGCTGCTGGTGCTCGGCATCTTCGCCGTCAACGTGGCGTACGACCGTCCGGTCACGGACTCGCTGATGTTCGCCGTCGCACTGGCGGTCGGCCTCGCGCCGGAACTGCTGCCGGCCGTCATCAGCCTGACGCTGGCGCGCGGGGCGCAGCGGATGGCGGCGGGCGGCGTGATCGTGCGGCGCCTCGCCGCGATCGAGAACTTCGGCGCGATGGACGTGCTGTGCACGGACAAGACCGGCACGCTGACGGCCGGCATCGTGCGCCTCGACCGCGCGTGCGGCGCGGGCGGCGAGCCGTCGGCCCGGGTGCAGGAGCTCGCCGCGCTCAACGCCGCGCTGCAGACGGGACTGCCGAACGCGCTCGATGAAGCCATCACCGCGGCCTCGCCTGCGCTCGATCTCGCGCGCTGGGACAAGACGGAGGAGATTCCGTACGACTTCGTGCGCAAGCGCCTGAGCGTGGCGGTGCGCAGCCGTGCCCCGAACGGCCACGAGAACCTGCTGATCACCAAGGGCGCGCTCGAGCCGGTGCTGTCGATCTGCAATCGGGTTCACGGCGAGGAGGCTGCGCTCGACGCCATCCGCCGCGCCGCGTTGCTCGACCGCGCGGCGCGCTGGGGCGACGAGGGATACCGCGTCCTCGGCGTGGCGACGCGCCACGTGGAAGCCCGCCCCAAGTACACCGCGGCCGACGAGGCCGAAATGCGGTTCGAGGGCTACCTGCTGTTCTTCGATCCGCCGAAAGCCGATGCCGCGACCACCATCCGCGAACTGGCCGCGCTGGGCGTTCAGCTGAAGGTCATCACCGGCGACAGCCGCCGCGTGGCCCTGCACGTCGCGAACATGGTGGGCATGGAGGTCGAGGGCGTGCTGACCGGCGCGGACCTGAGCACCATGCGCGACGAAGCGCTGTGGCAGAACGCCGAGCGGACCACGCTGTTCGCCGAGGTCGATCCGAACCAGAAGGAGCGGATCATCAACGCATTGCGGCGCACGGGACACGTGGTCGGCTACCTCGGCGACGGCATCAACGACGCGCCGGCGCTGCACGCCGCCGACGTGGGCATCTCGGTCGACTCGGCGGTCGACGTCGCCAAGGAAACCGCGGACTTCGTGCTGCTCGAGCACAGCCTGTCGGTGCTGCGTGACGGCATCGGGGAAGGCCGGCGCGTGTTCGCGAACACGATGAAGTACGTCTACACGACCACCAGCGCCAACTTCGGCAACATGTTCAGCATGGCGGCGCTGTCGCTGGTGATCCCTTTCCTGCCGCTGCTGCCGAAGCAGATCCTGCTCAACAACTTCCTGTCCGATCTGCCCGCGATGGCCATCGCCGGCGACCGCGTGGATCCTGAGACCATCGCCGTTCCCCGCCGCTGGCAGGTCAAACGCATCCGCAACTTCATGCTGCTGTTCGGAGGCATCAGCTCCGTGTTCGACGGGTTGACGTTCGTGGTGCTGCTGCTCGTTCTGCAGGTGGCTCCGCCCGAGTTCCGCACGGCGTGGTTCGTCGAGTCGCTGCTGACCGAACTGGCGATCCTGCTCGTCGTCCGCACGCAGCGTCCGCTGTTCGCGAGCCGTCCCTCGACCGCCCTGCTGTGGATCTCGGCCGCCGTGGCCGTCGTCGCGGTCGCGCTGCCGTACGTGCCGGCCGCGCAGGCCCTCTTCGGCTTCGTCCCGCTGCCGCCGACCCTGCTCGCCGTGCTGGTGCTGATCACCCTCCTCTACACCGCCGCCAGCGAAGCGGCGAAGCAGGTGTTCTTCCGCCGCATGGGGCTTTAGCGGGCAGCGGTGGCGGGGGATAAACAAGTTCGGAACGGCTTCCAGAGGAGAGCCGGGCCAAGCGCCCTCTCGGGAAAGTGCAGAAGTAGATCGTCGCGAACGCGGTTGTCTCCCTCAAGCAGACGAATCTGGTTCGGAATACCTGGACGGTTGTAACGGCCGCGTTCGTCTTCGACTGACCGAGAGTGATGCGCAAGGCCAAGCATTGATGGCCGGCCGGATACCACTTCGCTCTCCGTTGGCGAGCGGCTGTCGACGAGAACTGATCCCAAGTCAGTTGGCCGTTCGCTTTCGGCCGAGGCTGTGTG
>CAYGXL010000119.1:0-8253 GCA_964353935.1 uncultured Burkholderiaceae bacterium | reverse complement strand
TGACGCTGTCGGACCGCATCGCCGTCTTCGACAAGGGCCGCCTGCTCGAGATCGGGCCGCCGAAGTCGCTGTACGAGCGTCCCGTGACGCTCTTCGTCGCCGACTTCATCGGCATCAACAACCAGATCCAGGGCACGGTCACCGCGGTCGATGCCGCCGGCGGGCAGTTGCGCGCGCGCACGGCGCTGGGCGAGTGGTCGGCCTGCTGCACGGGCACGCCGGCCGTGGGCAGCGGCTGCGTGCTGTGCATCCGGCCCGAGAACGTCGATCTCGACGGGCCCGGCGGCGCGTCGACGAACGTCGCTTCGGGGCAGATCGCGTTCGCCGCCTACCTCGGCAACACGCTGCGCTACGACGTCGACCTCGGCCAGGGCATCGTGTTCAAGGTCGACATCCGCGACCCGTGGCACCACGTGCCGCTGGCCATGGGCGCCCACGTCGGAATCGCGTTCTCCGCCGGGGTCACCATCGCCATCGCCGCGGGCTGAGGGATCGATGGCCGCCGTCAGCCTGCCGTCGCTGCGGATCCCGCGGGTGAAGCCGATGGCTCTCGCGGGCTGGGCGGCGATCTGGGCCTTCCTGCTGCTGTTCGTGCTGTATCCGCTGACGCGCATCTTCTACGACGCGTTCACGACCGACGCCGGCGGCTTCACGGTCGCCAACTTCATCGACTTCTTCACCGACCGCTACTACCTGCGCTCGCTCTGGAAGTCGATGCTGCTCGGCGTGCTCGTGGTGATCACCACCTCGGTGCTCGGCATCTCGGTGGCGCTGCTGCTGATGCGCTACGAGTTCCCTGGGCGCAACCTGTTCTCGTACCTGACGATGCTGCCGCTGATCATGCCGCCGCTGGTCGGCGTGCTCGGCTTCGTGTTCATCCTCGGCCGCGCCGGCACGGTCAACGTGGTGCTGCGGGAGTACTTCGGCCTGGATGCGCCGATCAACTTCATGTACGGCCTGCAGGGAGTGCTGCTGGTCCAGACGCTGCACCTGTTCCCGATGATCACGCTGTCGATCCTCGACGCGCTCACCAAGGTCGATCCGGCGCTCGAGGAGGCCGCGCAGGGCATGGGGGCGAACGGTTGGCGCCGCTTCCGCGACATCACGCTGCCGCTCACCACGCCCGGCTACGTGTCGGGCGCGCTGCTGGTGTTCATCTGGACCTTCGCCGACTTCATCACGCCGCTGGTGCTCGGGGTCCAGGACCTGCTCGCCCCGCAGGCCTACCTGAACATCGTCCAGTTCATCGACCGGCGGCTGTTCCGGATGGGCATCGTCATCTCGGCGCTGCTGGTGCTGCTGGCGATCGTCTTCGTGGTCGCCGCCCGGCAGTACGTCGCCATCAAGGACTACAGCTCGCTCGCTTACAGCAAGGTCGAGCGGCGCCGCCTGTCGCCGGGCCGGCAGTGGCTGACGGTGGGCTTCCTGTCGTCGCTGATGTTCGTCTCGTTCCTTCCGCACATCGGCGTCACGCTCGCCGCGTTCGGCCGGGGCTGGTCGCTCACGCCGTTGCCGGTCGAGTACACCACGGCGTTCTTCACGCGCGTGAGCATAGAGACGCCGAAGTTCATCCTGAACTCGTTCCTGTACTGCGGGCTCGCCGTCCTGATCTGCCTCGTGGTCGGCGTGCCGATAGCGTGGATCCTCGCCCGCACCAAGGCGCCCGGCAACGCCACGATGGACGCGCTGATCACGCTGATCCTCGCGATCCCGGGCACGGCGATCGGCATCGCCTACATCCGCGCCTTCCACATCCCGCTGCCGCTGATCGGGATCCCGCTCACGAGCATCTGGATCATCATTCCGCTGGTGCTCGCCGTGCGGCGGCTGCCGTACACCATCCGCGGCAGCCACTCGTCGCTGCTGCTCGTGCACAAGTCGATGGAGGAGGCGGCGGAGAACGTCGGCGCGACCAAGCTGCGCACCTTCCGCGACGTCACCGTGCCGCTGGTCTGGAAGGGCATCCTCGTCGGCGCGCTGTTCTCGTTCATCACGTCGCTGCAGGAGGCCTCGGCGGTCGTCTTCCTGACCCTCGGCGGCTGGGAGACGATCCCGTTCGGCATCTTCACCTTCTACATCGCCGGATCGCAGAACGAGGCGGCCGCGCTCGGCTTCATCCTGATCGTCGTCGCGGCGATCAGCCTCGTCGCGATCAACCGGCTGGCGGGAACGAAGGTCGGCGGGCTGTTCGGGTAGGGCCGGCGCCGGCTTTGCGGGCCGCGTTCGCCGGCGCGCCCCGATCGCCCCGGCGATCGTCAGGGATCGCCTGCGAGTCGCCCCCGAGCCTCACGCGGGTTCCGGCACGCTCGGCAGTCCGGCGAGCGCCATCGCGAGTTCCTTCTCGTCGTAGCTCTCGTCCGTCAGCTCGCCGGCGAAGTACTTCTGGTACGAACTCATGTCGAAGTGACCGTGGCCGCACAGGTTGAAAAGGATCGTCTCGGTGCGTCCCTCGCGCTTGCAGCGCAGCGCCTCCTCGATCGCGCCCTTCACCGCGTGATTGGCTTCGGGCGCGGGCACGATGCCTTCGGCGCGCGCGAACAGCACGCCGGCGGCGAAGCACTCGTTCTGCGTGTAGGCGGTGGCCTCGATCAGGCCGAGCTGCCTCAGGTGCGACACGAGCGGCGCCATGCCGTGGTAGCGCAGCCCGCCGGCGTGGAACCCCGGCGGCGTGAAGCTCGAACCGAGCGTGTGCATCTTGGTGAGCGGCGTCAGGTGGCCGGTGTCGCCGAAGTCGTACGCATAGCGGCCGCGGGTGAGCGACGGGCACGCGGACGGCTCGACGGCGACGATGCGCGGCTTCGCGCCGCCGCGCCGGCCGTCGCCGATGAACGGGAAGGCGATGCCGGCGAAGTTCGAGCCGCCGCCGGTGCAGCCGACGACGACGTCGGGCCAGGCATCGGCCATCCGCATCTGTTCCATCGACTCCAGCCCGATGACGGTCTGGTGCATCAGCACGTGGTTGAGCACCGAGCCGAGCGCGTACTTCGTGTCGTCGCGCTGCGCGGCGAGTTCGACGGCCTCGGAAATTGCGATGCCGAGGCTGCCCGGGTGATCAGGCCGCTGCGCGAGCACGCGCCGGCCGTATTCGGTTTCGTTCGACGGCGACGCGATGCAGCGCGCGCCGTAGGTTTCCATCACCGCGCGCCGGTACGGCTTCTGGTCGTACGAGACGCGCACCTGGAACACCAGCACCTCGAGCCCGAAGATCGAGCCCGCGAATGCGAGCGACGTACCCCACTGTCCGGCTCCGGTCTCGGTCGTGAGCCGCTTCACGCCTGCCTGCGCGTTGTAGAACGCCTGCGGGACGGCCGTGTTCGGCTTGTGGCTGCCCGCGGGGCTGACGCCCTCGTACTTGTAGAAGATGTGCGCCGGGGTGCCGAGGGCTCTCTCGAGCCGATGCGCGCGGTACAGCGGCGACGGCCGCCACAGCCGATAGATGTCGCGCACCGGCTCGGGAATCTCGATCTCGCGCTCGGTGCTCACTTCCTGCAGGATCAGGTCCATCGGGAACAGCGGCGCGAGGTCCGCCGGACCGATCGGCTTCAGCGTTCCCGGGTGCAGCACGGGCGGCAGCGCGTGCGGCAGGTCGGCCTGGATGTTGTACCAGGCGCGCGGCATGTGGGACTCATCGAGGACGTACTTGGTGGGCGCGCTCATCGCGTCGTTCTCCTGAAGGCGGGGATCGCGACGCGACTCCCTTCACGCGGCGACCCGGGATGGACCGGTTCGAATTCACCCTAGCACAGCCGCGCTGCCGGTCGGCTCAGCGCGACGGCGCGGGGATCCTCGCGAGCGCATCGCGCACGGTCGGGAACACCAGACGGACACGCAGTTCGCGCTTCAGCCGCGCGTTGCGGATGCGCCGCGACGCCGACATGAACGAGTACATCATCGGCGACACCGCGCGCTTCAGTTCTTCGCGCGGGAGGCGCGGCGGCCGCTCGAGGCCGAAGCGGTCGGCGACGAGGTCGAAGTATTCGCCCATCTTCAGCCCGCTGTCGTCGACGGTGTTGGTGACGCGGCACGGCTGGCCGCGCAGCAGCGCCACGATGGCGATGCGCGCGAGGTCGTCGGCGTGGATGTGGCTCGTGTAGACGTCGTCGTCGGGCGCGAGCGCGGGCAGCTTCTGCTGCAGGCGGGCCAGCGGCAGGCGGTCGTGCGCGTAGATGCCCGGCACGCGCAGCACGTGCGCGTGGCGGCGGCGCCGCATCAGTCGCTCCGCGTCGATCCGGCGCAGGCTGCGCGGCTCGGTCGTGGCCAGTCGCGCGGTCTCGTCGATCCACGCGCCGCGATGGTCACCGTACACGCCGGTCGTACTGATGTAGACGGTCCGGTCGCCGTCGCGTCGTCCGAGCGCGCTCACCAGGCGGGCCGTGCGGCGATCGCCTTCGCCGGAGTCGGGTGGAGGCGCGAGGTGGATCACGCGCGAACCGAAGGCGCGCAGCCGTCCGAGCGTCGTGCGATCGTCGAGGTTGCCGATGACCGGAAGCGCTCCGGCGGCGCGCAGCCGCGGCACGCGCTGCGGGCTCGACGTCAGCGCGACGACGCGGAAGCGCCGATTCAGCCGTGCGACAATCCGCAGGCCGATGTCGCCGCAGCCGACGATCAACAGGCGCGGCCGACCGAGCTTCCCGATGGCACGGCGCGATGAGTCCGTCGACGCGGGCCGGTTCACATCCATGACCTGATTCTATGGGCTTCACCGTCACCATCCGCCCGAGCGGGCGCACCTTCGCCACCGAGGGCGATGAAACCGTGCTGGCCGCGGCGCTGCGCAACGGCGTCGGGCTGCCCTATGGGTGCAAGAACGGCGCGTGCGGAACCTGCCGCAGCAGGCTGATCGAGGGCACGCTGGCGCACAAGCCGCACTCCGCATCGGCGCTGTCCGACGCGGACGAAGCCAAGGGCTACACGCTCGTCTGCTCGGCGATCCCGCAGTCGGACCTCGTGATCGAGGCGCGCGAGCTGACGGGCTTCGGCGACATCCCGATCCGCAAGATGCCGGCTCGCATCGCGAAGATCGACCGCGTGACGCCGGATGTCGCGATCGTCTCGGTGCAGCTGCCCGCCAACGAGCGCCTGCAGTTCCGCGCCGGGCAGTACATGGACTTCATCCTGAAGGACGGAGCGCGGCGCCAGTACTCGATGGCGACCGCGCCTCACGCCGACGAACTGATCCAGCTGCACATCCGGCACACGCCGGGCGGCGCGTTCACCGACCGGCTGTTCGGCGTCGTCGAGCCGCCGGTCAAGGAACGCGACATCCTCCGCATCGAGGCGCCGCTCGGCACGTTCTTCCTGCGCGAGGACAACGCGCGGCCGATCGTGCTGCTGGCGGGCGGCACCGGCTTCGCGCCGATCAAGGCGATCGCCGAACACATCTTCCACGAGCGGATCAACGTCGACGAGAGCGGCAAGCCCGCGCGCGAGGTGCGGCTGTACTGGGGCGCGCGTTCGCGCGCTGACCTCTACATGGACGCAGTGGCCGCGCAGTGGGCGGCCGGGCAGCCGAACTTCCGCTACGTGCCGGTGCTGTCCGAGCCGACGGCGGAGGATGCGTGGACCGGCCGCACGGGCTTCGTCCACCAGGCGGTGATCGAGGACCTGCCCGACCTGTCGGGCCACCAGGTCTATGCCTGCGGCGCGCCGGCGATGATCGATGCCGCGCGACGCGATTTCGCGGCACAGTGTGGCCTGCCCGACGACCAGTTCTTTGCAGACGCTTTCACGACCCAGGCCGACCTGGCCAGCGCGTGAGGACACCCATGGCGAAACCGACGATCTTCATCGATGGCGAACACGGCACCACCGGGCTCGAGATCCGCGAGCGGCTCGCGGCACGCAGCGACGTCGAGGTCGTGAGCCTGCCGGCCGAGCAGCGCAAGGACGCCGCGGCGAAACGCGCGGTGATCAACCAGGTCGACGCGGTCGTCCTGTGCCTGCCCGACGACGCGGCGCGCGAGACGGTCACGATGATCGACAACCCGCGCACGCGCGTGGTCGACGCGAGCAGCGCGCACCGCACGGCGGCGGGGTGGGTGTACGGCTTTCCGGAACTGACGAAGACGCAGCGCGCGACGATCGCCGCGGCGAAGCGCGTGTCGAACCCCGGGTGCTACCCGACCGGCTTCCTCGCGGTCGTGCGTCCGCTGCGCGAGCGCGGGATCGTGCCGGCCGGCTTCCCGGCGACGGTGCACGCGGTGTCCGGCTACTCCGGCGGCGGCCGCAAGATGATCGAGCAGTACGAGCAGGCGACAGGCGCGCGGCCCCAGCAGTTCGGCGCGTACGGTCTCGACATGAAGCACAAGCACCTGCCCGAGATGCAGACGCACGGCCTGCTCGACCTTCCCCCGGTGTTCAGTCCGTCGGTCGGGTACTTCCGGCGCGGGATGCTCGTGTCGGTGCCGTTGCAGGCGTCGCAGTTGCCCGGCGGCCCGACGGGAGCGCGGCTGCACGCCGCGTACGTGGAGCACTACGCCGACGAGCCGTTCGTCTCCGTGCGGCCGCTGAACGACACCGCGGCGCTGCGCGACGGCGCGTTCCTCGAACCGGAGAACCTGAACGGCACCAACCGCCTCGAAGTCTTCGTCTTCGCCAACGACGCCCGGCAGCAGGCGATCGTCATCGCGCGGCTCGACAACCTCGGCAAGGGCGCCAGCGGCGCCGCCGTCCAGAACCTGAACCTGATGCTCGGGCTGCCGGAAGGCGCCGGGCTCGGCTGATGCTCTACCAGCCGCCGCACTTCGCGGTGGGCGAGCGCGACCTCGCGCTGGAACTGATGCGCCGGCACCCGCTGGCGACGATCGTCAGCGCGGCGGACGGCAGCGAGCCGATGGTTTCCCACGCGCCGCTCGTTGCCGACGTGCGCGGCGAAGAGATGGTGCTGCACGGCCACCTCGCGAAGCCCAATCCCCAGTGGAAGCAATGGAAGGACGGCGACCGCGTGCTCGCGATCTTCCACGGCGGCGACGCCTATGTGTCGCCGTCCTGCTACGAGGCCGAACAGGCGGTACCGACCTGGAACTACGCGGTGGTGCACGCCGCCTGCGTGGTGACTTTGTGGCACGACGCCGAGGCGAAGGAACGCGTGCTGAAGGCGCTGATCGACGTGCACGACGTTCCGTACCGCAAGCGCTGGGACGAACTCGACGTCGAGTGGCGAGAGAAGATGAAAGGCGGCATCGTCGCCTTCAAACTCGCCGTTGCGCGGCTCGACGTCAAGTTCAAGCTGAGCCAGAACCGCTCGGAGGCCGATCGAGCAGGCGTGATGCGCGCGATGCGCGACGGTGACGCCGGTGCGCGCGAACTCGCGGAGTGGATGCAGCGCGTGACGCCGGCCGCCTGACGGCCGCGCGCGGGATGGCTGGAACCTAACTTGCGGTCAGCGGTTGACCGGCCATCCCGATGCCGGCGCCCAGCGCGTCGAGGTTCAGGTGCACCAGGCTGCGCGGCGCCTCCACGCGCACCTTGTGCGCGAGCGCGTCGAGGTCGCACAGGTTCGTGAGCGCCGCCAGCGCGCCGAGCGCGACGATGTTGGCCACCCGCTCGCTGCCCAGTTCGATCGCGGTGCGCGTCAGCGGCAGGTGCAGCGCGCGCACGTCCGCGGCGGGCAGATCCGGGAGTTCCGGGCACAGCCGGGTGTCGGCGATGACGAGGGCGCCCGGCTTCAGCAGCGGCCACGAGGGCGCGACCGCCAGCCGGTCGAGCAGCACCAGCGCGTCGAGCGCGGTGGCGAGCGGGTAATCGATGTCGCCGTCCGCCACCACGAGGTCGGCGTTGCAGTAGCCGCCGCGGGACGTGGGTTCGTAGGTCTGCGATTGCGCGACGTGCCGGCCACCGGCCATCAGTGCATCGGCCAGGATCCGGCCGGCGAGCAGCAGGCCTTGCCCGCCGGTGCCGGCGATGCGCAGCTCCAGCCGTCCGCCAGGAAGGCGCGCCGGCTTCACGTGGCGCCCCGCTGGCCGGCGTTGACGGCGGTCCCGGCGCACGCCGCGCGGTAGGCCGCGCCGTACTCGGCGCGCGCGTTGGTGGCCAGCACGCCCGTGCGCAGCTCGGTCGAGCGGAACGGCGTGTCCACCGTGTCGCGGTAGGCGTCCGGACGGCTCCCGCTCTTCTGGCGCATCCCCATCTCCGGCGCCGAGCCCAGCTCGTTCTTGCGGCCGAAGATCTCGGTGCAGTCGGACAGCACCTCGATGAAGGCGAAGCCCGGATGCCGCAGCCCCTGGCGCACGAGTTCCTTCAGCTTGGGCACGT
>CAYGXL010000118.1:0-8440 GCA_964353935.1 uncultured Burkholderiaceae bacterium | reverse complement strand
CTGCGCTTTGACGCCGAGCAGTTCGCCCTGCTGTTTTCGGCCGGCGTGTTGAAGCGCCGCCTCCCGAAGGTGGATCCGCAGTTGCAGGAACTCCTGCAGCATGAGATTGATGCAATCGAGCTTCGGCATCGCGGGAACTTTCCCGAGCAAGTCCGCAGCGTCCTGCGCACCGCACTGCTGACGGGCCATGCAAGGTCCGACCAGGTCGCCTCGATCTTCGGCATGCACAGCCGCACGATGAACCGCCGGTTGAGTGAATTCGGCGTCGGCTTCCAGCAACTCGTCGATGAAAGCCGCTTCGAATTCGCGCAGCAACTCATGGAGGATTCTTCACTGGACCTCGCCAGGATCTCCGCGCTGCTGGGCTACGCGGCGCCCGGAGTATTCACACGCGCATTCCTGCGCTGGAGCGGCATGACACCGGTCGAGTGGCGCGGCGCTCAGCGTCCCCCAAAGCGGCGCGCTGCTCTGCCGACACTGTGACCGTGGGTCTGCGACATGACCTTGAAGAGGAATGCAGCCGGTGGATGAACTGCTGACGCAGTCGCTTCCACTCGTCATCGCCGTCTTCATAGCGACGGCGATGTTCAGTCTCGGCCTGGGGTTGAAGCTGGATCAGATCGTCGCACCGCTGCGCGACCGGCGGCTGATGGCCGTCTCGCTCCTCGCGAGCGTGGTCGTGGTGCCGCTGATTGCCCTGGGCCTCGCCGGCCTCATCCCGATGGACAGCTCGCTGCGAACCGGGTTCCTGGTCTATGCCATGGCCGCCGGTACGCCGGCCGGCCCCAAGTTCGTCCAGCTGGCAAAGGGCAACGCGGCGTTCGCGGTGGGTCTGCTGGCTCCTTTGCTCGTGGTCACAGTGGTTGCCCTGCCGATGGTCATTTCCGTGGTGGTACCAGATGCGGATGTCGAACTCGGGAAGATCGTGCCGGGACTGCTGCTTGTAGCGCTGCCCCTTGGCCTCGGTCTCTACCTCCGGGCTCGACGAGAGCACTTCGCCACCCGGCTCGGCCAGGTAATGCACCGCGCTTCGGTGATCCTGCTTCTGCTCGTGCTGGCCCAGGTTTGCTACGTCCACTTCCCTGCGGTGCTCGCACTGGAAGCCGGCACCCTCGCCGCCGGACTGCTTTTCTTTCCCATCGCCTTCGCGGCCGGTTATGCAATGGGAGGGCCGGAACGGTCCAACCGACGCGCACTCGCCATCATGACGTTCGGGCGCAACGGGAGCATCGCATTGATGATCGCCTCGCAGGTCTTTGCGCACGACCCCAAGGTCATGGTCATGATCCTCGCCATGGGTCTGCTGTCCTTGACGCTCGCCACGTCCGCCACTGCGTGGCTGGCCCGGACGCCGGCCTGAGTACGCGAATCGATCCAGTTACAGCAGCATGCCGAGCAGCCGGTCGATCAGCTCTTCGACGGAAAACGTCGTCAGCAGCAGCGGCGCCACCGGCAGCAGGACCGTCAACGTGGGGAGAGTGAGGTTGCGCCACGAGAACGGAAACATGGGGATCTTGTCGACCACCTCGTAGGCGTTGTGAAGGTCCGCCAGCGACTGGATGTCGCCGCTTCCGAGCAGCGGTTCGCTGGTCGTCTGGCCGCCACCGACCCACTTGCGCCGGAACTCGCGCGCATACCGCTGGCCGAGGCTGCCATATTCGGTGATTGCCCATCGACGGACGTTGCGCAGATTCGGCATGAACACGAGCAACGGCCCCAAGACGGCGAGCAGCAGCACGACCACGGTTGCGAAGATCTCCAGCTTGAAGTCGACCAGGGCGGCGCCCGTATACAGGATCCGGTTGGCCATCATCCCGGACAGCACCGACCCCATCGCGAGCAGGACCGGCCGGTACGCGCGCTCCGACAGCACGAGAAAGTGCAAGCCCGCGAGCCCGTCGGGGTGCGTCGGCTCCAGGTCCAGGTCCAGGCGAGCCACCTGCCACAGAAATCGGGTCCAGATGAACAAGCGGAAGCACCACCGCAGGAACAGGAACAGGAAGATCGGCATGCTGACCCATGTGAACCATCGCCCTGCCAGCGTCGGCCGCAGCCGCTCGCCATCGACGACGGCATACCAGGTGTTCACGTCGAGCGCGAACTGGGTACGCCAGACCACCGCAACTCCCACTGCGTAGACGAACACGATCAGCAGCACCTCGGCCACGACCGAGTTGCGCAACCGCAGCGCCGAGTCGATGGCCGCCTCGAACGAAGGCCGGGTGGCGTCGGTGACAAGTCCGTCGTGGACGAAGGTCCGGATGACCGGAGGAATCTGGCGATGCGCCCAGACTTCCGCCAGCATGAAAAGCGGAATCGCCAGCAGCATGCGCGCGTGAACTTCGAAATCCTGCAGGAAGCCCAGCGTGTCGCCGCTCCTCCATGCGTGCCCTTCCATGACGGACAACAGCAGGAGCGGTAGCCAGGCGATCATCGCCATGACGAACACCCGCCGGCGTGTGAATTGCAGTTCCTCGTCCGACAGCCGGGTTCGGCGCAACAACTGGTAGAGCGGCCCGCCGCTCACCAGGCTGAAGTCGCTGAGCTGCGGCAGCGGCTGCGCGGATTTCGGGGCGGTGGCGCCGCTAGTTCCAGGAGCGCTGACGTTCTTGATGGTCATTTGGGGAACAGGAACGCGACGAGGAAGCGAATCTGCCAGCGGGCCCCGTCGTCCGGGTGCTGGACGTTGTAGTAGGCCCCGGCCTGAAGGTTGAGCGGTTGCCCGCCGATCTTCAGGATCTGCCCGATGCTGAGTCCGAGCGGAATGGTCCAGCGCTGACCGCTATCGGCCTTCCAATCCGCCGTGACGATCGGCGAGAACGAGAGGTAGCGTCCGGGCGCATCGGGGAAGTTGTAGTTGATGAAGGGCTGGATCAGCATCTGGTTGACGCCGGGCCGGCCATCGTCCTCGGACACCGACCAGACGTTGTTGATGAGCGCGCCGTACACCCAGCTCCCGGAAATCTTCAGTGCAACCGCGGTGGGTCCCAGTCCCCAGGCCCCTTGCCCGAGCCGGTCGTCGGTCGCCGTGTCCAGTTGCGCAATCGCGCCCACGCCCAGGATCCAACCGCCCACTGGCGCGGCGGGGGAGAGGAAAGCCGAGAACTGGATGTCTCCGAGGCCGAACTCGCGATCCTGACCGGCCGCGAAGGCCGGCTGGGAAATCACGGGAACGATCGTGCGGGTGATGACGTTCCAGTCGGCGTTCAACTTCACCGGGTAAACCGGCTGGATGTTCACGAGATGCTGCGTTCCACCGAGCGGACCGGTGTCGAAATTGATGTTGTACTGGATCGGCACACTGATCATGTCCGCGATGGGGTTCTGCGCGGCCTTCGCGAGGTTGGTCGCGTCGCCCTCCTGCGCCGCTGCGGATGCCGCGAACAGCAGCGCGAGCGCAATCAACGTCGGGTAGCGCTTCATCTCACTTCTCCAGGTCGCGGGAAAGTCCGTTCAAGAGTGTTCGTACGTCCCTGAGCACCCTCATGCGCGCACGAGCGAACGCCTCGCAGCGGTCCGCGGCAGGCCGTCGCGCTTGATCGTGTGAGGAGCATTGTCAAACCAGAAGGCGGGGCGCCCTATACAAAGCAGGACGCGGCCTTCACCATTTCAGACAGGCGCAGATGTTTTCCTTGCGGGATGTCAAACCGTACCGTCCGAGGCGCCCCGACACCGTCGCAGCCATCCCGCGGTCACCGAGTAGCGTCGGAGCGGACCTGGTCGCCCCATCACGGCCAGGGGCAGGCGCGATCATGCGGCGTTCGAACGAGTGCGAACTTGTCATCTCGATTGCGGTGTGCGGTCGATCAGAGCAGCGCCTTGCCTGCTGGCTGATCGCCTGTCTCTTCCGCCGCCGACCTGAGCCCCTTGACCTCGCACAACACGCCTCTCGTCATTGCAGCGCAAGTTGCTTTCGTTTTCCGCGCTTTTCATCGCCCACCAGATACCGAGAGCGGAGTCATGACATCTAGTTCGACTGCTGTCGCGTTCAGGCTCAGCATCACCGCGATCGCGATGTCTTCGCTGCTGTGCGCGCAAGCCAGCGCACAGACCGCGCCGGCGCCCGAGTTGCTTGCGTCCAAAACCACCGCTCCGCGCATCGGCCTCGCACTGTCCGGCGGCGGCGCGCGCGGCCTCGCGCACGTCGGCGTGCTGAAAGTCCTCGAGGAACTGCGCGTGCCGATCCACTGCGTGACAGGCACCAGCATGGGAGCGATCGTCGGCGGGACGTTCGCCGCGGGACGCTCGCCCGAGGATATGGCGGCCCTGGTCACCAAGGCCGACTGGGACGGCATCTTCCGCGACCGTCCGCCCCGCAAGGAGATCGCCGTCCGCCGCAAGATGGAGGACTACATGACGCTCTTCGCGCCGGAGTTCGGCGTCACGGAAGACGGCCTGGCGCTGCCGAAGGGCGTCATCGCCGGCGTCTCGATCGAGTCGTTCTTCCGATTGCTGGCAACGCCGTCGTTCGGAGTCTCCGACTTCAACAAGCTGCCAATCCCGTTTCGCGCGATGGCGACCGACATCGAAACCGGCGAATCGGTGGTGCTCGACCGTGGCAGCGTCGCACAGGCGATGCGGGCCAGCATGTCGGTGCCCGGCGCGATCGCGCCGGTGGAGATCGAAGGCCGGTTGCTGGTGGACGGCGGCATCGCCAACAACCTGCCGATCGACGAGGCGCGCAAGCTGTGCGCTGACGTCGTAATCGCCGTCAACATCTCCACGCCGCTGATGAAGCGCAAGGACATCACTTCGGCGCTGAGCGTGGCCGGGCAACTCGTCAATTTCCTCGGCAAGCAAACGGTGGACGACCAGTTGAAGCGCCTCACCGATCGCGACGTGCTGATCGCGCCGGATCTAGGCGACATCTCCGCGAGCGACTTCAAGCGCGCGGCCGACGCCATCCAGGTGGGCGAGCAGGCGACACGCGCGATGGCGAAATCGCTCTCGCGTTACAGCCTGCCGCCAGAGCAATTCGCGGCGCTGCGATCGACGCAGGTCGCCGAAAGCAAGGCGCTCGGCACCGTCGACGAAATCCGCATCGAAGGGCTGCAGCGCACCAACCCGGCCGTGCTGGCCGCCCTCGTCGAGAGCAAGCCGGGCGAGCCGCTGTCCGAGGAGATGGTCGGCGCCGACCTGAGGCGCATCTACGGCCGGCGCGACTTCGAAAGCATCAGCTACCGCCTTACCACCGGCGAGACCGGCCCGCGTGCGATGGTCATCGAGCCTCGGGAGAAGTCCTGGGGGCCGGACTACCTGCGCTTCGGCCTCGGACTGGCGACCGACTTCTCGGGCGACAGCGCGTTCAACCTGCTGGTCCAGTACCGCAAGACCTGGATGAACAAGCTCGGGGGCGAGTGGGACACGCAGTTGCAGATCGGGGAGGACACCCACTTCCTCACGCAGTTCTACCAGCCGCTGAGCGCGACGGGCCGCCTGTTCGTTGCGCCGTACTTCCTGATCGGGCAGCAGACGCGCGGAATCTTCATCGAGGACGACAAGGTCGCCGACTACCTCGTGAAGTCGCGCCGGATCGGGATCGATGTGGGCAGCGAGCTTGGCACCTGGGGTCAGGTGCGCCTCGGCCCGCAGTTGACACAGGTCGACGCGCGGGTCGAGACCGGCTCTCCCATGCTGCCGGGAGTCGATGAGAAGACCGGGGGACTGCGCGCAGGCCTGTTCGTCGACCAGGTCGATCACGCCTTCTTCCCGACACACGGTTTTTCAATCACGGCCGCCGCGTACGCTGCCATGGAGTCCCTGGGCTCCGACCGCGAGTATCAATGGGCCCAGGCGGAGTTCCGGGGAGCACAGAGCTGGGGGCGGCACGTGCTCGCCCTCACGGTCTCGGGCGCCAGCAACCTGAATTCGGACCTGCCAGCGTACGAGTCCTTCTCGCTCGGCGGTCCGCTACGCCTGTCGGGCTACCGGATCGGCCAGTTCAACGGCAGCCGGTACTCTTTCGGCCGTTTGATGTACTACAACCGCATCCTTCCACTGCCCGACATCCTCGGCAGCGGCGTCTACGCCGGGGCTTCGGCCGAAATCGGACGAGCGTCCGACCGCTTCGGCGGCCTCCCCTCCGGGGGAACCGCGTGGTCCGGTTCCGTGTTCCTGGGCGCCGACACGTTCCTGGGTCCGGCCTTCTTCGGATTCGGGATGGGCGGATCCGGGAACTGGAGCCTCTATCTGCTGCTGGGGAGGCCGTAGCCCTCGGCTTGCCGTCTCGACAACGCCGAGAGGAAACGAAAAGGGCCGCCGTGGATCGGCGGCCCGTGCGCGGCCGGCGTTGCGCCGGCCGTGGGTCTCGCGGCCCGACCTCAGTGGACCTCGAGGCGCTTGCTCGTCTGCGGCGTGCGTTTCTGCAGCGTCAGCGTCAGCACGCCGTCGTCGAAGCGGGCCTCCGCACCCGCCTCGGTCACATCGACCGGCAGTTCGAACGTGCGTGCGTAACTCGCGGCGAAGCGCTCGGTGTGCAGCACCTTGTCGCCTTCCTTCTCTTCCTTCTCGGTCTTCGTTTCGGCGCTGATGGAAACCCGCGCCCCCTCCACCGTGACGTTGATGTCCTCCTTCTTCACGCCCGGCATGTCGACCTTCACTTCATACATGTCGCCCTTGTCGACGACGTCCATTAGCGCGCGGCCCGACAGCGCCGCTTCCGCGTAGCGCGGCATGGCAGGCATGCCGGTGCGATTCCAGAAATCACCGAACATGTCGTCGAACCACGGCGCCAGGTCATTGCGACGACGTACAAGGAGATTCGTCATATTCATCTCCTTTCCAGCGATGACGGCCCGGGAGCCCTCCCAAGCCTCGCTTTCAGCCTAGGTCGCGCGGGCGGAGCCGCAAGTCCCGCGTTTGTTGCGGGCTTGACCGGCGTCAACGACGGGAACGCGGTGCGCCCCCGGGGGAGTTCAGCGGCGCCGCGGACGCTTCGCCGGACGGATTTCCCTCACCACCTCGGCGAACTCGTCGACGTCCTCGAAGCTGCGGTAGACCGAGGCGAAGCGGATGTAGGCGACCTTGTCGAGCCGCTTCAGCTCGCGCATCACGAGCTCGCCGACCTTCTCGCTCTTGATCTCGCGCTGCGCCGACGACAGGAGCTTGTCCTCGATCCGGCTGATGGCTTCGTCGACCGCCTCGCGTGGCACCGGCCGCTTGCGCAGCGCCAGCTGCATCGATCCGAGGAGCTTCTCGCGGTCGTAGTCGGCACGCCCGCCGCCGCGCTTGATGATGCTCGGCATCGCCAGTTCGACGCGCTCGTACGTGGTGAAGCGCTTCTCGCAGGCCAGGCAGCGGCGCCGGCGGCGGATCGTCGCCCCTTCGTCCGACGCGCGCGAATCGATGACCTGCGTGTCCGCGTTCTGGCAGAACGGGCACTTCACGCGAGTCTCCCGCGCGAGGCGAGGCCGAAGGTGCCGGGGCGGCGCATGGCGCGAAAGTGTACGCGGCGGTACGTGCGCGCCACGCGTCCCCGCCGGTCAGCCGTAGACCGGGAACCGCTCGGTCAGGGTCGCGACCTCGCGGCGCACCTTGTCCGCCGTCGCCGGATCGCGCGGGTTGTCGAGCAGGTCGGCGATCAGGTTCGCGGTCTTCTCGGCCTCCGCCTCCCTGAAGCCGCGCGTGGTCATCGCCGGCGAGCCGAGCCGGATGCCGCTGGTGACCATCGGCTTTTCCGGATCCTTCGGGATCGCGTTCTTGTTGATCGTGATGTGCACCTGCCCGAGCAGCGCCTCGGCGTCCTTGCCGGTGATGCCCTTGGCGCGCAGGTCCACCAGCATCAGGTGGCTCTCGGTTCGGCCGGACACGATGCGCAGGCCGCGCCTGACCAGCGTCTCGGCCATCACGCGCGCGTTGACCAGCACCTGCTGCTGGTAGGCCTTGAACTCGGGCGCGAGCGCTTCATTGAACGCGACCGCCTTGGCGGCGATCACGTGCATCAGCGGGCCGCCCTGCAGCCCGGGGAACACCGCCGAGTTGATCGGCTTCTCCAGGTGCGGCTTCATCAGGATCAGGCCGCCGCGCGGACCGCGCAGCGTCTTGTGCGTGGTCGACGTGATCACGTCGGCGTGCGGGATCGGGCTCGGATAGACGCCCGCGGCGATCAGGCCGGCGTAGTGCGCCATGTCGACCATGAAAACGGCGCCGATGTCGCGCGCGACCTTCGCGAAGCGCGCGAAGTCGATCTTCAGCGAATAGGCCGAGGCGCCGGCGATGATCAGCTTGGGCCGGTGCTGGTGCGCGAGGCTTTCCATCGCGTCGTAGTCGATCTCCTCGCGCTCGTCCAGGCCGTAGCTGACGACCTTGAACCACTTGCCGCTGATGTTGAGCGGCATGCCGTGCGTGAGGTGGCCGCCCTCGGCGAGGCTCATCCCCATGATCGTGTCGCCGGGGTTCAGGACGGCGAGGAAGACCGCCTCGTTGGCCTGCGCGCCGGAGT
>CAYGXL010000117.1:0-8471 GCA_964353935.1 uncultured Burkholderiaceae bacterium | reverse complement strand
TGATCGGGATGTGCGCGGCCGCGTCCAGCAGGGCGCGCAGGCGCAGCAGCGCCTCCGCGCGGTTCTTCTCGAGGCTGCGCGACGTCTGCGCCTTGATGACGATCACGCCCTCGTCCGTGATGCGCTGGTCGCGCTTCGCGAGCAGCTTGTCCTTCAGCGCGTCGGGAAGCGACGAGGCGCGCACGTCGAAACGCAGGTGCACCGCATTGGACACCTTGTTGACGTTCTGGCCGCCCGCGCCCTGCGCGCGGATGGCCTGCCACTCGAGTTCGCCTTCGGCGAGCGTGAAAGGGATGGACGGCATGGCAGAAGCTTAGCCGCCGGTGCGCCCCGAGTCAGACGCCGAGGTAGCGGCCCGGCTTGTGGTTCACGGCGACGACGAGGTTGAGCGCCACCGCACCGAGCACCGACAGCAGCACGCGTCCGGGATCGACGATCGCGAACGCCGCCGCGACGATCGCGCAGTCGACCGCCATCTGCACCTTGCCCGCGCGCCAGCCGTGGCGTTCCTGCAGCCAGAGCACGAGCACGTTCAGTCCGCCCAGGCTCGCGCGGTGGCGGAACAGCATCAGCAGGCCCGCGCCGATCACCAGGCCGCCCATCACCGCGGCGTAGGCCGGCTGCAGCCAGTCGAAGCGCACCACGGACGGCAGCAACTCGACGAAGACCGACAGCAGCGCGACGGCGGCGAACGTCTTCACCGTGAAGCCCAGGCCCATCGTGCGCAGGGCGAACCACACGAACGGCAGGTTGATCGCGAAGAACACGAAGCCGAACCGCCAGCCCGTCGCGTAGTGCGCGAGGAAGGCCAGCCCGGCGGTGCCCCCGGTCAGCAGGCCCGCGTGGGCGTACATGCTGACGCCGAGCGCGACGAAGAGCGTCCCGGTGACGAGCGCCTGGGCGTCCTCGAAGACGGTGTGCTGCGTCGCGCCTGGGGTTGGATCAAGCATCGCCCCGCAGTCTAGGGCGGGCCAAGGCCTGGCGCATGTGAGATCGAAGCGTTAACAGGCCCTCGGCGACGACTGCCTCTAAACGGTTGACGCCGGCCGCGCACGGAGCGAAGCTTCCGTACCGCTCGCTCGAGCGCCACCTGATCCCGGAGGCGCCATGTCAAAGACTGATCTTGTCCGCTAGTCGGCCGCCCTCGCGCTGACTCGGTTCGTTCCGAATCCGCCGCGTTCCGCGGCCGGCGATCCCCACACGCATGAAATGGGCCGCGCGCCCCTGCGCGCGATCGCTTGCGCACGCGCTCGCGTGCAGACGAAGGAATGACACGAAATGCAATTCGAGCAATGGGATCGGCTGCGGCCGATCGGTCTGACCCCGCCGGTGATGCAGGCGCTGGCGGCACTCGACGCGCGCGGTGATCCGATGCGCGTCGCCGAGGTCCATCGGGACAGCGTCATCGTGGCCGACGGCGCAGGCGAGCATCCGGCGCGACTGCTGCCCGCCGTGCGGCGCGAACTGCCGCCACTCGCGGTCGGCGACTGGGTGGCGGCCGAGCGCGATGCTCACGGCACGCTATGGGTGTGCGACCGCATGCCACCGATCAGCCAACTGGCTCGCCGCAACAGTGAGGGCCACGCGCAGTCTCTCGTCAGCAACGTCGACACGGCGCTGCTGGTGATGGGACTCGACGGCGACTTCAACCTGCGCCGCCTCGAGCGCTACCTCGCGATGGTCACGCCGGCGGGCCTGTGGCCCGTGGTCGTGCTGACCAAGGCGGACCTCGCCAGCGACGCCGAGGCGCGACGCGACGAAGTCTCGCGCCGGATCGGCACGCACGTCGACGTGCACGCGGTGACCGCGCTCGATCCGTCGTCCGCGGCGACGCTCGCGCCGTACCTCGGCGCCGGACAGACGCTGGTGCTGCTCGGCTCGTCGGGCGCGGGCAAGTCGACGCTGACCAACGCGCTGATCGGCCGCGCCGTGCAGGACACCGGAGCGGTGCGCGCGGACGACAGTCGCGGCCGCCACACCACCACCGTGCGCTCGCTGCACCGGCTGCCCGGTGGGGCCTGCGTCATCGACACGCCGGGGCTGCGCGGTCTCGCGCCGGACATCGACGAAGCGGGGCTCGCGGCGAGCTTCGAGGACATCCAGTCGCTGGCGTCGCAATGCCGCTTCCGCGATTGCACGCACGCCGATGAGCCGGACTGCGCGGTGCGCGCCGGTGTGGCGCCCGACCGGCTGGCGAACTACCAGAAGCTGCTGCGCGACATCCGGCGCGAGTCGCTGACGCCGCTGCAGAAGCGCGAGATCGTGTCGATCTGGAAGGCGCGGGGCAAGGCCGCGGCCGCGCGGATGAAGTTGAAGCGCGGCTGACGGGGCGGCGGCGCCGGCGCGACATGCCGCGCCAAGGCCGCAGATATGATCGCCGCATGCCGCCGGAGCCCGTCGCCCGCCCTTCCTCGCCACTGGATCTCTTCGTCACGTTCACGCTGCTTGCGCTGCAGGGCTTCGGCGGGGTGCTGGCGGTAACGCAGCGGGAACTGTGCGAGCGCAAGCGGTGGCTGACGCACGCGCAGTTCGTCGAGATCCTCTCGATCGGCCAGGTGCTGCCGGGTCCGAACGTCGTCAATATCGCGCTGATCATCGGCGACGGCTACTTCGGGTGGCGCGGCGCGTTCGCGGCGATGGCCGGCATGATGACGCTGCCGCTCGTGATCGTGCTCGCGCTGACCGCGACCTACGTCGAGTTCGCGCACGTGGCCGCGGTGGCCGGCGCGCTGCGCGGGATGGCGGCGGTCGCGGCCGGCCTCATCATCGGCACGGCGCTTCGGCTCGCGGCGTCGCTGCGCGGCACGCTGCTCGGCGGCTTCGCTGCGGTGGCGCTCGCGACGGCTTCGTTCGGGGCGGTCGCGCTGCTGCGCTGGCCGCTGGTGTGGGTGCTGCTCGCGCTCGGCGCGGCCGGCACGGCGTGGGCCTGGCGGCGCATCGCAGCGCAGGAAGGTGCGGTGCGATGACAACGTTGACGCTCGCCGACGCGCTGCCGCTGTTCGGCCACTTCCTCGTCCTGTCGCTGCTCGCGATCGGCGGCGCGATCGTGGTGGCGCCCGAGATGCACCGGCTGATGGTCGGGCAGCTGCACCTGCTCGACGACGTGCAGTTCAACGCGTCGATCGCTCTCGCGCAGGCCGCGCCCGGACCCAACGTGCTGTTCGTGGCCGTGCTCGGCTACCAGGCGGCCGGGCTGGCAGGCGCGGCCGTGACGCTGGCCGGCATCATGCTGCCCTCCACGCTGCTGGCCATCGGCGCCACCCGCTGGGCACAGGCGCGGCAGCATCGAATCGGAATCCGCGCGTTCAAGGCGGGGCTGGCGCCGATCACGATCGCGCTGCTCGCCGCGACCGGCTGGGTCCTGACCGCGCAGAACCCGACGCCGCCGGTGATCATCCTCACCGCGATCACGGCCCTGTTCGCGTGGCTTACGCGTATCCACGTGCTCTGGCTGATCGCCGCGGGCGCCATCGCGGGCGCAACCGGGCTGGTCTGACGTTTCGCTTGACGGCCATCAACGCGGCAATGCCGGACGGGTCGAGGATGAAATCGGATGTATAGACGAGAAGCCACCATGACATTCCCGATCCAGCTCGCGTTCCACCACATGGAGCGGTCCGAAGCGCTTGAACAGGCGATCCGTGAACGCACCGAGAAACTCGCCAAGTTCCACCCGGGGATCACCAACATGCACGTGGCCGTGACGCAGGAAACGCGTCACAGCAGCAAGGGACGGTTGTTCAACGTGAAGCTGGACGTTCACGTGAAGGGCAAGTCGTTCGCAATCACGCAGCAGGGCGACGCGGATCCGTTCGTCGCCGCGCGCGATGCGTTCGACGCCGCCAAGCGGCTGCTCGATTCCGAGCTCGACACCTCGCGCGGCTTCGTCAAGCAGCACTAGGCGCGGCCGGTCGGCCGCGGCGCGCGGTCAGCCGACGGCGAGCAGTTCGACTTCGAACACGAGCGTGGCGTCGGGCGGAATGACGCCGCCCGCTCCGTAGGCGCCGTATCCGAGGTCGGGCGGAATGGTGAGCTTGCGCTTGCCACCGACCTTCATGCCTTCGACGCCTTCGTCCCAGCCGGCGATCACGTTGCCGCGCCCGAGCGCGAAGGCGAACGGGTCGCGTCGGTCCACGCTGGAGTCGAACTTGCGGCCGTTGGTCAGCCACCCCGTGTAGTGCACGGTCACCTGGTCACCGCTCTTCGCGGCGGCGCCGTCGCCGACCGCAAGGTCCTCGATCATCAGCCCGCTGGCCGTCGTCACTGTCGTCATGGCGGTCTCGTTGTTCCGGAAAGGGGCGGATGTTACCTGCGCATCGCATCGTCCCAAGGAAGCGCGGCCGATCCGTCGGCCTCGGCGCCGATTCGTCGGACGCGGCGCCCGCTTCGCGCCCTCCGCCGCGCGTGGCTGCAGTTCACGCCCGGACTCATGCAGTTCATCGCATCCACATGGCGGGCGCGCGCATCGATTCCTACAGTGCACACATCGACGACATCCGTCGTCAGCCGCACGAGGACATCGCCATGATGAAGCACGCTGAAACGGTCTTCTTCCTGCTCGCCACCGTGGCCGCGCTCGCCTTGCCTGCCCTGCCCGCGGTGCAGGAAGTCCTCGCTCGGGACCAGGCAACCGTAGAAGCCGCGCTGCCCGTCATCCTGATGGAGCGCGTCGAGATCGTCGCCGCGCCCGTGCCCCCGTCCCCCATGCAGGTCGCTGCGGTTCGCTGAGAACCCTTTTACCTGCGCGGCCGGCGCTCTCCCTCGCCGGCCGCACTTTTTCGTCCGTAGTTTCCTGTCCCCTCGCAGCCCACCGACCGGCCTACCGTCAACCCAGCGTGGGCGCTGCCCGTTAGAGGCAAAATGGCGTTCGCCATCAACAAGAAATCGACGGGAGATTCAATGAAGTTGCACTCCACCCTCGTGGCCGTCTCGGCCGCCGCGCTGCTCAGCGCCTGCGCCTCGTCCGGATACGAGCCGAACCCGACGCGCGACACCGCCGTCGGCGCCGCCGCCGGTGCGGCGATCGGCGCGCTCGCGCACGGCAGCAATCGCACGCACGGCGCACTGGCCGGCGCGGCGATCGGCGCGCTCGGCGGCTACGTCTGGTCGAGCCAGATGGACAAGCAGAAGAAGGAAATGGAGCAGGCCACGCGCGGCACCGGCGTGCAGGTCACGCAGACGGCGGACAACCAGCTGAAGCTGGAAGTGCCGAGCGACATCTCGTTCGACGTGGGCCGCGCCGAGATCAAGCCGAACTTCGCGCCGATCCTCGAGAAGTTCGCGCAGTCGCTGAACCAGAACCCGGCATCGACGGTCCGCATCATCGGCCACACCGACAACACCGGCAGCGACGCGATCAACAATCCCCTGTCGGTGAACCGCGCCGCCAGCACGCGCGACTACCTGACCGCGCGCGGGGTGAGCAGCCAGCGCATCGCGATCGACGGACGCGGGTCGCAGCAGCCGCTCGCCGACAACGGGACCGAAGCGGGTCGCGCGCGCAATCGCCGCGTCGAGATCTTCGTCGCCGAGGCTGCCCCGGCCCAACCCGCCCCGGCGCGCTGAGCGTTCAGACGACGCACGTCCGGCCGCGATCGCGCGGCCGACGCGCCAGGCACCTCAGGGCCGCGGCCGCCGCAGCCGCTTGTGCATGCACGCGGCGGTGGAGGGGCACAGCAACGCGAACTGCGCCGTGCCCTGGATCGCGAGCGGCACCGACGCGCGCTGCACGCGCAGGTAATCGTGCAGGGCGAAGAAGCCGGGCACGCTGTCGGTGAGCAGGTAGAGGTCATCGATGCCGCGCTGCTCGGCGAGCCGCTCGACGGCCGCGACCAGCGCGCCGCCGCGTCCCTGCCCGTGCAGCGATGGCAGCACCGCGAGCGACCGCAACAAGCCGGCGCCTTCGGCATTCTGGAGGCCGACCACGCCGACCACCTGCCCCGCCTCGCGCATCACGAGGAAGTCGACCGGCGACGTGTCGATATCGTCGACGGGCAGGCCGGACTCCCGCAGCAGATCGCGCACGCGCGGGCGGTCGTGCGCCCGCGCCGGCTCGATCAGGAATGGATCGACGTGCATCGGCGCATTCTCGCAGCCCTGGAGCCGCGGCTCCAGTCGGTGCCCACGTTGGTCTTCGGCGGTCGCTAAATGACCACCTGCGTGCCGATCTCGATCACGCGGTTCGGCGGAATACGGAAGAAGTCCGACGCGGGCTGCGAGTTGCGCAGCATCCAGCCGAACAGCCGCTGGCGCCAGCGCCACATGCCCTGGCCGGTGCGCGCGAGGACGTTCTGGCGGGACAGGAAGAACGAGCACTCGTTGACCGCGAGTTCCAGGTCGTGGTGCCGCGCCAGCACCTCGAAGATCGCAGCCACGTCGTACGTGTCCTGGAAACCGAGCCGCACCACCACCTGCCAGCAACCTTCTTCGAGGTCGGTGACCTCCGCCATGTCCTCCGGATCGACGTGCGGCACGTTGCGCGCGATGGCGTTCAGGAACACGACGCGCTCGTGCAGCACGCGGTTGTGCTTCAGGTTGTGCAGCAGCGCGTGCGGCACGAGGCCGGCCTCCTGCGACATGAAGACGGCGGTTCCCTCGACGCGCACCGGCGGGTAGAGCGACAGGCTCTTCAGGAAGGGCTGAAGCGCGATGCCTGTCTTCTCGAGCTCGTGGTTCACGATCGAGCGGCCGCGCTTCCAGGTCGTGAACACGAGGAACACCACAGCGCCGAAGGCGAGCGGAAACCACCCTCCCGACGCGATCTTGGCGGAGTTCGCCGCGAGGAACAGCAGGTCGATCGACAGCAGCGGCACCAGGATGAGCGCGATCTTGCCGAAGCCCCAGTCCCACCGGTAACGGGCGACGATGAACACGCCGAGCGTCGTGATCGTCATGGTCGTCGCGACGGCGACACCGTAGGCCGCCGCCAGGTTCGACGACGTGCCGAATCCGAGCACCAGAACGATCACCAGCGCGAGCAAGGTCCAGTTGATCAGCGGGACGTAGATCTGCCCGGCGGCCGTCTCGGACGTGAACAGGATGGCGGTGCGCGGCAGGTAGCCCAGCTTGATCGCCTGGGCCGTGAGGGAGAACGCGCCCGAGATCACCGCCTGCGACGCGATGACCGTGGCCGCCGTCGCCAGGAACACCAGCGGCAGCTGCAGCCAGTCGGGCGCGAGCAGGAAGAACGGGTTGCGGGCCGCCTCCGGGTTCGCGAGCACGAGTGCGCCCTGGCCGAAGTAGTTCAGCAGCAGCGCCGGCATCACCAACCAGAACCACGCTCGCTGGATCGGCGAGCGTCCGAAGTGACCCATGTCGGCATACAACGCCTCGCCGCCCGTCACCGCCAGGAACACGAGGCCGGCGACCGCGAACGAGGCGCCGGGATTCGCGAGCGCGTACGCGACGGCGTGCACCGGGTCGACCGCCTGAAGGACCTCCGGCTGGTGGACGATCTGCGCGGCACCGAGCACCGCCAGCGTGGCAAACCACGCGAGCATCACGACGCCGAAGACACGGCCGATCGATGCGGTTCCCTTGTGCTGCACGGCGAACAGGCCGATCAGCACCGCCAGCGTCAGCGGTATCACGAATTCCTTGAAGCGGGGCGACACGACCTCGAGCCCCTCGACCGCCGACAGGACCGAGATGGCGGGCGTGATCGCGCTGTCGCCGTAGAACATCGCCGCGCCAAAGAGGCCGGCCATGACTACGGTGGCGGGGAGCGCTCCCCGCGCGGGGATCTGGCGCATCACCAGCGCAAGCAGGGCGAGAACGCCGCCTTCGCCCTGGTTGTTGGCGCGAAGCACGATCAGCACGTACTTCACCGATACGACGAGCGTGATCGCCCAGAAGATCATCGACAGCACGCCGAACACCGCGGCCGGCGTCGTGCCGGCGCCCTGCTCGCCGGCGAGGCTCTCCTTCAGCGCGTACAGCGGGCTTGTGCCGATGTCCCCGTAGACGACGCCCAGCGCAGCGATGAAGAGGCCGGAAGCCTGCCTCGCGCTTTTCGAGTGTTCGACCGTCATGGGAGCGGGAAGGTTACTCCGCCGCGGCTCCGGTGATCGTTGTTCCGAGCGCCACACGCTGCCGTTCGTCGAGCTTGCCCAGCACCTCGATCGCGTGCTCGTGGCCCTGGCGCACGATCTGGTCGAAGCGCGACCACTGCAGCAGCCCGACCTTGTACAGCGGCGGGCAGAAGTAGACGTCGGTCTGCCGCCGCGCGTCGTCCTGGCGCGACATGCTGTAGAGGATCGTCACGTTCAGCAGGTAAGACGTCAGCGACGGCAGTCGGTAGCGCCGCTTGTGACGCGGGCGGAAGCGGTCGCGCAGCAGCGCCCAGCTGCCCGGCACCTCGTCGAAGTCGAGCTTGCGCGCCTGGCGCGCGCCGAGGTCGACGCCGAGCACCTGGCCGACGCCGCGCATCTCGCGCATCACGTCGACCGGAAAGTTGTTGAACGTGCCGCCGT
>CAYGXL010000116.1:0-8514 GCA_964353935.1 uncultured Burkholderiaceae bacterium | reverse complement strand
CACCGGACTACCCTCGCGCTGCGCGCGCGGGATGAGCGCTTCGGAGCGGCCGTGCACGCTCATGCGCTCACCAGGAAGACTCGACGGTACTTCCGGCCGTCGGTCCGGGTGAGAGTGACTTCGATGCCGGGCGCCGGCTGGTTGCGGCTGGTGGGCGCGGGGGTGCCGGGAGCCGCGGCGCCTTCCGGGCTGTCGCCCGGCGGAACCCAGCCGACGCCGGTACGCCAGACCCGCACGTCCATCGACCTTACGTTGCCGATCAGGCGCGCGTTCTCGATTGCTTCGCTGTTCGATGGCTGGAAGTACGGCAGTGGCGGCGTTGCCTGTCGCACCAGCGCGCCCTCGACGACGCGGTAGTACACCGTCTGCACTTCGGTCGCGCGGTCGGGCACGGCCACGGCGACGCGCGCGACTTCGATCATCATCGCGCCGTCCGCGGGCCGGACGTTGAGTGGCGAGGACGCCAGCCCGAGGAAATCGGGATTCACCACCTGCGAGAGGTCACGCTCCATCTGGCCGAACGCGACCAGCATCGCGCGCGTTTCGTCGACCTCGGGTTCAAGGCGCTCGCGGGTGGCGACCAGGCTGTCCAGCCCGCGCCAGGCGATCACCGACACAACGGACAGCACGCTGATGGCGACCAGCAATTCAAGCAGCGTGAAGCCGCGAGTCTTCATTGGTTCGTGGGCAGCACGGTCATCAGCTCGGCGAGCTGCTGCCGGTTACCGGCCTCGTCGCTGCGAAAAACGCGCACTTCGACACGGCGGAAGAAGGGATTGGGTGTCGGCTTGACCGCCTGAGCGCAGATGAATGCGATGCCTCCCTGCTCGCATGGCACGATCTCCTCGCCGGGCTCGAGCCGTTGCCGCGCGAGACGAAGCTCAAGCAGCCGGTTTTCCGCCGTCAGCAGGGCCAGCAGCTTGTCGCGGCTGTACCCGGCGGTGTTGGTGAGCGACATCGCCCCGCGCATCGAAGCGGCGAGGGCCACGCCGATGATTACCAGCGCGACCAGGACCTCCAGCAGGGTGAAGCCGCGGGCCCTCACGCGTCACCTCGCGAGCGACGCGCGGCCGGCTTCATCGAAGTCGACCTGCACGGCACCGTCCTCGTTGACGAGTTCCAGGCGCCAGCGCGGCTGGATCCATTCGCGCGCGATTGCAACGCGCACCGGCGGCGCGCCCGGCCCGAGCAGGACCTGTGCGGGCTGCGGGCCGCCGCCATCGAGCACGGCGACCCGGCTCATCGGCTTCTCCCATCGACGTTCGCGCAGCAGGTCGTCGGTGGTCAGCAGTTGCCTCTCGCCACCCACTTCGGTGATGAAGCGATAGCCGGAAAGATCCGCCTCCCACGCCATGGGCTGCTGGCGAATGCGGGCTTCGTCGGCAGCAAGAGCCATCAGCTGTCCCACGCGCAGCGCTTCGCGCTGCAGTTGCTGGCGCGGGTCCGGCGTGATGTTGATCGTCACGAGTGACAGGAGGATTCCCGCCAGGACGATGACGACCAGCATCTCCAGCAGTGTGAATCCCGCGCAGCGTCGTGCGCGCGCGGGCCTGGGGAGCAGGCCGGCGGCGACTACAGCGCCCACGACCCGATGTCGGCGTCCGGGCCTTCGCCGCCGTTTGTCTTGTCGCGGCCGAGCGAGAACACGTCGATCTCGCTGCGGATGCCGGGGCTCAGGTACTTGTACGGTTCGCCCCAGGGGTCGTTCGGGACGCTGGAACGCTCGATGTAGCCGCCCTGCTTCCAGTTGCTCGGCACCGGCTCGATCGTTGGCTTGGAGAGCAGTGCCTGCAGTCCCTGTTCCGTCGTGGGATACCGGCCGCTGTCGAGCCGATACAGCTTGAGCGCCTGCATCAGGGATGCGATGTCCTGCTTTGCCGCCGCGATCTTCGCGTCGTCCGTGCGACCGACCACACGCGGAACGATGAGGGCGGCGAGGACGCCGAGGATCGTGATCACGACCATGATCTCGATCAGCGTGAATCCGCGCGCGAGGCGCGAACGGATCGCGACGGTGGGGTGCATGGAGCGAATGGAGTGCATTGAAGTCATCTGACCACTGTCCGATACGAAAGAGAGCTTGAAGATGTGTGCCGAACGCATTGAACTTTCTTGACTTTCCGCCGGGCACACCGAGGGTGCGGGGGATATTATCAACGGCAGATGGAAGTCTTGCTCCATTGATGCGGGGCATTTGAGCTTGGCTAATGCATGCGGATGAAACGGACGCATCGGCGAACGGGCGCATGATGCGCGGCAGCTGGTTGGACACGAAATGCTGAAAAAGTTTGCCGCCGTGGCGGTCCATCTCGTCTTCTTCGCCCTGGTGATGGCGATTGCGGCCTATTGGGGCGTTCGCATCTTCACGCCGGCACCGACGGCCGCGCCGCCGCCAATCGCTCCCCCGCCGCTGCGCGACCCGGACCCGGTGGCCGCGGCACGGATGTTCGGCAAGGTTGAGCGGGTCCAGGCGGCGACGTCGAACATCCAGGCCATTGGCGCGTACTCAGCGGGCAAGGGCTCCAGCGCCGTGCTGTCGGTCGATGGCCGGCCGGCGCGCGTGTTCCAGCTGGGGCAGGAAGTCGCGCCCGGCCTGAAGCTGGCTGAGGTGACACCGGAAACGGTTGTGCTCGAGTCCGGTGGCGCGCGTCAGGAGCTTCGCCTGCCCCCGCGTGCCATGGCCGCGTTTGGGGGTGCACCGCCCCCGCCCAATTTCACTCTCCAGGGCAACATGCTCACGGCCCCCACCGCCGGCGCGCCGCCAGGCGGGCGTCCGGCGGGTGCACCGGGGCAATTGCCGCAGCCGCAGCCTCCTCCGTCGGCTCCGCCTCCCGGCGCGCCGCCGGCACAGACCCAGTAGCGAGCTGTTGCAGCGGTAAGCAAAGGTAACGTCGGTCGACATGTGCCGGCGAGAGGCGTTGAATGAGCATCACCCCAAGCAGGAGATGCTCGAATGAATCGCTCGCTGATCGCTGTTGCAGTTGCGGTGTCGCTGACCGCCTTGTCCGCTGTCGCTCAACAAACACCACCCGCTCAACCGGGCCCCGGAATGGGCCCCGGAATGGGCCAGGGCATGGGACCGGGAATGGGCCAAGGCATGGGTCCGATGCATGGCCAGATGGCAGGACCCATGCGCGGCGGAATGCATGGGCATGGCGGCTGGATGCAGGGCCAGGGGTTCGCTCAACTCGACGCCGACAAGGACGGCAAGGTGTCGAAGGAAGAGATGGCTGCCCAGTTCGACCGGATGGATGCCAACAAGGACGGCCAGTTGTCCCGCGAGGAGATCCACGCCTACCGGGTGGCGCACGGCGGCGAAGGATTCGCGCGCCTTGACGCCAACAAGGACGGTGCCGTCAGCCGCGACGAAGCGAAGTCGGCTCCGCGCCTGTCGTCGAACTTCGACACGCTTGACGCGAACAAGGATGGACAGTTGTCGCGCGATGAGCTGCGCAGTGCGTGGGCAGGTCGACGCCACCACCACGGGCCGCGCATGGACGCTAATGGAGACGGCCAGATTTCGCGGGACGAGGCGAAAACAGCGCCGAGGCTGTCACAGAACTTCGACGCGATCGACTCGAACAAGGACGGCTCCCTGTCGCGCGACGAGATGCACGCGTGGCGCCGGGCCCAGAGCCCGACCGCGACCGCGCCGGTCAAGCCCTGATCGCGCCTGTTGACCCGAAGCCCGCCGGCCCGCAGGCCGGCGGGCTTTCCGCACTGGGCGTGTACATCGCCTCAGCCGGGCGCCTTCGCGTCGCCCGGCTTCAGCACTCCGCGCCGGATCTGGTCGAGCTCGATCGACTCGAACAGCGCACGGAAGTTGCCTTCGCCGAAACCTTCGTCGCCCTTGCGCTGGATGATCTCGAAGAAGATCGGTCCGATCACCGTCTGCGTGAAGATCTGCAGCAGCAGCTCCGGGCTTCGACCGGAAGCACTCGCGTGTGGCTCGCCTTCGGCGCCGGTAACTCCCTCGTCGGTCGTGCCGTCGATCAGGATGCGCAACTCGCGCAACTCGTCCAGGTTCTCGCCGTGCGCGGGCAATCGCCTGTCGATCAGGTCGTAGTACGCGTCGATGGTGTCCTGGAACGCGACGCCCAGGGACTTCATTGCGCGCACGGTTCCGTAGACATCGTCGGTCGCCAGCGCGACGTGCTGGATCCCTTCGCCGCGATACAGGTCGAGGTACTCGGCGATCTGGCTCTTGTCGTCGGAGCTCTCGTTGATCGGGATGCGGATCTTGCCGCAGGGGCTCGTCATCGCCTTGCTCTTCAGGCCGGTGAGCTTGCCTTCGATGTCGAAGTAGCGGACCTCCCTGAAGTTGAAGAGCCGCTCGTAGAACTCCGCCCATTCGCGCATGCGCCCGCGGTGCACGTTGTGCGTCAGGTGGTCGATCGCCGTCAGTCCGCATCCGGCAGGGGAAACTTCGGCCCCGGCCACCGGCTCGAAGTCGACGTCATAGATGCTGATGTCGCCTATGCCGCCCGGCGGCGCGCCGTTCTTCCCGCGCCACCGGTCAACGAAGTAGATCAGCGAGTCGCCGATGCCCTTGATCGCCGGAATGTTCAGTTCCATCGGCCCCGACTTCGAGTCGAATCCCCACGCGCCAAGCTCCAGCGCCCTCCGGTAGGCGAGCGCTGCGTCGTGCACCCGGAATGCGATCGCGCAGATCGACGGGCCATGCAGCCGTGCAAAGCGCTGCGCGAAGGAGTCCGGCTCTGCGTTGATGATGAAGTTGACGCCGCCCTGCCTGTACAGCGTCACGTCCTTGTGGCGATGGCGGGCGATGGCGACGAACCCCATGCTCTCGAACAGGCGCCCGAGCGCGACAGGATCCGGTGCGGCGTACTCGATGAACTCGAAGCCGTCGGTGCCCATCGGATTGTCCCAAGGCGTGAACTTCATCGCGGTCGACTCCTCGAATCGCGTCGGTCATGAAAGGGGCGAAGTATCCGGAACCGGCGCGACACTCGATAGCGAAGTTGGCTTACCGGGACTCCTTTGGCGCAATATCATGCCCTTGCTCATTGAATCTGGAGCGGAAAGTGGCTGAAATCGAGCTTGCGCTGGAGCGGATCAAGGAAACGACGGCATTGCTTCTGAACGTGGTCCGCACGGCTTGAGGATCGGACGTAACACCCCCAACTTCAGATCATGACTGGAAAGCCCAGCCCCCCGAACAACGTCGAACGCGTCTGGCGAGCGGCGATGTTCATCCTCAGCGCGGCCATGACCGCATCGGCCCTCGTGGACTTCGAGGCCGGCCGAGTGGGAAACGGGCTGGGCGACCTGGGGGCTTCGGTCCTTATGCTGTCGATGATGGTTCAGTTCCCGTTTCTCCGGGCCGTCATCAAGGTCAGCGCCGAGCAGGACAAGGCCTCGCCAGACCGGGTGCGCAAGCAGCGCGAGGAACTGATGAAGCAGGCCGCGGAAGTGCGCGCGGCCAACCCGTGGGCCGACTACGCCGGGCGAGCCGGCTGGGCGCTGTTGGCGATCTCACTGATCCTTCGCATCGGCGGCGTCGCCTGACGCCTTTTGCTGATCCGAACGGCCTGTTTCCCGCCGTTCAGCGTGGAATTCGGCGCTCCAGGGCGCCCATCCTGCAGGCTGTCGCACCCCGCTACTGACGGGTCCGCGCGCCCAAGTAGAGTTCAGAAGTGCGCAGGCGGCATGCTGCGGTTACTTCAGGACGACCATGACAACCGATACGCCGGGCCCGCAGGGACCGGTGCCCTCGAGCGGGCAACCGCCGCAGGGTTCCACCGCGCGCCGTGTCTTCGAGGATGCCAAGGCGGGGGCCGCCGAGGCGGCGCGGGTGTCGGCGCCTGTCATCAGGAACGTCGCCTATCGCTCCAAGGGCCTGGCATCACGGCTCGGGGACTGGCTGGCGACAATCGGCTGGGGCAAGTTCTTCCTCGTGGCCGTGCTGCTGCTGATCCTTGGCGGAATCGCGAGCAGTATTTTCTCGGATCGAGAGCCGTCGGTCATCGTGCGGTCCGCGGATCGCGTGAAAGTCGACATTCGCGTCAGTGAGGACGGGGTCCGCATCGCCGCCCCCGATGCGCCCGGAGCGGTTCTGACCCCGCCCGCGCCGCCTCTCGCGCCGGGCAGCCCGGCCGCGCCGGAGATAGGCCCGGAGAAGGGTCCTGAGAAGGCAGCGGAAAAGGGGGCGGAGAAGGCCCGGCCGTCGGGCGGAGTGTCCATCACCGAGAAGGGCATCCGCATCGTCGCCGACAAGGACGGCAAGAAGGTCGCGGTCATCGTCGACGACAAGGGCGTGCGGGTGGAACGGGAGCCGGTTGGCGCGGTCCCGGCCGCCGGGGCTGGCGACGTCGTGATCGAAGGCGACGGCAGGACGATCCGCATCCCCCGGGAGGTTGTCCAGGACCCCGAAAAGTTCGCCGAAGCGCTCGACCACGCGCGTGACCAGATCGAGACCATCGTGGAGGACCAGATCAGCAAGGAGGTCGCGCGCGAAGTGAAGCGCTACCGGGCGAAGGGCGGGACCGATTGGCTGATGGGGTTCATCACCCTGTTGATCGTCACCGGCATCATCGTCAAGGTCGTCCTCGGCGGGAAGAAGAAGGCCGAGACGCGCGCCCGGGTCGCGACCGCGACCGCGGCCGAAGAGAGCCTGAAGCGCCAACTCGTGGAGGCGCGACTGAAGATGATGCAGGCGCAGGTCGAGCCGCACTTCCTGTTCAACACGCTGGCGTCGGTCGACTACCTGATCGAGACGGATCCGAGGACCGCCTCGAAGATGCAGAAGAATCTGATCCAGTACCTGCGGGCGGCGCTCCCCCAGATGCGGGAGGGATCGACCACCCTGGGCAAGGAGGTCCAGCTGTGCCGCGCGTTCCTCGAGATCCTGAAGTTCCGGATGGAAGACCGCCTGCAGTACACGGTCATCGTGCCCCGGGGCCTGCAGTCGGCGCAGTTCCCGCCGATGATGCTGCAGTCGCTCGTCGAGAACTCGATCAAGCACGGCCTCGAGCCCAAGCCCGAAGGCGGCTCGTTGACGATATCCGCGGACATCGCGAACGGAAAACTGCGCGTGACGGTGGCCGACACCGGGCTCGGATTCGCCATCGCGGGCCAGCCGGGGACGGGGGTCGGCCTGGCCAATGTCCGCGAGCGACTGGCGGCCCTCTACGGGGGCGCGGCGCGCCTCGACATCGAGGCCAACTCGCCGACCGGCACGATCGTCACGATCGAGGTTCCCTACTCGTTCGAGGCTGACGCGCCTGCGGTCAATGGGGGAGCGGCCCCGGCGCCTGCCTGAGAACCGGCAGTCGATAGAATCTAGCGATGCCCACGGCGATCATTGCGGATGACGAGCGGTTGATGCGCGAGCAGCTGCGAACGCGCCTGGCCGACGTGTGGCCGGAACTGCAGATCCTCGCCGAAGCGCGCAACGGCGAGGAAGCCGTTGCTGCGGTGAGCGAGCACCGGCCTGACCTGGTCTTCCTCGACATCCGGATGCCGGGCATGACCGGGATCGATGCCGCCCGGGCGATCGGTGACGCGTGTCACATCGTCTTCATCACGGCCTACAACGAGTACGCGGTCGATGCATTCGAGCATGGGGCGGTCGACTACGTGTTGAAACCGGCCGAGCGCGAACGGCTGGAAGTCACGGTTGCCCGGTTGAAGAAGCGGCTCCGGACCAGGCCGAGCGACCTCGGCGAGCTGCTGGCGAAGCTGTCGGCCAAGCTCGAGGGGGTTGGCGGAAGTGCGGGGAAGGCCCCCCTTCGGTGGATCCAGGCCAGTGTCGGCCAGCAGTTGCGGATGATTCCGGTGGTCGACGTGCTCTTCTTCACCTCCGACGAGAAGTACACCCGAGTGCAGACCGATGGCTTCGAGGCGCTGATCCGCAAGCCGATCAAGGAATTGGTGGAAGAACTCGATCCCGAGCAGTTCTGGCAGATCCACCGGTCCACGATCGTGAACGCCAAGGCCATCGCCGGCATTACCCGGGACTTCCGGGGCCGCCAGCTGGTGCTCGTCAAGGGCAGCAACGAGAAGCTCGAGGTGAGCCGCAATTACACACACCTCTTCAAGCAGATGTGAGCTGGCGGGCCTTTTAGCGTGAGCGTGCGCTCACGTCGAGAAGAGCTTGGCGTTGGACCTGTGACCCGGCATCCTTTTCAGGGAGTCGGCTGCTTTTCGCCGAGAGGGTCGCGGCGCCGTATCGCCCGCGTCGCGTCAGGCGTCTAGTGCACCGCCACAAACCCTCCCTCTGGGTTTGACAACCTGTTGTTGTCAAACCATAATTTGCGGTTCGCCGCGGAGGGGTGCCCGAGTGGTTAAAGGGGGCAGACTGTAAATCTGTTGGCTTACGCCTACGCTGGTTCGAATCCAGCCTCCTCCACCAACATTTTTCCCGTGCGCCGAGAGGCCGGAAGACGGGGCGGACAAAGGAAGAAGAAGGAAGAAGAAAGACTCAGACGGTTCGTCGGGCGGGTGTAGCTCAATGGTAGAGCAGAAGCCTTCCAAGCTTACGACGAGGGTTCG
>CAYGXL010000115.1:0-8573 GCA_964353935.1 uncultured Burkholderiaceae bacterium | reverse complement strand
TGTTCGACGCGCACCTGCCGCTGATCCGCTACGAGCAGCAGCAGGGCGTCGGCCTGGCCGTGCGCAAGTACGTGCTGATGCGGCGCGGCGTCATCGCGTCCGAAACCCAGCGCAAGCCCGCCGCGCCGTTGTCGGCGGCCGCGCGCGCCGAGGTGGACTACCTGCTCGGGCGCATCGCGCGCGTCGATTCCCGCGCCGCGCTGCGCTGATTCAGCGACTCTCCGTACCGGACCTGGCCCATGACTCCCCAACCGCTGGCGCTCGACGCATCGATCGTTCAGGCGCTCGAACAGGTGTCGACCGCAACGTTGACCACCGTGCTGCTTAAGAAAGGCCTGCGCAACGTCTGGATGCGCGGCACGCGCCCGTTGCCGACCGCGACCCGGCGCGTGGCCGGCCGCGCGTTCACGCTGCGCTTCGTTCCGGCGCGCGAGGATCTCGCGACGCCGGAATCGTGGTCGTCGCCGATCTCGACCCGCGCGGCGATCGAGGCGATGCCCGCAGGCTGCATCGCCGTCGTCGACGCGCTGGGCGTCACGGACGCCGGGATCTTCGGCGACATCCTCTGCGCCCGCATCCGAAAGCGTGGCGTGACCGCCCTCGTCACGGACGGCGTGGTCCGCGACCTCGCCGGCGTGCTCGGCACCGGGCTTCCGGTGTGGTGCCAGGGGACCGCGGCGCCGCCGTCGGTCGCCGGGCTCACCTTCGTCGGCTGGCAGGAGCCGATCGCCTGCGGAGGCGTGGCGGTGTTCCCGAACGATGTCGTGGTGGCCGATGGCGACGGCGCGGTCCTGATCCCCGCCGCGCTGGTCGACGAGGTCGTTGCGGCGTCGCTCGCGCAGGAGGAACTCGAGGCGTGGATCATGCGGCAGGTCGAGCAGGGCGCGGCGCTGCCCGGCCTGTACCCGCCGAACGCCGACAACAAGGCGCGGTTCGAGCAGGCGCGGGCGCGCCGCAACGAGGCGAACGGAAAGCGCGAGGACTCTTCCAAATGACGCAAGCCCTGGAGCACCTGCGCGACTGGATCGGTCGCGAGGAAGTGACCGACGACGTCGTGCGGCGCGACTTCGTGCGTGGCCTGTACGCGACGCTGGATCGCGCCGACCGCATGGCCGAGCCGCTCGTGGTGCCGCGGCTGATCCACTGGCTGCACTTCCACCCGCTCGCGCCGCAGTCCGAGCTCGGACCCGACGGGCACCCGAAGCGCGGCGGATTCCTGCCGCCGGTGCCGCTGCCGCGCCGCATGTGGGCGGGGAGTCGCATGCGGTTCGTCCGCACGCCGTCGGTGGGCGAACAGATCACGCGCCGTTCCACCATCGGAGACGTGAAGATCACCGAGGGCAAGACCGGCACGCTGGTGTTCGTGACGGTCGCGCACCACATCACGGGCAACCGGGGCGCGGACCTCACCGACGAGCACGACATCGTGTACCGCGCCGCACCGGCGCCCGGCGCGGCGCCGCCGCCGGCGAAGCCGGCCCCGGGCGATGCCGCCTGGCGTCGCAAGGTCACTCCCGATCCGGTGATGCTGTTCCGCTATTCCGCGTTGACGTTCAACGGCCACCGCATCCACTACGACCAGCCGTACGTGACGCAGGTCGAGGGCTATCCGGGCCTCATCGTCCACGGCCCGCTGATCGCCACGCTGCTGCTCGACCTGCTCGACCGCGAGCGGCCGGCCGCGAACGTCGTCGAGTTCACGTTCCGGGCGGTCAGCCCGCTGTTCGACATCGCGCCGTTCCACGTGTGCGGCAAGCCCGGGGACGACGGGACGGTGCGCTTATGGGCCGAGAATCCCGACGGCGCGCTGGCGATGGAAGCCACGGCGAAGGTCGGCTGAGGGCGGGACTGCGCCGGCCCGCTGACGCCTGGCTCGCGCATGGGCGATCCAGGCGCTGACTGGCCCTACTCGCCGGTGGCGCGCGGAAACGAACCGGCAAAGGCCGTCGACACGCGCAGGTCCTGCCTGATCGCGCCGTCTTCGAGGACGAGGACGCGGTCGGCACTGGCGATCGTCTGCGGCCGGTGCGCGACGACGACGCGGGTCAGCGGCAGCCGTCGGACCGACTCGTTGATCAGGCTTTCCCTGCGGACGTCCAGGTGGCTCGTGGCCTCGTCGAGGAACAGCACGGCCGGCTGCTTGTACAACGCGCGGGCCAGCAGGACGCGCTGCTTCTGTCCGCCGGAGAGCGACGAGCCCATGTCGCCGACCAGCGTCTCGTAGCCCATCGGCATCGCGGCGATCTCGTCGTGGATGGCGGCCAGGCGGGCGCACGCCTCCGCGCGCGACCGGTCCGGCCCGGGCTCGAAGAATGCGATGTTGGCCTCGATCGAGCCCGCCATGAGCTGGTCGTCCTGCAGCACCGCGGCGATACGGCGGCGGTATTCGTGCACTCCGATGCGCGCGACGGAGACGCCGGCGATGCGCACTTCGCCCGCGGTCGGCGGCAGCAGGCCCATCAGGATCTTCAGCAGGGTGGTCTTGCCGCAGCCCGAGGCGCCGGTGATCGCCACGCAGTCGCCGGCGGGAATGCGCAGGTGCACGTCCCTCAGCACCCACGGCTCGTCGTCGCCGTAGCGGAACGAGACACCGACCGCTTCGATGGTCGAGTCGCCGCTGGCGGTGCGGGATGGCAGGCCTTCCGCCGCGTCCTCGCGCGGCTCGAGCGCGATGTCGGCCAGCCGCGAGCGGTGCAGGTCGAGCATCCTGAACTGGATCCACTTGTCGACCAGCGCGCCGACGCGGCTCGAGAAGACGGCGCGATACGCGACGAACGCGAGCAGCATCCCGACCGAGAAGAACCCGTCGATGACGGCGGACGCGCCCAGGCAGACGATCAGCAGGTGCTCGCCGCCCGCGAGAAGCGACTGCGCGGCGCGGACCGCGATCGTCAGCCGTTCCGCGGCCGTCGAGCGGTTGGTCGCGTCGACCGTCGCGTTCATCCACCGCGCCTGCCGCGCGTCTTCGTGGTTGAAGAGCTTGATCGAGGCGACCGCCCGCACGCTCTCGATGAACATCGACTCCGCCCGGGCAGCGAAGACCACCTGTTCCTCCGTCGCCGACCGGAGCGGCCGATACGCGCCCCAGCGGATCAACGCGTAGAGGAGGGCGGCCACCACCGCGATGAGCGACAGCGTCGCGCTGTAGAAGAGCATCAGGGCGAGGGTGGCTGCCGCCATCAGGCCATCGATGAACGCCTCGATGAAGCCCGTCGTCAGGGTCCGCTGCAGCGTTGCGAGCGAGCCGAAGCGCGACACGATGTCGCCGACGTGGCGCCGCTCGAACCACGCGACGGGCAGGCGCAGCAGGTGCGCGAACAGGCTCGCGTTCCACTGCAGCGACAGGTGCGTCGATGCGTGGAGGATGACGAGCGACCGCGCGCCAGCGATCGCGGTCTGGATGAGGAGCAGCAGCCCGAAGCCAAGCGCCAGCAGGAGCAGGAGGTCGCGGTCGCCCGAGACGATGGCGCCGTCGACGACCCACTGCATGAAGAAGGGCGACGCCAGCACGACCGTCTCGAGCGCGAGGGCGAGCACCAGGACCTGCGCCAGGCTCGACCGCAGGCCGCGCTGTCCGGCGACGAGCGCGGCGAGCGACAGCGTCGGTTGCCTGCGCCGGGGCACGAACGAAGCCGCCGGCTGCAGCTCGAGCGCCACTCCGGTGAAGTGCCGTCCGGCTTCGGCGAGCGACAGGCATCGCTCCCCGCGCGCGGGATCGGCGATGCGGATTTCGCGCTCCGTGGCGCGCGTCAGCACGACGAAGTGGTTCAGGTTCCAGTGGAGGATGCAGGGCAGGCGCAGCGCGACGAGCTCGTCGAGTTCCAGGCGGAGCGGGCGGCAGGTGAAGTGCAGGCGCCCCGCGATGGCGATCAGCTGCCTGAGCGTGGTGCCCTTCGCGGATGTGGCGAAGCGCCGGCGCAGGCCGGCGATGTCGGTCTCGTGGCCGTGCCAGCAGGCGATCATCGCCAGGCACGCGAGCCCGCACTCGGCTGCCTCCGCCTGCAGCTGGACCGGCAGGCGACGCCGGAGAGAGAACGACAGGCGCGACTGCCAGGCCTCCGTTCGCGGGTCCATCGGTCGTCGCGATCGCTGCGCGCGGGAAGTGCAAGCGCCGGCCGTGGCCGACGCCTGCATGCCCTCAGAACCCGGCCGGCTCGGCCGGCTGGTCCCAGATCCGCTGCAGGTCGCGCAGCACGCGTTCGACGAAGTCGAACACCTCCCGCTGCGTGTTCGCGCCGGCGACTTCGTCCAGTTCGCGGTCTTCGATCGGTTTCATCACGTTGTCCTCCAGAACGCTCCGATGGCCCGCGGAGCTTCGGGCGCGGCCGGCGGCCGGGTTTCTCCCGCGGGGCAGTGCGGCGAATCGGGACGCTCGTTAGCGGCCGGCTCGTGCACGGCGTGCGCGATCGGGGCGGAGATCACGAGGGCCAGCCGCGAGCGCGACGTCACGCCGGCCTTCTTCAGCAGGTTCGAAACGTGGTCGCGGACCGTGTAGTTGCTGATGCCGAGGCGCCGCGCGATCTGCTTGTTCGACTCGCCCAGCATCACGTACCGGACGACGTCGAGTTCGCGCGGCGTCAGGTGCAGGGGAGGCCGGGTCGCGCGCATCGGAGCGCCGCCCTGCGCCATCGGGAAGCCCGGCGGCGCGGACTGAGAAAGGAATTCGCGGTTCATTCGGCCCTCTCCTTCGTGTTGTGGGAGGCGAATGATGTGAACCGCTGCCACGCGGGTAAATCGTTCGATCGGGGAGCCGACGCGCGTCGGACGTGCTTCGTTCGGGCTTGCGCTCGCGCGGATGAAGTTCGAGGCGAATGGCGAGCCCACTTACAATGCAGCCGCCCGCTGCTCTGGACCCGTTGCACAGGACTCTTGCAGGCCCGAAGTCACTCGAAGCGGGCCGACCTCTCCGGTCATGTCTTCCGCTCCCCCCGCGTTCGATCCGCGCCCGATCCTCGACGGGCTGCCGCGCCTGCCGGGCGTCTACCGGATGATCGCGGCCGACGGCGCCGTGCTGTACGTGGGCAAGGCCCGCGACCTCAAGAAGCGCGTCGCCTCGTACTTCAACAAGGGCGTCGGGCCGCGCACGGCCCACATGCTCGGCAAGGTGAACGCGATCGAGACCACGGTGACGCGTTCCGAGGCCGAGGCGCTGCTGCTCGAGAACACGCTGATCAAGTCGCTCGCTCCGCGCTACAACATCCTGTTCCGCGACGACAAGTCCTACCCGTACCTCAAGTTCACCGTGCACGCCTACCCGCGCGTGGCGTACTACCGCGGTGCCGTCGACAAGCGGGCGCAGTACTTCGGGCCCTACCCGAACGCGTGGGCGGTCAAGGACAGCATCCAGGTGCTGCAGAAGGTGTTCCGGCTGCGCACGTGCGAGGACACGGTGTTCGCGAACCGCTCGCGGCCCTGCCTGCTGCACCAGATCCAGCGGTGCAGCGCGCCGTGCGTGCGCCTGATCGAGGCGGCCGCGTACGCGCAAGACGTCGACCGCGCGGTTCGATTCCTGCGCGGGCAGAGCGACGACGTGATGCGCGAGCTGGACGCACGGATGCAGCAGCTCGCGTCGGAGTTGAAGTTCGAGGAGGCGGCCGCGGTGCGCGACCAGATCGGCGCGCTGGCGCGGGTCCTGCACCAGCAGGCGGTGGACACGACCGGCTCCGACGCGGACGTCGACGTGCTGGCGGCGGTCATCGACGGTGGCCACGCCTGCGTGAATCTCGCCATGGTGCGCGGTGGGCGCCACCTGGGCGACAAGCCCAACTTCCCGTCCCGGGTCGGCGAGTTCGCCGACGTCGCCGAAGTCCTCGAGGCGTTCATCTCGCAGCACTACGTGATCCAGCCCTGTCCGCCGACGCTCGTCGTCAACGCCGACGTCGACGCGGAGGAACTCGCGGTGATGCTGTCGGACTCCTCCGGCCACCGGGTGCAGATCGTGCGCCACCCGCACGACCAGCGACGGCGCTGGCTGGAGATGGCCGAGTCCAACGCGAAGCTGGCCCTCGCGCGGCGCCTCGCGGAGGAGGGCTCGCAGATCGCGCGCACGCGCGCGCTGATCGAGACGCTGAACGTCGACCTCGGCGACGACGACGCGGACAAGATGCGCGTCGAGTGCTTCGACATCAGCCACACCGCCGGCGAGGCGACGCAGGCGTCGTGCGTGGTCTTCGCCAGCCACCAGATGCGCCCGGCCGAGTACCGGCGCTTCAACATCGAAGGCATCGAGCCGGGCGACGACTACGCCGCGATGAGGCAGGTGCTGACGCGGCGCTTCTCGCCGGTGGCGCGCGGCGAGAGCGCGTTGCCGCACCTCGTGCTGGTCGACGGCGGCAAGGGACAGGTCATGGTGGCGCGGCAGGTGTTCGAGGAACTCGGGCTCGACCCCGGCGTGCTGGTCGGCGTCGCGAAGGGCGAGGAGCGCAAGGTCGGGCTCGAGGAACTGGTGTTCCCGGACGACCGGCCGGCGCTGGTGCTCGGGCGCGAGTCGCAGGCACTGATGCTCGTGGCGCAGATCCGCGACGAGGCGCACCGGTTTGCCATCACGGGGATGCGCGCGCGGCGCGCGAAGACGCGCAACACCTCGCAGCTCGAAGGCATGGAAGGCATCGGGCCGAAGCGGCGGCAGAAGCTGCTCGCTCGCTTCGGCGGCATGCGCGGGCTGGCCTCCGCCTCGATCGACGACATCGCAACCGTCGAAGGCGTTTCGCGTAAGCTGGCGGCGCGGATCTACGCCCAGTTGCATGGCCAGCCCACCGAATAGCTCCCGTCTCAGTTTCAACTTGCCGATGTGGCTCACGTGGGCCCGCATCGCGATGATTCCGCTCATCGTCGGAATCTTCTACGTGCCGGACACCTGGTACCCGGCGCACTGGAAGAACGCCACGGCGTGCTGGCTGTTCGTGCTCGCGGCGGTCACCGACGCGTTCGACGGTTACATCGCGCGCCGCTACGGGATGACGAGCCCGCAGGGCGCCTTCCTCGATCCGGTCGCGGACAAGCTGATGGTCAGTGCGGCCCTCGTGGTGCTGCTGTCGCTCGGCCGCGTCGACGAGTTCGTCGCGCTCGTGATCATCGGCCGCGAGATCGCCGTGTCGGCGCTGCGGGAGTGGATGGCGCAGCTCGGCAAGTCGGGCAGCGTGTCGGTCAACTCGCTCGGCAAGTTCAAGACCATCGCGCAGATGGTCGCGATCCCGATGCTGCTGTTCCACGACCCGCTGTTCGGCGTGATCGACGTGCGCCTGCTCGGGACGCTGCTGATCTACATCGCCGCGGTGCTCACCGTCTACTCGATGCTGATCTACCTGCGGATGGCGTGGCCGCACCTCAACGACGACACGTGAAGGCCTGCGTGTGGCCCGCGCGTGTCGCATCGGTTTGACACTCCTTCTTCCCCCGCTATAATTCGCGGCTCGCCGAGCGGGCGTAGCTCAGTTGGTAGAGCGCAACCTTGCCAAGGTTGAGGTCGAGAGTTCGAGACTCTTCGCCCGCTCCAGTTTTCCCGGGGGAGCCACAGCGCTTCCCCTTTTGTTTCAACGGCATCGCTCCGCTCTTCAACGCGGTGCCGCGGCGGCGGGGTGGCAGAGTGGCCATGCAGCGGACTGCAAATCCGTGTACGCCGGTTCGATTCCGACCCCCGCCTCCAAATCTCCACTTCTGGCCGTCGCGATACTTTTCAGTCATCGCCGTCGCATGCAGCCCGAGGTCGCGCTGACACCTTCGCGTGGGCCTACCGATCGCCAGGACGTACTGCGTCGAACGGCGGATAGGGCGTCCAGCGCATGTAGAACGAGTTGGCGTCGCCATGGGGAATGACAAACCTGTCGACGCCAGTACGGGTCTCCTCGACCTTCATCACAAGGTCGCCGTTCTCTGCGCGCGTAAACAGGTGCCGCTCCGCGTGAACCTCAGCGGAGCCCAGCAGAAGGCCTAGGGCGGTCCAGCCCTCGGATAACCCGGCCGCCGCAGCGGCGGACTTGGTCCTCATGGAAACAGACAGGGTGCCATCCGCGCAGGCAAAGTGACCTTTGGATCTGTCCAACACCCGTTTCACTTCCTGCTCCGTCTCGTTCAACCACACCGGTGTCTTTACGACGAGCGTTCGGTCGTCGGGCTGTTCGATTTCGACCCAGGGACCGGAGTCGCGCAAAGAAGCGTCAAGACTCAACGCGAGCAGATGTGTGCCACTCCAACCTGGTCCGCCGCCCGGCGTCGACCTCGTCAGCGGATAGACGATTGTCGTCACCTCGGTTGCGGCGTTCCGATAGCGACCCGGGATGAGGGGGCATTCTCCGAGCCGCTCCGCCGTCGGCTGCGACCACTGAGTCGGGTACGGCGTGAACGCGGTACATCCGGCGAGTACCCCGCTTGCTGACAGCAGTGCCGCAAGTCGAAGCAAGCGGCTCGTCAACTCACCTGCAAGAACCTCGATCCGGGCGCGCGGACGCCCGCTGGTTACGCGCCCCCGCGGCGAGACTATGGAAGCCGAAGGTACGCATGCCGACCTCAAATCGATGTGCCGCATCCTGCTCAACTTCGTACACCTATGCCCTCTTCTTTCTAGCAAGACGCGA
>CAYGXL010000114.1:0-8663 GCA_964353935.1 uncultured Burkholderiaceae bacterium | reverse complement strand
TGCCGGCGGTGCTGGTGGCGGCGGTGCCGGCGGCTGTGGCGACGTCGGTGATGGATCGGTCACCGCTGCTGTCGCGGTCCAGGTGCCTAAGTCACCGCTGGCCGGTCCGGTCAGCGTGCCCTTCGCGATGCCATCGGTGCCAATGGTCCCGGTCGCGCGAACCTTGCCCCGGTCGCCGAGGCTGATGGTCAGTGTGATCACACCGGCGGCATCGATCCTGCCTTCAACCTCATAGCCCCTGGCAGCCCTTTCGTCTTCCTCGTCGTCGTCATCTCCTGGCGGCCTTCTGCTGTCGCATGCGGCACGGAATTCGGCGACCAGTGCGCTGAGCGCAGCGCGGTATTCGGCCATGCGCTGGCGGAACTTCGACTTGAACAGCGCCAGGGCCTCTTTCTGCGCGGCGCTCGGCCCAGAGGATCCAGGGACTGCGCCATTGGCGAGTGCAAGTCTGAGTTCCTCCGAAAGAGCATTGATATCGGCGCGGAGCGCTGCCTTCAAATCCTTGCGCTTGGCGTCGAACTGCGCCTCGAGGTCGGCAGGGGGCTGCGGCTCCAGCGGGCCGGCATCCGGGAAGAGCCGCCCTTCAACTTCGGTATAGCCATCGTCTTCGCGCTCGCCCTTCAACGTGAGCAGGCCTTTCAGTGCGAAGCCCTTGTTCGGGCCGGCGTCGATTCTTGCCGCAAAGGCGTACTGCAACGACTGTGTCTCGTGGATTGTCGGCTTGCCGGCAGAGCGCATTTCTGCCTTGACCGAAAGCGTCGTGGCGGTCTCGATCACCGCTACTGACGCAAGCTGATCGATCGGAGGCGGATCGCCGTCGCTTCCGCTGCCGCAACCAAACAGCAGGCTGACGGCCAGTGCGACCGCTGTGGGTCGGAAGAAAATTCTGGCGAGATCTTTTCGCATTCTCATGGCTTCATCCCTCCGGTAAGTGAATCGATATCGGCACTGGACGATTGGCCTGGACTCCAGACGTCGTCCCACACCGCCGTTCCGCCTTGCCACCAACGGCATCTCCAAGGCACAGACAACGCCTTCGGACACCGTTGGTCGGCGGGTCGCTTACCGGTGCCGACATGACCGACACGCGAAGCGACAGGCACCGCCGGTTCCCGGTTCACCCTGTCTGCCGAGTGGCACCTACGCGCCTCGACCGGGGTGGACCGGAAGTCTTCACTTCAGTCTTCGAGTTCTGCCTCCTCGACCGCCCCGAGCGAATTGCCCTGGGCCTTGACCAGCGTGCCGGGCGACGTGCCGTTCGCCGGCCCGATCGCGGCGAAGAACTGTGCACGCGTGATCAGCCGATCATTGCTGTCGACGAACCTCGAGGTGTTGGCGAGCGACGCGTTCAGCGAGCCGAAGAAGGTCAGCGTGAAGTTGGATTCGTTCTTTGCACTGACGCTCGCCTGGACCAGTTCCTTGCCGCAACTGCTGGGCTCCTTGATCTCGTCGGCGACGATGGTCGTGCCTTTGACTGTTGCGCGCACCTGCACGCAATCGACGTTCGCGGTGAGATCGGCGAGTGACGTCGAGCTGCCGCCGTTTCTCAGGGTCTCAATCCGGGTCAGGCCGGTGGCGCGCACTGTCTGACCGAGCACGACGACTGTGCCCGCCGCAACGTCGGCGGCGGTCACGCGTCCGTGGAGTTGGACGCGAACACTGCGGAACTCGATCTTGCTTGCCACCAGCACGCCCTGCGCATCGACGATGCCTTCGACCTCGACCTTGACGTTGTTGGCAAGGTCGACCGCCGTACCGCCTTCGAAGCGCGTGTTTGCGGTGGTGGTCACACTGCGTCCGTTGACCCGGAAGCTGCCTGGGTGTGCAGTGAAGCCGCTGACGAACCCTTCGACGTCCTGCTTTTCGTCGGGCCTGCCGCGCAGGCTGTCGTCTTCCAGGTCCTCGATGCCCACCTGCACGGCGGTGAACACACTGCCCGCCAGGTTGCCGCGGACCTCTACGACCGCGCCGTTGGCGAGCGAGGTTTCGCGGGCGTCCACTGGGCTGAAGGTCGCGCCCGCGTAGTTGACGGTGATGTTGCCGTTGAGAACGAAGGTGTCGGAGCCGGTATTGATCGACGACGCGGTGCCACGCAGCTCGTCGGCACCCTGACCGGCGCCTACGAGTTCGACGCGCGATGCATGCAGGGTGCCGCTGCCATCGCGCAAGCCGTGTACTTCGACGCGTTCGCCAATGGTCAGTGCCGCGAAGTTGGCCACGCCTGCGAACACCGTCTGACTGTCCGCCAGCACGGTGACGCCGGCGGCGACCAACGATTGGGGGCTGGCGGCGGTATTGATCGCGGTGATCTTGGCGCGCAGTTCGTTTTCCACATCGACGCGTTCGGCAATGCCGTTCCCGCTGTCGCTTCTGCGGCCGCGTAGCTTCACCACCATGCCGTTGGCCAAGGCTGCTGTAGTACGGCCGCGGTCGTCGGTGACGATGGCGGCGGAATCGTCGTAGCGCACACCGTTGACGATCACGCTGCCCTTGGTCATCACACCGCTCGTGGTAATGGCAGTGGAGGAAGGGGCGGGGCTGCCGGTGCCATCGGTGCCCCCGCCGCAACCGGCGACTGCAACCAGGCAAGCGGCGAGCAGCCCGGCGCGAAGAGCTGTTGGTTCGTTCATTTGTTTTCTCCCTGTCGAGACGCTCGCGTGCGACGACGCGCGGCTCGCGCAGCCGGCGTGCGCTCGGCTGGCGATTCAATGAGTTCTTCGAAGCTGAATATGCCGACGCCAGCGCGCATGCGGCCGCTACCAGTCACCGCCGGGTTGGCATCCCGGTCATGGTTCGCAAGCCAGCGGTCGAGCAGTTCGATCAGTTCCTGCGCGTGGCGGGACGAGACGGCACGGAACTCGTCCATCGCTTCCGACGGCAGGTTGTCGTACATCACCTTGCGCTGGAAGCGACTGGGCTCGAGTCCCTGAAGGTTGTGGTCGATCGTGCCGATCAGGTAGGGCACGTCGACTGCAAGGATGCCGAGCTTGGCGGCGTCGCTCGCGCGCGGGATGTAGACGCGCGTCAGGAGGTGGAGAACGCCGTCGTCACCGCGCTCGACGGTGCCGACGCGTAGAAGTTCATCCAGCACCGCGCGCGGCGGCACATCGCCGCTGTGGCGGCGGACCAGCTTCGAGAAGGTCGGCTCGGCACCGTCGAAGCGCAGCGGCAGCGGATCGCCGTCGGGACCGTGGAAGTCGGCATCGCGCACCCAGCCAGCGACGACGCGGGCGGCGCGGCTCTCGGGCAGTGCGGCCGCACCGCCCGCAGCGTGTCCTTGGCCTTCGACCAGGCGCTGCACTTCCTTGCGGGTGAGCCCGGACAGAAGTGCGGCGCGTGACACCGACGGTTTGCGGCCGGGGATCGCGAAGTCGTTGAGTGCCACGTCGACATAGGCGCGCTTGGCAAGTTCGACGAAGGCGGGCAGTGCCATGCCGTGCCTGACCAGCACCCGGACCAGCGCACGCAGCACACGCAATACGGCGTCGCTGAGTGCCGTCGACAGTCGAGCAGTCGCAATGTCCATATGGGAAAAGTAACCCAAAACATGCTGAATTTGAATGTATTTGGGACGGATGACCCATACTTGCGTCAGTCTTGGGGACTCGAGGGACCGAATATGATCGCTGGGGAGTGGGGTCAGAATCCATTGCCCCTGCCAGTCGGCGACGATCTGCTGTTAAGTCCCCGCTACTGTGGCCGATCGGGATGCATCGAGACGTACTTGTGCGGAGCCGGCCCTGGCTCGAGAGGGCGGGGCGTCGAACGAGGCAGCCATCGCCCGGTTCGAGTCGTGCCTCGCGCGCGCTGTGGCCGGCGTGATCAACGTGCTCGACCCTGACGTGATCGTCCTGGGCGGTGGCGTCTCGAACATTGACCGCTTGTACGAGACCGTGCCGCGGCTCTGGGCGGCGCAGGTCTTCTCCGATCACGTTGCCACCCGACTCAGGAAGCACGCTCACGGCGACTCGAGCGGCGTCAGGCGCGCCGCATGGCTGTGGAATGAGTCGCCGTTCGGTTAGGTGTTCTGCCGGCCGGCCAAGGAACGCACAGGCGGCCAGCCGTGTTGAACTGAACTTGAAGCGGTCGGGCCCGCGTGACCCACAGGCCTCAGGCGCTGAACCGTTCGTCGATCTTGCGCGAGCGGTAGTCGAAGATGCGCTCGACATCGCTGGCCACCTTGCCGCCGCCGGCCAGTGCGCCGAGCCAGCCCGCAGGCAGGCGGTAGCGAAGCGTGTCGCGCATCATCGTGCCGGTTCCCATCGGGATGAAGTCGTGCGTGTGGTGCCACAGCGAGTACGGCCCCTTCGCCTGCAGGTCGATGAAACGGCGCGGCGGATCCCAGGTGTCGATGCGGGTCTGCCAGCGGATCGGGATCCCGTTGAGCTTGAGCCGGTAGTCGATCAGCGTGCCGGTGCCGATCGCCGGCGTCGACTGGCCGAGCACGCGGAAGGAGAGGAACGGGGGCGTGATGTCCTCGAGGTTGTTGGCATCGCAGAAGAACGGCCAGATGTCCTGCGCGGCGTGCGGCAGCCACTGCTCCCACACTCGCATGCGGACGCCGCCACGCAGGGGCGCGAGCAGGTCGTCGAGCGCCTGCTCGACCGCCTCGAAGCGGAATCGAAAGCCCGACGCCTGCGTGGCCAGCGGCTCCAGGCGCGTGCTGCCGAGCACGATGGCGGCTCGCTCGCCGAACAGGGCCTGGATCGCCAATGAAGGCGCCGGCAGGTTCTCGATCACTCCCAGCGACCGGCACAGCGCCGTCGTGAATTGCTGGTTGGTGGCCGGCTGCGGCGCCACGCCCTCGAGGATGCCGGACGGCGCGGCGTCCAGCGCGTGCAGGAACAGGCTGACGATGTCGTCGAGGTGGATCCAGCTCATCCACTGCCGGCCGGTGCCGAGCCGACCGGCCGCCGCGAGCCTGAACATCGGGAGCATCTCGGCCAGCGCTCCGCCCTCGCGCGCCAGCACGATGCCCGTGCGCACGACCGGCACGCGCAATTGCGGCCGCTGCTCGGCCAGCGGTCGAAGCTCGGCCTCCCAGGCCTGCACCACATCGGCCAGGAAGCCGGTGCCCTTTGGACTGGCAGCCGTGAGTCGTTCGTCGCCGCGGTCGCCGTAGCAGCCGATGGCCGAACCTTGCACGAACGTCGCCACGCTTGCGCCGTGTTCCTGCACGGCCCGCACCAGTTGTCGCGTGCCGTGGACGCGCGAGTCGCGGATCAGCGCCTTCCTGGCCGTCGTCCAGCGCGTGTCGGCGACGGGTTCGCCCGCCAGGTTCACGACGGCATCGACCTCGCGCAGGGCTTCGGCAGGCACCGGGCGGGTGTGGTCCCAGGCATGGCGCACGGCGGGGAAGGGCAGCCGCCGCCGCGCCGCGCTCACGTCGCGCACGAGGCAGACGAGCGTGTCGCCGCGGGCCGCGAGCGCCTTGCCCAACTCACGGCCGATCAGGCCGGTGGCGCCGGTCATCAGGATGCGCATGCTGTGGTTTCCATGGGGTCGATCCGGTCGCACGAAGGTGCGTGGGCGTGGCGCCCTGCCAAGCGATCGCCGTCAGCGCAAGGCCAGCCAGATCTCGTTGCGCCGCATGAACCACGGCGTGAACGGCGGGTTGTAGCGCGCCAGCACGGGCTCGCCTTGCGTGGCCACGCCCGCCTTGTCGAGCGCAGCCTTCAACAGCGCGAGGTGCTCCTCGTAGTTGGACTGCGACCAGGTCCCCGAGTACCGGATGGCCGCCCACTGGCTGGCCGGGACGAGGCGCAGCTGCACACGAGGGTCCAGCGGCTCCGGGGCGGATGCCAGCGTCACGCCCTTGGGCAGGACGAACTGCACCCGCGTGCCGCCCGCCACGGCGGCCTGCGTCACCGGTGCGGTCATCTCCATCTTCACGGGCGCGGCAGACTGGGTGACGGGGGCGGTCATCGCGAACTTCTTGTCGCCCTTGTTCTTGCCGAAGATGTAGCCCGCCAGGATCGGGAAGGCCTGGCTGCCCGCTTCTTCGGCCGTGGCATTCAGGACCACCTCGGCCACGACGTAGGGCGCGTACTGGCGCAACTCCACGTCGTCGATTTTGCGAATGACTTCGTAGTCGGGCTCTTCGATGGCGTGGCTCCAGAGGGGCAGGGCGGCGAGTGTGAACAACAGCAGGAGGCGCAGCATGGTGGCAGGCAGGTCGAGGTTCATGGAGGGTATATCGAAGCTGGCGATGTAGCTGACCGACAGCTCGCGGGTCCGCCAGGCGCGGCGCACCGCAAAGCGGTGCCCGACTTCGTGAGGGCGGTGGTTGCTCATCGAGGGTTCGAGGCGGCTTTCCGTCATCGACGCGGTCACGGCGGCAGGGTCAGCCCTTCGTGCAGCGCCACGTGTTCCAGCGCCGCCTCGAAGCGGGCGCGCGATGCCGCAGCGGACGAAGGGAATCGAGATCGATCGACCGGCAGCCCAACGTGCCGGCGACTGCGCGCTACCGGTTGCCACCAAGGACGCGCGCGTAGCCCGGCGGCTGGGTTTGCCAGCGCGGACCCTGGCGCGCCATCTCGTAACCCAGCGCGAACAGCTCGCGCATCTTGAGCGGATCGAACAACTCGTCGCCACGCAGTTCCACGCCATCGGGCATCGTCACCCAGTGGAAGCCTGCATCCTCGGCGCCGGTCTGGAGATAGATGCGGAACAGGTCGCCGGCCGTCGCACCCAGGGACAGCGCGCGCAGTGTCCGGTTGGCAATGGCGCGCAGGGTGCGGTCGGTGTGCTCGGCCTGCGGCGACAACTGGCCATTGTGGATGATGTACACGTCCTCGTAGGTGCTCTGCTCGATCGCGCGCTGGCGCACCACGGACGTCCGGAACAGGCCGCCGTTGTAGAACACACGCAAGCCGACCGCGCCATCGACGTGCATTTCGTCATAGCGCCGCCCGTCGACGTCCACCTCGAAGAACACCGGCTGAACTGCAAGCGGCACCGAGGCCGATGCCAGCACGACGTCGCGGAACAGCTGCAGTGCCTGCGGCGTGCCGGCCTGGGCGATCAGGCCCATGTTCCATACGACGAAGCGCTGTGCGTCGAGGTCGACCGTGCCGACGTACAGCCGCCGCCCTTCGGCGTGCGCCGCCGCGATCCGCTGCAGCAGAGCCATGTCCAGGTCGCTGGCGATCAGCGCTGCCAGCGGCGCGGAGTCCACCACGGCTTCGCCGCGCAGCACCTGCAGCAGCAGCGAACGCGGCATCGAGAACACGTCCTGCGTGGCCGTGGTCGTGTAGAAGTGCTCGATGCGTTCGTCATACGCAGAACCGAGGAACGCGAAGGGCGCCATCATCGCGCCGGTGGAAACGCCGGTGACGATCTTGAACACCGGGCGCTGACCGCTTTCGGTCCAGCCTTTCAGGAAGCCGGCGCCAAAGGCGCCATTCGGACCGCCGCCCGACAGCGCGAGTTGCGGATACACGGTGCGGCCGTCGGCACGCCGGACGAAGGTGCCTGGCCGTTCCTGCCTGAAGGACAGCGCGAAGTCGCGCTCCATGGCTTCGCTCGGAGCGGCCGCCCAGGCGCGCACGTCCGGCATGCCGGGGATGGTGGCGCGCGCGCCGTCCGCCAGCGGGACCGGATTGCGTTCCAGCGCGGCACAGCCGCCCAGGATCAGAACCGTCGTCAGCAACCTCAGCAGTTGCAGCATGCCGTCTCCTCGCTTCGTGCTTCTTGTCGTGCGCCGAGCACGTGCCCTCAGCGCCAGAACTGCGCCCGCTCGCTGCGGGAGAGCTTCGCGTAGCGCTCGGCATCGCGCGCGATGCCTTCGAGATAGGCGCGCGCCAGTTCCCAGAACATGTTCTCGCGCTCCGCTTCGGTCAAGAGCGCCAGCAGGGTTGGCGCGTAGGAGCCGAACAGATAGACCTGTGTCGAGCGGGGCACCGCCTTGTTGTTGGCCAGCACCGCAAGCCGCTCGATCTCCAGCAGCATCAGGTGGAAGCGGGCCTCGGACTCGGTGTCGCTGGAGTTGCGCTGCATCTTGCCGCTCTCGATGGCGGCGAGGTTGCGCGCGAGATAGCCGTTGTCGGCAAACAGACGCTGGTGAGCCTGATTGAAGCGCGAGAGATTCTCGATGCGGCGGTTGCGGTTCTGCGACCAGGTGTTGACGATGAACACGAGGACCGCGACGAGAGCCGCGATCACCGTGGCATAGTTACGCAGTTCTTCGCTGGAAATTTGGTCGTCTCCTCACGGGCACCGTCTGCTGCCGGGGCATTATTCCAGATCGAAAGGCAAGAACGTCCACATGAATCGGCGCGCCGGACCCGGCGCACTTGGCCGCGCAGGCGCACGTCACGGTGCGGCCTCCGAGGCCTCTGCAGCAGGGGCCCTGGACGCCTGACCCTGGCCCGGGACCAACTCGCCGGGGTCGCGTTACACTTCTTTACCGCACAATGCTTCCGACCCCAAGCTTGATCATGTCGACAAACAAATGCTGCGGCCTATTCACTCGCCAGCGCGCCAGCGGTGCGCCGACGCCGTCGCCCGGGAGCGAGGAGTTCTTCGGCCGCACGGGTACCGCGCCTCAGGAGTGACGGACACCATGGCTAATTGCAAGCGCGCTCTGCGACGTGCCGTCGCACTCGTGACGACCATCGGACTCGCCTGGGCGGCGCCGCTGCACGCCCAGGGCTCCAGCTGGA
>CAYGXL010000113.1:5284-8817 GCA_964353935.1 uncultured Burkholderiaceae bacterium | reverse complement strand
CAGGCCATCTGGGCGGCGATGATCACGCCGACCAGCATGCCGACGATGCCCCAGATCACCGTCATCACGGCGAACTGCCGTACGACCTTGTAGTTGTAAGTGCCGTCTGTAGTCACAGTTGGGCTCATCGATTCCTCGTGCAGGAGAACGTGCGGCAGGGCGTTGGCGCGTGGCCTTGGCTGGTTGTCGAAGCGGAGACCGAGATCACGGGCCTGCTTGCAGCCCGTCTACTCCGTTCACCGGAAGAGAAAATCTCCTCGTCCGGGAGGGGATGCTAGGGTTCGTACGCCGGTCGTGGTTGACGCAGGTCAACCGCCCGGAAGCGCTGCAACGTGAAGCGCGTTCCTGAAGAAACCCGACGCGCCGTAGTGGTGCCGAGACGTCAGCCGTGGCCGGCCTTCTCGTCGTCGTCGAGCACCTTCCTGCCGACGTCGTCGAGTTCCTCGAACTGGCCCGACATGACGGCCCACGCGAGGATTCCGCCGATCAGCAGCACGAGGACGACGGACAGAGGGATCAGGAGATAGAGCGATTCCACGAGGGCCTCTTGACGCTTGGCTCGCGCATGCGCCGGGTCTTGGCGGGCCCCTCAGGTCTTCGGCAGGCGCTTGGCACGCAGCGCGTTGCCGACGACGAGGAGCGAACTGGCCGCCATCCCGGCCGCGGCGACGGCCGGCGACACATAGCCGAAGGCAGCCAGCGGAATGATCAGGACGTTGTAGCCGAAGGCCCACGCCAGGTTCTGCCGGACGATCCGCATCGCGCGGCGCGCGATGGCGAACGCGAAGTCGACGTCACCGAGCCGCGACGACAGGACGATGAGGTCGGCGCGCGCCTGCGCCAGTGTCGACCCGCTGGCGAGCGCGAGCGACACATCGGCCTGCGCGATCACCGGCGCATCGTTCATGCCGTCACCCAGCATCGCGACGACGCGACCGGCGCGCTGCTGCCCGGCCACCCACAAGCGCTTGCTGTCCGGCGTCTGGTGCGCCAGCGCCCGCTCGATCCCGAGCGACGCCGCCACCGCCTGCACCGGCTCGCGCCGGTCGCCGGAGAGGACCACCACGTCGATGCCGCGATCTGCTGCGTGGTCCGCCAGTGCCGCGGCGTCCTCGCGCAGCCGCTCGCCGAACACGAACACGGCGATCGAGCCCTGCTCGTCGGCGAGCAGGACGTAGCTCGCGGCGCCCAGGCCTTCCTTTTGCACGATCGTGGCGATGCCGGAGCGGTGCGAGGCCAGCCTGTCCGGCAGCGCGAACTCCAGCTTGCCGAGGCGATGTCGCCGGCCGCCGACGGTGCCCTCGATGCCGGCCGAAGGCTCGACACGTCCGTCGACGACGCTCGGCAACGACTTCCGGATGGACTGCGCCGCCGCGATCAGCGCACGCGCATACGGGTGTGTCGACATCATCTCCAGCGCCGCCGCAACAGCCAGGATCTCCTCGGGATCACTCTCGCGCACGACGAGCTGTCGCAGAAGCGCAGGCTCGCCGGTGGTCAGCGTGCCTGTCTTGTCGCAGGCGAGCACGTCGACCCGCGCCATCGTCTCGATGGCAATGGTGCGCGCGAGCAGGATGCGCCGCTGCGCAAGGGCCGATTGCGCCGCCGCGACCGCCGCGGGAGCCGCCAGCGACAGCGCGCACGGGCACGTGGCGACGAGCACCGCGACGGCGTTGGGCAGCGCCTGCGACGGATCGACGAACCACCAGCCGACCACCGTGGCGACCGTGATGGCGAGCACGGCCCACAGGAACCAGCCGGCGATCCGGTTGGCGCTCTCGACGATGTGCGGCCGTTCCCGGCCCGCCTCGTCGACCAGCCGCTGCAGGGCGGCGAGCGAGGTCGACGCGCCGATGCGCGTCACTTCGACGACCAGCGGCTGGTCGAGGTTGATCGAGCCGGCGAGGATCGGCGCCCCGCTGGTCTTGTCCACCGGGGTCGACTCGCCGGTGAGCCAGGCCTGCGAACAGCTCGAGCGGCCATGCACGACGACGCCATCGGCGGGCACCGTTTCGCCCGGCGGCACCAGCACGCGATCGCCGATCTTCAGTAGCTCCGCATGGACCGCCTCGGTCGCCAGCGACGACGGGAAGGCAACCAGCCGCAGCGCCGAGATCGTCGAGCCCCGGCGCGCCGCGTCGATGTGCTCGCGGGCCGATGCGAGTCCGCGCGCGAGCACCCAGCGCGACGCCAGCACCAGGGCGATGAACATCGTCACCGAGTCGAAATAGACGGCGCCGCGCGAGGCAACGGTGGCACCGGTGCTGGCGACGAAGGCCGCGGTGATGCCGAGCACGACCGGCAGGTCCATCCCGATCGCCCCCATCCGCAACTGGCTCCACGCCGCGCGATACAGAGGCTGCGCCGAGAAGAGGATCACCGGCAGCGTCAGCACCAGGCTGGCGATCCGCATCAGCTGCTCGATGTCGGCCGGCACCTCGCCCGGCGCTGCGAAGTACAGCGGCACGGCCAGCATCATCACCTGCATCATGCCGAGCCACGCGATGGCGACACGCAGCAGCTCGACGCGGCGCACGCGGCGCTCGTCCACTGGAACGCGTCCGGCGTCGTAGCCGGCGCGCTCGATCGAACGCTGCAGTTCGACGCGCGTGGCGAGGTGCGGGTCGAAGGTGATGTAGGCGAGCTGCGCGCCGAAGTCGACGTTGGCGCGCGCCACGCCCGGTTGCTTCCGGAGCGTGTGCTCGATCAGGAGGGCGCAGGCGCTGCACACCATGCCGCGGATCGGCAGTTGCACCTGCGCGTAGCCGCCGCCGGGGACGACCGCTGCCTCTTCCGAACCGGCATTGACGATCGATGCCAGCGTCTCGCGGTCCTTGCTGCCTGCCTGCGCCAGGAACAGTTGCTCGGCGATGAACGAGCAGCCGTTGCAGCAGAACGACTTCATCGTCGGGCCCAGCGGCCGGCGCACGACGCGCAAGCCCGCGAGCGAGTCGCCACAGTGGTCGCACGCGCCCGCGGAGTCGTCGGCAGACGCGCCCGCCAACGCAGACACCTTGGCCTTGCGTATCAGGTCAGAAGACATGCGAAAGGGAGAATGCGGCGGCCGCAAAACGCATCGGAACCGCGCCAGCGTACCCGAAGCGCCCCTCCCTTGCGCCGCCGCACAAAGAGGAACATGCGGAAGTGAGGCTACGCAATGCCGCCAGTGGGCCGTTGACCTTGGTCAACGGCGTTCCAACACGCATGCAAGGAAGCGATCGCTTGCGCGTGTGACCGCGCGCACACGTCGAGGTCGCTGCGCCTGACCGCGCGGCTCACTCGGGCAGTCGACCCCGCACCGGGCCGCGCGCACCTGCCGCCGTTCGTCGGAATCCGTCGCGGCCAATGGCGCTTTCGCGTCGCGGATTCTCAAAGCCGTCGCACGTCGACCGCTCATCACCGGTCCCTTGCACAATCCGCGCATGCTGACTCGGGAGTGAAGACATGACCGCACGATGCCGGCTCTTCGCCTGCGCGATCGCTTCGGGTGCGGTGCTGTCCGCGTGCGGGGGCGGAGGCGATGACCCTGCGCC
>CAYGXL010000113.1:0-5184 GCA_964353935.1 uncultured Burkholderiaceae bacterium | reverse complement strand
GGCTCGGCGAATGGATTGATCACCGCCACGACCCTCGACGGCGGCGTGACGTGGACGCGAATGGCGATTCCCTTCTCGCACTGCGCCGGCGGAAACGCAGGCAATGGCGGCGACTACCAGCGCGCGACCGATCCGTGGGTCACCTTCGCGCCCGACGGCGCGGCGTTCCAGATGGCGCTTGCCTCGAGCGGCGGGTCGTTCACCGCGGGCTCGGCGAACGCGATGCTCGTCAGCCGCTCGACCGACGGCGGTCGCACGTGGGGACCGGTCTCGACATTGATCCGCGACGAGAGCCTGTTCTTCAACGACAAGAACTCCATCACCGCTGACCCGACCGACCCGCGCTACGTCTACGCGGTATGGGACCGCCTCGCCGCGGCCGGCGGCGGACCGACGATGCTCGCGCGCTCCACCGACGGCGGCGCGACCTGGGAGGGTGCGCGACCAATCTACGACCCGGGAGTGCGCAGCCAGACCATCGGCAACATCATCGCGGTCCTGCCCAACGGCACAGTGATCAATGTATTCACGCGCATCGACAACCCCGCCGGTGCGCCGGCGAGCGCGACCCTGAACGTGCTGGTTTCGGCCGACAAGGGCGGCAGCTGGAGCGGGCCGTTCCGGATCGCCAATGCGCTCGCCGTCGGCGCGCGCGACCCGGATACCGGCGCACCGATCCGCGACGGCGCCAACCTGCCGCAGGTTGCCGTCGCCCCGAACGGCCACCTTTGGGTCGCGTGGCAGGACGCACGCTTCTCCGGCGGCGCCCGCGACGGCGTCGCGCTCGCGCGCTCTGCCGACGGCGGCCAGACCTGGAGCACGCCGGCGCAGGTGAACTCCGCACCGGCGTCGCAGGCCTTCACGCCGAGCGTTCACGTGACGGCGAACGGCACGATCGGCGTCACCTACTACGACCTGCGCAGCAACACCGCCGACGCGACGACGCTGCCGACCGAACTGATCCTCGCGCGCTCGCTCGACGGCACGCGCTGGACCGAGCACCGTGTCAGCGCGACGTTCGACCTGGCGACCGCTCCGGTCGCGCGCGGCTACTTCCTCGGCGACTACCAGGGCCTCGCAAGCGCCGACAACGTGTTCATTCCCGTGTACGTGCGGACGAACAGCGGCGACACCTCGAACCGCACCGACGTGTTCGCGGTAGCGACGCGATCGCTCGCCGCGCCGGCGTCGAGCGCGAGCAACGCCCACGTGGCGCGGGCCCTGCCGATGGCGTTCGAGCCGGACGCCGAGTTCCGGCAGCGCGTGCACGAGAACATCGTGCGCACAATGGAACGCCGCGTGCCAGGCTGGACCGCCCGGGTCTTTGGTCCACCGAGGTAGATCCCGTCCCGTTTTCGGAGCAGAGGCGCCCGCCGCGGGTCGCGCGTCTCGCCTACACTGATTGCCTGAACGTCTCCGCCGCACCCCTCCCGCCATGGACATCCTCGACGCCCGCCGCGCCAGCATTCGCTCCCGCATCGAATCGATCCGACAGGCGCTCGCGTCCCGCGGCCTGGCCGCCCTCGTCGTGCCGTCGAGCGATCCGCACCTGTCCGAGTACCTGCCGGATCACTGGAAGGGCCGCGAGCATTTCTCCGGCTTCACGGGTTCGGTCGGAACACTGATCGTCACCGCGGACTTCGCGGGCGTGTGGGTCGACAGCCGCTACTGGACGCAGGCCGAGGGACAGCTGGCCGGCACCGGCGTCGAACTGGTGAAGCTCTCCGGCGTCGGCGCGACGGCGCACGTCGAGTGGCTGGCCACGCACCTGAAGGGCGGCGACGCGGTGGCGGTCGACGGCAACGTGCTCGGGCTCGCGGCCGCGCGGCAGCTGCAGTCGGCGCTGGCGGCGCGCGCGATCGATCTCGTCACCGATCACGACCTGCTGAACGACGTCTGGACCGGGCGCCCGGCGCTGCCGGCGGCCACCGTGTTCGAGCACATGGCGCCTTTCGCGCCGACGCCGCGCGCGGCCAAGCTCGCCGCGGCGCGCGCCGAAATGAAGGCGCTCGGCGCGTCGCATCACTTCGTGTCGACGCTCGACGACATCGCGTGGCTGACCAACCTGCGCGGCGCCGACGTCCAGTACAACCCGGTCTTCCTCGCGCACCTGCTGATCGAGGCGGAGCGCGCGACGCTGTTCATCGGAGAAGGCAAGATCGGCGCGGCGCTGAAGGCGCGGCTGGCCGCCGACGGCATCGCGCTCGCGCCTTACGCCCGGGCCGCGGCCGCGATGGCCGGGCTGGCCTCGGGCGCCACGCTGCTGATCGACCCGCGCCGCATCACGCACGGGCTGCGGCAGTCGGTGGCGAGCGATGTCCGCGTGGTCGAGGCGATCAACCCGTCGACGCTCGCGAAGAGTCGCAAGACCGAATCCGAGGCGCACCACATCCGCCAGGCGATGGAGCAGGACGGCGCCGCCCTCGCCGAGTTCTTCGCGTGGTTCGAAGGGGCGCTCGGGCACGAGACGATCACCGAACTGTCGATCGACGAGCACGTCACGGCGGCGCGGGCGCGCCGACCCGGCTATGTCTGCCCGAGCTTCTCGACGATCGCCGGCTTCAATGCCAACGGCGCGCTGCCGCACTACCGCGCGACCGAGGAGTCGCACGCCACGATCTGCATGCGCGGCACGGTCGGCGACGGCCTGCTGCTGATCGACTCCGGCGGCCAGTACGAATATGGCACCACGGACATCACGCGCGTGGTGCCGGTGGGCCACGCCACGGCCGAGCAGCGCCGCGACTTCACGCTCGTGCTGAAGGGCATGATCGCGCTGTCGCGCGTGAAGTTCCCCCGCGGCACGAGGAGCCCGATGCTCGACACGATCGCGCGCGCGCCGATCTGGGCCGAGTACGCGGACTTCGGCCACGGCACGGGTCACGGCGTCGGCTACTTCCTCAACGTGCACGAAGGACCGCATGGCATCACGCCGCACCTGCCGCCCGAGCCGCAGACGGCGATGGAACCGGGGATGGTGACGTCGAACGAGCCGGGCCTCTACCGTCCCGGCAAGTGGGGCGTGCGGATCGAGAACCTGGTGCTCAACGTGCCCGCGATCACCACCGAGTTCGGCGAGTTCCTTCAGTTCGAGACGCTGACGCTGTGTCCGATCGACACGCGCCTCGTCGACACGTCGATGATGGCCGCCGACGAACTGCAGTGGCTCGACGACTACCACGCCGAAGTGCGGCGCCGCGTCGGCCCGCACGTCGCCGGCGCCGCGCTCGCCTGGCTGGAAGCGCGGACACAGCCGATCGCGCGCTAGCCGTCGCCGTCCCGCTCGGCGGCCGCGCGGCCGAGCCGCGGCCGCCACACGGCGATGGCCATCGCGGCGACCACGTTAGCCAGCGTGAGATAGGCGGCCCAGCGCTCGGTCTCGACCATGCTCGCCAGCGGGCCTGGCGGCGTCCCCAGCGCGCCGGTCGACGACATCGACGCGAGCGCATTCACCAGCGGCTGGAATCCAGCCAGCAGCGTCGCGGCAACGATCACGCCGAAGAATGCCTTCGCCCAGACCCAGCGCGCGCTGATCAGTTGCGGTCGCGCCACCACGAGCAGCATGCCCGTGAGCAGCAGGACGACCAGCGAAGGCACCACCAGGCCACTGCAGACCAGCGCTATCGCCGCGTGCATGCCCGCGACGGCGCCCGGGGACGTCGCGTCGATCGTGTCGAGCAGCACGAGGATCACGACCATGCCGCCGCCCAGCCCGGCGAGGCTGGCGTGGTGCAGCAGCTTGAGCAGGTTTCTCCACATGGGAATGGGCTCCGGGGCAGGGGCGGCCCGTAGTGTGCCGCAGACCCGCGCGGATGGCGCCCCGCTCCTGCCAGACGGATTCCCAGGCCGCGAGCGCCAGCGCGTGCGTGCGCACGCGCCGTGTGACGAAGTGCACCGCGCTGTCCACCGCGTGGCGGTCGCGCGGGAGGCGCGTGTGCCCGAGCCCGTCGGTGGCGAGCAGCCGCGCGCCGGTGCCCATAGAGGACAATTCCGCCTCCCTTCCCGCGAGACTCGCCGATGATCACCGTCCATCACCTGAACAACTCGCGCTCGCAGCGCGTGCTCTGGCTGCTCGAGGAGATCGGCGTCCCGTACGAGATCAGGAAGTACGAGCGCGACCGCAAGACGATGCTTGCGCCGCCCGAGCTGAGTGAGGTGCACCCGCTCGGCAAGTCGCCGGTCATCACCGACGGCGACGTCACCGTGGCCGAGTCCGGCGCGATCCTCGAGTACCTCGTCGAGCGGTACGACGACGGACGCCTCGCGCCGGCCCGCGGCACCCCGGAGCGGCTGCGCTGGACCTACTGGATGCACTTCGCGGAAGGCTCCGCCATGCCGCCGCTGCTGATCAAGCTCGTCTGCGACAAGGTCGCGCAGGCGCCGATGCCGTTCTTCGCGAAACCGATCGCGCGCATGATCTCCGCCAAGGTGAAGGCGATGATGGTCGAGCCGAACCTGAAGCGCCAGCTCGACTTCATGGAAGCCGAACTCACGCACCACAAGTGGTTCGCCGGCCGCGAGTTCAGCGCGGCGGACATCCAGATGAGCTTCCCGCTCGAAGCCGCGGCGCAGCGCGCCGGTCTCGACGCATCCCGACCGAAGCTGATGGGCTTCCTCAAGCGCATTCACGCGCGGCCCGCCTACAAAAAGGCGCTCGAGCGCGGCGGGCCGTACAGCTTCGCCGAGGACTGACTCTGGGAGGGCGCGGACGGCGCAGCCTCCGCGTCGGCGATCCGCCGATCTTCGTCCAAGGGGCGCTGCACGGCGCCCTTTTTTCGTTGTTAGCGCGCACCAGATCGGCGTTGCCGTGCTGCGGCGCAGCGTCCGCTGGCTACAATCGATGACACTACGATTACAGAAGCAGCCAACCCATCATGGACAAGGCCGCCGGCAAGGACGACGCCGGCAGGAGCAAAGGGAGGGACGCGGGCAAGGACAAGACGCCTGCGCCTGCGACAAATTTCATCCGCAACATCATCGTGGCGGACCTCGCGCGCGGCACGTACGAGCCGCGCCGCTGGGCGGGACACCCGGGCGCCTACGACGTCCACGAGAAGGCGCCCACCGATCCGGCCAAGATCCGCACCCGCTTCCCGCCCGAGCCCAACGGCTACCTGCACATCGGCCACGCCAAGAGCATCTGCCTGAACTTCGGCCTGGCGCGCGACTTCGGCGGGCGCTGCC